>CAMNJY010000035.1 GCA_946541745.1 uncultured Prevotellaceae bacterium
GTGGAGAGGCTACTGGTGACAACAAAAAAGCTACCTATCCGTAGCTTTCGGGCTGACGGATAGGTAGGCTTTGTGGGTATAGATGCGGAGGGCTTAGTTGGCCAGCGGGTCGAAGGTGCCCATGCCGCCGTTGTTGTAGTCGCCCCAGCCGATGGTCTGCGGCAACATCTTGTTGGCCGACTGCGCACCGCTGCTCAGACCCAGGAAGTAGTAGTAGGGTCGGTAGTTGATGCTCTTCAGCTCGCGGCTGGTGTAATAGCCGTCGGCCCATGTGACGCGGGGCACGAGGTTCTCGGTGTACCAGTCCTTCAGCGTGTTCATCTGCGTGGCAATGTCTTCCTCGCGGAGGTCGATGCCTGCCGGACGCGCCACGCCGGCCATCGGGTCGCTGTTCCACTCCTTGCCGCCCACGCCGTACTTGTCGGCTACGCGGAACGACATGTTGGTGCGTATCTGGCCGTTCAGCGGCTTCACGCCCAGCCATGCGCAGGTGTTGCTGCCAAACATGCCGCTGACGTTCCATGTGGCGGGGGCGCCGGGGATGGTCGAGAACTTGTCGCCACCGTCGAAGAGCAGCCAGCGGCGCACGTCGTCGAAGCGCTTGCCTTCGTAGGCGAACTCAATCATGCGCTCGTAGAGGATGGCGCTCATGCAGGCCTGCTGGTTGCCCGTCAGGTTGGTCCATGCCGGCACGCCGGCGCGGTCGCGCACCTGCTGCAGGTAGTATTCAGCCTCGCCCTCGACGTTGCCGGCCACGTGTCCGGCACCGCAAGCCACCTCGGCCATGTTCAGCAGCACCTCGGCATAGCGCAGCTCGATGAGCGGAGCAGCCGAGAAGAAGGGTGCAGCACCCTTCGAGTAGGTGGCCATATACTGGTAGAGCGGCTTGGTGTTCATGTCCAGGTCGTCGCTCTTCTTGCGCACGTAGATGCCGCTTCTGCTCGACAGCAGGTTGTCGGCACCGTAGCTGTTGCCGCTCTCGGGGTTGCCCTGGTCGTCGAGGCTGGTGAACCAGACATAGTTCCACAGCGTGTAGTTGCTGCCGTCGGCGGGGTTGTGCTCGTCCTTCAGGCTGGCGTCGCCGCTGTAGGCCCAGCGGAAGCCGGGCATGGCGAAGGTGTGGTAGAAGCGCGGGTCGCGGTCCATGAAGGGATACTCGGCCGGGGCGCTCATGGTGCTGCGCTCCAGCAGCGTGTAGTTGTCGGCCTCTACGTTGGCGGGCAGCTTGCCGTCGCTCATGGGGAAGAGGTTCATCAGCATGGCCGAGGCGTTCTTGCCGCTGCCGCCGGTGTTCGACGGGCGGATGGAGCGCTCCCAGTTGTTGTTCTTCTGCGTGTCAAGACCGTCGTCGCTGACTATCTGGTTGTAGAGCGTGACGAAGACGGCCTCCTTGTTGAAGCTCGACTGCAGGAACTGGTTGCAGAAGTCGCTGCCGTTCAGGTTGCTGCCCGAGGTGTAGAGCCCGTAGCCGCAGTCCTGGATGGTCTGCAGGTCGGCCTTCATGGTGTTGTAGGCGGCGGTGTAGCGGCTCTGGTCGCCGCTGCGGTTGAACAGCGGGCTGCACCAGAGGGTGAGCAGACGGCCTTTCAGGGCCAGGGCCGTGCCCGAGCTGACGCGGCCGTAGAGCGGGTTGGCATAGCTGTCGTTGCCGGCCATCTTCTTGCCGCCCAGGAGCAGGGCAGCCTGGTTGAGGTCGTTCTCGATGAACTCCTTGGTGGCTGCCGACGTGGAGCGCGGCGTGAACGACGCCTCGCCCTCGACGGGTTCGAGCATGGACGTCACGAGGGGCACGCCGCCGTACCACTTGAACAGGTTGAAGTAGCACCAGGCGCGCAGGAAGTAGCACTGGCCCAGCAGGAAGTCCTTGTCGGTCTGCGGCAGGGTGCCGCCCTTGATGCCCTCGATACAGTCGTTGATGTTGCGGATGCGGCCATAGACGGCCTCCTGGATGTTGTTCTGCTGGCCCATGAAGAAGTCGGGCACGGAGTTGGTCTGTCCCAGCGAGTTGAGCTCTATCTCGGGATCGACGAAGGCGCTCAGTCCGGCATACTCCTCGGTGGCCTTGCTGCAGAGGTCGGCGTTACCCATCGACGGGTTGCGCCACGAGACGTCGCCCACGGTGGGCAGACACCAGCTGTACAGGTCTTGCACGCGGCCGTCGGCACCGGTGTAGTAGTTGTAGATGTCCGACTGGGCGTTGTCGTAGTTCTTTTTATCCTCTAAGAATTTATCGCTACAGGCGTTGAGAGCCAGCACTGCTGTCAGACCGAAGCTAAGATATTTGATAGTCTTTTTCATAATCTTTAGTCTTTAATGTTAGAACGACAAGTTGACACCGATAGTCCATTTGCGCAGGTTGGGGTAGGTACCGAACGAGCCTGCCATGGGGTTCATGAACTTGTCGGGGTAGGGGTTGTAGAAGTTGATGAGGTTGACTCCGGTCACATTGACGCGGGCACTCTTGATGCCGACCGACTTGAACCACTTCGAGGGCAGGGCGTAGGCAATGGTGAGACGGCCCAGGCGGACGGTGGCGGCACTGACGCGCCAGAAGCTGGACGCCACGCTGTTGACGCTGGCATACATCAGGTTGGGGTAGGTGGCGTTGCGGTTCTGCAGCTGCAGCAGGTTGCCCTGTCCGTCGTAGATGTTGTCATAGACGAACATGTCGTCGGGATTCCAGAACGAGGGCATGTTGTAGAACTCCAGGCTGCCCTGCGGCGAGAGGGCCTGCGAGGGTATGGT
Source organism: uncultured Prevotellaceae bacterium (assembly GCA_946541745.1). Taxonomy (GTDB): domain Bacteria; phylum Bacteroidota; class Bacteroidia; order Bacteroidales; family Bacteroidaceae; genus Prevotella. The sequence continues at coordinate 2,746 of CAMNJY010000035.1, forward strand.
GTTGTAGCCACCCCAGGCGGCATTGAGCTGTGCGGTGAGCGAGATGCCCTTCCACTCGGCACCCAGGTTCATGGTGAAGCCGTAGGGGTTGGAGCGGTTCGACAGGGCCACCTGGTCGTCGTCCTTATCGACCTTGTGGTCGGGGGCGCCCAGTCCGTTGCTGCCGCGCACGTCCTTATAGATGAGCATGCCCGGGCGCACCTGGTCTTTCGACAGACCCATGTAGGTGCCATAGACCGTCTGGCCTTGCTCGTTGGTGTACTTCAGGTACTTGTCGAAGTATTCCTCGATGTCCTGGAACGAGCGGAACATGCCGAGGCACTGCATGCCCCAGGTGCCGATGTCGGTACGGCCGTTGCGCACAATCTGGCGATAGACGTACTCGTCTTCGAAGTCCATGTTGAGCACCTTGTTGTCGTGGTAGCCGGTGTTCAGGCCTACGCGGTACTTGAAGTCCTTGCCAATCTTGTCGCGCCACGTGATGCCGAGCTCCCAGCCCCAGTTGTTGATTTCGCCGAGGTTCATGGCTGCCGACTGGGTGCCGACGGTAGAGGGCACGTTCTGGATGATGTTCAGCAGCATCTCGCGGTTGCGCTCAGAGTAGTAGTCGAAGTTGATGGCCAGGCGACGGTTCAGCACCTGCAGGTCGAAACCGATGTTGGTCTTGTACGACTTGTCCCAGTGTACGTCTGGGTTGACGGCAGAGTTGTTCTTGTTGATGGTGATGCGGCGGCCGGAGGCGTTCTGCGTGCCCTCGCCGAAGACCACGCCACGGTTGGCATCGAGGGCATAGACCTTCATCCACTGCCAGGCGGCGGTGTTGTCGCGGCCGGTCATACCCCAGCTGGCACGCAGCTTCAGGAAGTCAACCCACTTGAGCCACTTCACGTTCTGGAACCACGGCTCCTCGCTGACCACCCAGCCGGCCGAGATGGCGGGGAAGGTGCCCCAGTAGTTCTCGGGGGCGAACTTCGTCGAGGCGTCGGCACGCAGCAGGAACTCGAACAGGTAGCGGTCGGCATAGGCGTAGTTGACACGGCCGATGTACGACAGCGTACCGCTCTCGGAGCGGGTGAACGTGGTGCTCTGCACACCGGTGGCCGAGTTGGACTGGCCGCTGGTGAACTCGTAGGGCTGGGTGACCTGGCCTACCAGGTATTCGCTCTCGGCTTCCGACTTCTCGATGGAGAAGAGGGCGCTGACGTGGTGCTTGCCGAAGTCACGGCCGTAGGAGGCGGTGAAGTTGATCTGGTAGTTGTCGGTGCGTATCATCGAGCGGCTCAGGTAGTCGCCGTTGTTCAGCGTGAGCTTGGTGAAGTGCGTCGGGTCGTAGTAGGCGGCAATCTCGGCGTCGGTCATGCCGGGAAGGGGCGTGTACAGGTGGCTGCCCGAGCCGAAGCGGGGCTCCATCTTATAGAGGCTGAACGACGAGCCGTACTCGTTGGTCTTGTCGGTGTTGATGCTCTTCGAGTAGGTGAACTTCAGCTTCAGGCCCTTCAGGATCTTGCTCCAGCCGAAGTCGTAGCTGACGCTGGCGTTGATGTTGGTGTTCGACGACATGTTCTGGCTGTAGTCGCCGTTGTTCTGCAGCACGCTGAACGAGTAGTTCTGGTTCTGGTTCTGCATGGTGTTGCTCGGGCCGTACGACGCGATGGGGTAGCCGGCCACGTATTCCGGCATGTAGTACGGGCGGGTGAGCATGAGGTTGTAGTCTTTCTCGGCATTGGTGCCGCCGACTTTCAGCAGGGGCTTGTTCTTCTTGCCGTAGTCGCCGCTGACACTCAGGCTGGCCGACAGGTAGTCGTTGATCTTCACATCGACACCGGCGCGGTAGTTCCAGCGGTTGTAGTCGAGCTTGCCGAGGTTACCGTCCTGGTCGAAGTAGCTGACGCTGCCGAAGTAGTTGACACGCTCGGTGGCGCCGCTGATGTTGAACGAGTGCTTCATCATGAAGGCCGTCTTCCAGTTGTCGTCGAGCAGGTTGTAGTTCAGCGACTTCATGGCCTCCAGCTCGTCCAGCTGGAAGAGGTCCGACTTGTTGTTCAGCGTCGTGCTGGTGGGGTCGCCGGCCTTCACGGCATTGTACAGGCGGCCGTAGTCGTAGGCGCTGAGCATCTTCGGGCGCGACACTTCGTTGGTGAAACCGAAGGTGCCGCTGTAGCTGATGCTCGGGGCGCCGAGCTTGCCGCGCTTGGTGGTGACGAGGATGACACCGTTGGCGGCACGGGCGCCATAGACGGCGGCCGAGGCGTCTTTCAGCACGGAGATGCTCTCCACCTCAGAGGGGTCGAGGTTGTTGAAGGCCTCGGCACCGAGGTTCTGCGACACGTTGCCTACCTTCACGTCGTTCGGGTAGATGTAGCCGTCGATGACGAACAGCGGCTGCTGGGCGGTAGAGCCAATCTCGCCGAACGAGTTGGTGTCGCGGATGGTCATCGTGGCGTTCTCGCCGGGACGGCCGTCGCCGCCGCTGACCGACAGACCGTTCACCAGTCCGCTCAGCGTGGAGGCCAGACCGCCGGCGGCAAGGTCTTGCACGTCGTTCATATCGACGGTGGCCACCGAACCGGTCAGGTGGGCTTTCTTCTGCGAGCCATAGCCGACCACCACCACTTCTTCAAGGCTCTGGCGGTCTTCCTGCAGCGACACGGTGCCGCCGGGGGCTACGGTCATGGTCATGTAGCCGATGTATGAGATGGTAATCTTCTTGCCCTTGGGAACGGCCAGCTTGTAGTTGCCGTCGAGGTCGGTCACCGTGGCAATCTTCGTGCCATCTACGGTAACGGTAGCACCTATCACGGGTTCGCCCAACTCGTCGAGCACGGTACCCGTCACGGTCTGGTCTTGAGCGTACGCCGACATCGAGCAGAGCGACATCAGCACACCCAGGCATAAACTGAATATAAGTTTTTTATTCATATCGTTGTCTTTTATGGTTTGCTAAGCGTTAATTAGTCTCGTACCAGCGCGGGTCGCCGGTCTGCTTGGACACCTGCTCGCTGCCCGACGGGGTGAAGTTGCCGCCGGCGGCATCGGCGAAGGCGGGGTCGCTCTTCAGGATGGTGCCGTTGTCGTAGGCACTCTCGGCCTCGGAGACGTCTGCGCCCTCGAACCAGTAGCTGTTGTTGTTGAACAGGCAGTCGCCGATACGGCCGCTGCCAGGCGTCACACCTGCCAGGATGCGGCGGGCCACCTGCTTGTTGCCACAGTCAAAAAAGATGTTGCCGGTGATGAAATAGGTGGACGTCTTCTGGCCGGTGAAGCCGTTGCAGTTGAACCACTGGCCGGCTTTGGCCACGTTGTAGAACGTGTTGTTGGTGTGGGTGATGCTGTTGCTGGTGTAGCCGGCACGGGTGGCGCGGCCGCCGTTGTTATACTGGATGAAGTATTTGGCATCGCTGTCGCCGGTGTTCCAGAAGGTGGAGTTGCGCACGGTGATGTCGTTGACAAAGCCGGTCTTGCAGTAGATGATGGCATTGCCCGAGATGTTGGTCGTGCTGGAAGAGGTCAGGTGGACATTGCAGTTGTCGATGACCAGGTCTTTGAAGCAGTATTTCTTGTCGCCGTCATAGACCAGGTTGCCGTTGACACCGTTGATGACGCAGTTCTGGATGGCCACGGGGTCTTCGATGTTGTAGTAGTCGCCGGTGCCGGTCTTGCCCTTGATGCTCTCGTCGGGCTCGCTGCTGCCGGTAATCAGGGCCTTGCCCGTGGCACTCATGTCTATCTGCATGGCGCGCACGCGGAAGCCGGCAGTCACCGAGAAGTAGGCACCGTCGGCCACGGTGAGCTTGGCGCGGTTGGTCTTGCTGAGGCCGCGCAGCAGCACCTTGTTGGAGCCGAACTCGATGGTCTTCGACAGCGTGTAGGTGCCGCCGGCCACCAGGTCGTAGCAGATCTCCTCGCCGGCCATGTCGGTGGGGAAGCCGTTGGTCTCGAAATAGGCGGACAGGTCGGTGCCGTCGGGTATCTCGGCATAAGAGGCGATGAAGGTGGAGAACTCCTTGACCGTGGTGTTGTCGGCATCGCTGTTGCCATACTCCTTGTTGCCCAGGGCGCGGAGGGTCAGCTTATACTTGGTGTCCTCTTCGCGGGGAAGGAGCTTGGAGCAGCCGTCAACAATGCCTTCGTAGATGGTCTTCAGGGCACTGGGGTCGGTCACGTCCTCTAACTTCATCTCGAAGCCGCCGGCTCCCTTGACGATGGGCCATTGGATGGTTTGCTTGTCGCCAGTGGCATTCGAGGTAATGGTGATAACATCGGCAGCGGGCGTCACCATCTTGGCATTCCTGGTGTCTAACTCGAACCGCTCATCGTCGTCATAACCATCTTCTGCGCATGAAGCAAAGCCGAGCACCGTCGCTCCCATGAGGGCGAGGCCGAACAGCTTGCTGCATGTAATGAAATGATTTTTCTTCATAAGCTAATAGTTTTTATTAATGTTTGTTCTGTCTTCTTAGATAGTGGCTACTGCTTGGGCGTTGCCGTGGGCTGGCAGAAGATTTCCTTCAGGTAGGCGACGTTGCGGCCGAAATTGCCGCGCACGTTGCGGACGTCCTTGGCATCGCGGCTGCGCTCCACGACCAGCCAGCCGCTCCAGCCGATACGGTCGAGAGCGGACTTCACGCGGCGCAGGTCGATGCGGGGGTCGCGGTCGAGCGTCACGCTGTCGGTCAGCGAGGCGTGTATCTGTCCGATGCGCTCCGCCCCGAGGGTCTGTAGCTCGGCGGCGGGGTCGAGGCCTTGGTCAACGGCGTCTTGCAGGTTGTAGTATATCTTGATGCCACGGCTGTCAACCTCTTGCAGCAGACGGATGTTGGACTGCGCGTCTAACGACGTGCGGATGGCTATCACGACACCGGCCTGGGCAGCCAGCTCGCCGACGTCATGCAGGCGGCGCACCATCTCGTCGTGCTCGCCACCGGGCTGTTGCCACTCGCGCCCGCTCCCGCCTAAGGGGAGGAAGGCCACCGTGGCACCCATGACGCGCATGGAGGCGATGCAGTCTTGGATGAGGTCGCGGTAGTTGTCGCGCTTGAGGAAACTCTGGGCGAAGAAGCCGGACATGGCCATCGAGGGCACCAGCACGCCGAGCGAGTCGGCGGTATGGCGGAAGAGGCGGCGGAAGTGGTCGTCGCGCAGCTTGTTGTCGAAGAGGACACGCTGTCCCAGCGGCCCCATGTCCATCTCTACGCCGTCGGCACCGATGTCGCGGGTGAGCTGGAACTCGCCTAACTTCTGGCGCTTCAGCATCATCCAGTCGCAGGCTGCCACACGGTAGCGCGGCTGGGCTGTCAGCCCGACCGGTAGGAGTAGCAGTGCCGTCAAAAGCCCTATGAGTCGGCGTTTGTAGCAGTATGATTTGTCCATTTAGTAGTTGTCAACTATATAGTTTTACGTTTATTAAGACGTTTTAGCATGCTAAATGTAACTGAAAAATCGTAGGTTTGTTAATATTTTCTTCAAAAGAGCTGTTTTTTGTAGGCCGAAGTCGGCCTGCCGGGCTTCATTTTTGTAGGCCGAAGTCGGCCTGCTGAGCCTCTACCTCTTGCAGTAGCTTGGCTTTCTCGGCATCGGTGAGGGTGGGGGCCGACGGGGTGGTGCGGGCCGGTGACTTGCCCCGCTCGGCCGTGGAGGCGGTCACGTGGCTGTCGGTGGCATCGCAGAAAGCGTCGGTGGCGGGGATGCTCTGCAGTTCGAGGTCGGCGGGCGTGGGGGCGTGGGTGCCGGGGAACTGTACCTCGGCGTGTACCTTGATGCGGCCGGCCTTACGGGTGGAGCGGATGAGTATGGGGGCGGAGCCCCATTCCACGGCACGGGGATTGGCATTGATGGCGGCATCGCCGATGATCTCGCCTTCGCCCTCGACGGTGAAGCGGATGTTCTCTTTAGCCAAGCGGCGCACATGGCCCAGGTCGTCGGTGACTTCGCAGACCACGACGATGAAGTCGCTGCCGTCGGCAACGAGGGGCTTGCCCATGGTGTCGGCATAGAGGCGTAGCTTGGTGCTGCGACGCGACGGCATCTTTTCTTCTTGGCAGACCACCTTGCCGCCCACGAAACCTTCGGCAACCATCTTCACCGTCTGCCACGACTTCTGCGTGTAGCTGTGCTGACGGGCCTCGAAGAAGTCCCAGGCGTCGCGGAAGACGTAGGGACGGATGGGGGCGGCGGCTGCCGAGGGGCTTTCTGTCTTGGGGGTGGTGCCTGCCGAGGGACTTTCCACCCATCGCTGGGCGGGCAGCGTCCAGCAGTGCTCACCATCATACATCGTCAGACGGACGGAGTCGCAGTTGGAGAATATGGTGACATCGCGTTCGGAGAACTGCGTCATCTCGTGGGCGATAGATACCATGGGGTGCTCCGTAGCATCCGTCAGGGCTGCCTTGAACATGGGAAGGGCCGTCTTAGGCTGGCGGAAGGCATCGTAGATTCCGCCCCAATAGGGGTCGGGGTGATAGCCGCGCTGATGGTCGAAGGGGTGCCACTGACAGCCACCGATGAACTGGCCGGTGGTATGGTATAACTCGCCGGTGCTCTTGGCCAGCGACAGGGCTTGCGTGAGCATGGGGCGCTCGCCCCAGGAGCGTGAGGCACGGTTCAGGTTGTTGTGGGCGTACCAGTCATCTACCAGCTCGCCGAACTCGCGGGTGAAGATGCACTGCTTGGGACGATAGCCGTTGGACATCTGGAGGGTTCCGGCTGCTATCTTATAGTCGTCGCCCGGCCAGCCGTAGAGCACATCGTAGTTCTCTGCCACACCGGCAGAGTGCATGTCGGCAGCAGCCACGGGGCGGTAGGGGTAGGGATATTCGTCTTTCGTGATCTGCAGGGCTTCCAGCGCGAAGCTCTCCGGATAGCGGGTCTCGTTGAGAATGGGCTCCCACATCAGCACGCAGGGGTGGTTGCGGTCGCGGCGGATGATGGCACGGGTGTTTTCATGCACCTTTTTGTCCCATCCGGGTTCCTTGTTCCAATACTGCCAGCCGGGGGTGGCCACGATGATGAAGAGGCCCAGCTCGTCGCAGGCATCCATGAACGCGGGGTCTTGGGGGTAGTGGGCGGTGCGGATAATGGTGAAGCCGGCATCGCGCAGCCGTTTGGCATCGCGCCACTGCTGCGAGTTGGGCAATGCGTTGCCGACGTAGGCGAAGTCCTGGTGGCGGTTGGCACCGACCAGCTGGTGGTAGCGCTTGCCGTTGAGGAAGAAGCCGGCACCCGACGGTGAAGCATCGGGAACGGAGCCGGCACCCGACGGTGAAGCGTCAGGAACGGTGGCGGTGGCAGGGCGGAACTCGAAGCTGCGGATGCCGATGCGGGTGATGCCGCCGTCGAGCGACTGCCTGCCTTCCTTGATGCGGGTGGATAATGTATATAAATAAGGTGACTCAGGGCTCCACAGTTGCGGGTTCTTGACCAACAGACGCTGAGTGACGGCTCTGGCCTCGCCAGGCTTCAGGGTGAGCTTGGTGGCGGTGGCCTTCATGTTGCTTGTGGAACCCGGAAGAGACAAACTGTTCTCAACGGTCACGGTGTGGGTCTTCGAGTCGTTGTTGCGCACGTCGGTATTGACATATACCTCTGCACTTTTCTCGCTGATGTTGGCATAATGTACGAAGAGACCGCCACCGGCCACTTTCGCTTCTTCAACGGCATCGGTAATGGCCACCTTGTTCTTGGCAATGAGCCACACGTCGCGGTAGATGCCTCCGTGGTAGGCGAAGTCGAGCGTCATCTGCTTCTTGCCCGGGGGGTAGGTCTTGTCGTCGCTGTTATCGGCCTTGACGGCGATGACCAAATCATCGCCCGCAGTATAGCCAAGGGTGGTAAGGTTGAGGGTGATGGGCAGATAGCCGCCCTCGTGCTGCACGGCCTCCTTGCCGTTGACATAGATGGTCTGCTTGCCCATGATGGCCTCGAAGTGCAGGGTGACGTCACGCCCCTCGCACTCCTTTGGCAAGCGGAAGTGCTTGCGATACCAGGCGATGCCTTGATAGTTGCGGCAGCCGCTGGCCTCGGCAGGCATCAGCTGGACGGTATGCGGGGTGCTGACCATTTCCCATGAGCGGTCGTCGAAGTCCTTGGCTTCGGCATGGGCAGCATCGCCTAAGTGGAAGCGCCAGCCGCTATTGAAATTCCAGACCAGACGGCCGCTGCCTTCCAAGGGGAAGAAGCCGGCGACGGAGGTGGGGAGGACGGTGCTCTTTGGCTGAGGCAATGCTTCAGCATACGAGACAAACACGGAAAGGGTGAAGAGGAAGAGTATGAAAGCGGTCTTCTTGGTCATTGCAGGGGGGAATTTACGTTGCTGTGGTTATTACGTTGCTGTGGTTATTACGTTGCTGTGGTTATTGTGGATTGTTGTAGTCACCTTTTGCTTGCGTTGCGGCAGGACTGATGTCCCAGTTGTCGGTGCGGAACGACGAGACGGGCAGTCCGTCGTGCATGAGGTCGCCCTCTGCCCAGTCGCGGAAGGCATAGCGCACGGCAACGGGTTTCTTGACGGCATCGCTTTTCACATAGACACGGTTACGGCTTACCCATACCTTGGTGGCAGGGTGGAACACCTTGTCGCTGCCCGCCACCTCGAAGAGCGGCGATGTGGTGCCGTGCTCGAAATAGACCCACTCCTTGCTGCGGTCGAAACTGATGACGCAGGTGTCGTTCTGGATACTCATCTCCTTATAGACGGCAAAGTCAGGCAGCCCCTTCACACCGTAGCTGTTGCTCAGGGCGAGGATGGCCAAGCGCTCGCCGGCCTGTCGCTTCTTGCGCGGATGAATGCCGTACTCCAGTCCGGCATCCATCAGCACCGCCATGCGGGCGTTGGGAATCATCGTCTCGGCTTTCAGCTGCTGTTCGCGCAACAGCTGGCTGTCTTTCCATCCGATGAGGCTATAGTCGTAGGGGGCTATCTGACAATAGTAGAACGGGAAGTCGCCTTGCCGCCAGTCGTCGCGCCATCCCTGTACCATGCGGGCCATCAGCGGAGCGTAGTAGTCGTAGCGGGGAATGTTGTCCTCGCCCTGATACCAGATGGCTCCTTTCATGGTGTACCCGATGAGCGGTTTCAGCTGTCCGTTGTAGAGGGCTGTCGGACAGCGCTGCTTCAACTTATCGACATCCTGTTGGGTGACGTGTTGGTTTACCTTGGGGAAAGCCTTCAGCCATTCGGCCTGCATCCAAGCCTCGCAGGCTGAGCCGCCCCACGACGTACAGATAAGTCCCACGGGAACATTCAGCGTGGAGCGCAGGGCGCGCCCGAAATAATAGGCTGTGGCCGAAAAGTCGCGCACCGAGCTGCTGTTGGCCTCGTCCCAGTGGCCGGTGACATCGTCAACGGGTGTCAGTGAGGCATGACGCTTCACGGTGAAGAGGCGCAGCTCGCGGTCGTTGCATCGCAACAGTTCCTCGGTGGTGCCCTCGACGGGCTGCTGCTTGAAGCCCTTCATCTGCATCTCCATGTTCGACTGGCCGGAGCATATCCATACCTCGCCAATCATCACGTTGCTCAGCTGTACGACCGCTTCGTCATGAAACGTGATGGTGTAGGGGCCACCGGCCTTGGGTGTGTTCACCTTGAGGGTGAAGCCACCGTCCTTGCGGGCTGTCACCATGTAGCTCTTCTTGTCCCATGAGGTACTGACAGAGACCTTCTTGCCCGGCTCTGCCCATCCCCACAGGTTGCACTCCGACTGCTGTTGCAGTACCATGTTGTCGCTGAAAAACTGTGGGAGTCTCACCTTGGCACTGCCGTTCAGCGTGACGAGCAGGATGCCCAGCAGGGATATGATATGTTTCATGCTTACTTCTTCGTTGAGGCCATCGATGCGTTTCATGCTTGCTCTGTTTAGTTCTTGGTGTAAATCAACTTCGGCTCTTGCAGCAGTCCGGCGGGCAACAGCTCATTGCCCTGTGTGCGGTATTTGGCGTTGGTCCAGATGCCGTCGTAGGGTGCCTTGCCGCTGTCTGCTCCACGCAGGGCGTTATGCCATGTGTTGACCACCTCTATCTCTATCTTGTTGTTGCCTTTCTTCAGGGCCTGTGTCACCTCCACTTGGTAGGGAGCCGTCCAGACGAGGCCACAGTCCTTGCCGTTCACCCATACGTGGGCAATGTCCTTCACCTCGGGGAGGGTAAGCCATACGCGGCCTTTCAGCATCTTCTTGTTGCTGATCTTGACAGCAGTGGTATAGCGGGCATGGCCGCTGAAATACTGGACGCGCGGGTCCTGATGGCGGCTCCAGTCGAAGAGCTGCTGGCCGGACAGGCTGACGCCGGACTCCTTGAAGGCAATGTCCCACGTGTGCGGAGCAAGGGGCTCCTCTATATATTCGGTGGCCTGCTGCGCACTGTACTGGAGATGGATGCCGTCGAGATAAGGCATCTGGCCAAAGAGGACGAAGGCCGACTCGTAGGGCTGCAGCGTCAGCGTGCCGTTGAATGGCTCGGCCGTGTTAGCTACCGGGTTGTAGCGTACTGCCGTGGCCTGCTTGTTGCGGAACTCCGGTGTCATCGTCTGAACGGTAGCCGTCTGGTTGGTCAGGAAATAGATGTCCACATTGCTGTCCTGCCGGTGGCAGTAGCCAATGCCTTCCGGCAGGGTCACGTCGGGAGCAAGGTTCTGCAGGGTGGTCTGCTCGTAGGGCCTTTCAATGATTTGTACTCCTCTGGTGCGCAGTTCGGACATCTGGTTCACGGCATTTTGCGACACCATGGTTCCCTCGGGAATGACGAGGGCCTTGTAGCCGAAGGACCTTGTGAGCAGGGCGTCGTCGTTCATCGAGTCATACTGATAGCCGTGCAGCGGATTGACCCAGCTGCTCATGTCAAAGATGTTGGCGGTATGGCGCACGCCGACCGGGCTCTCCGTCATGGGCACTCCCTTGTTTGCCGTCCGCTCATACTCGGCTGTCACCCGCTCTCCGCCGAACAGACCCGGCAGCATGCTGACCAGGCGGTCGGGGGTGACGGCGCGGCTCGGCAGGTTGTCGCCGGTATATACCGCAATGTCAACGACGGGCTTTCCTATCTGCAGCAGCGTCTGGCAGCGGGTGATGTATTCCACGAAGCCACGCGCCTCGGGGAACCATGTCTGGTCGCGCTGGAAGAAGAGGCCGATACCGTCGAGCGTCATGCCCGGCTTCTTGTCGAGCCAGGGGTTATGCGTGTTGACATGGAAGAAGAGGCTGTTCATGCCCAAGGCGAACTGGCGGTCCAGCAGGGGCTTCACCATTGCCGGTGTCTCGTTCCATACCCCGCGCACCTCAGTAAACCCTTCTGCCTGTATGATGTTCTTGCCATAGACATGAGCCGCACTGATGGCATCGAGCATGTCGTTAGGCTTGTCGTGCGTCGGCGAGTTCAGCCAGAACTCACCCATCGGCACGTCGGCATATCTGTAGTGCTGCATACCGTCGGAAACCATCGTGGGGGCCACACTCTCACACGACAGCTGCACCCCATATTCATGGGCCTTCTGGGCTACGGTGGCAAAGAAATTCTCCTGTAGCAGTTCGTTGATGGTGCGGCGGACGTCGCGCAGAATCATGTCGCCGTTGATGACGGCCACACCGGCCATCACCGGCAGCATCTGCTTGATGTCGTAACCCCGGCGGCGCATGAACTCCTCGGGGAAATTCTTGCACCAGTTCTGGCTGCCACACTCCCACGAATCGACATGCATATACTTGATGACGCTGCTGTGCGGACGCTTCATAAACTGTCCGAACCAGGCATCCACCTGTTTCTCGACGGCCTCGCGCGAGAGCTTGTCGCACTCCAATCCCTTCGCACCACCGGCTGTGGCGTTGGTATGCCCCGTCGAGGTGTAGCCCATGCGCAGAATGCGGTAGGTGCCGCCAATCAGATTCGCCTCCACCATGTCGTCCTTGACGGTGCAGGGTATGAAGTCGGAGGCGTAGAGCATGTGCTTGCGCGTCACCTCTTCGGCCGGCGTGTCACCCGACGGGCGCCACACGTAGCCCGCCTTTCCTTCCCAGTTGTCAACCGACGGCAGCGTGCGCAGCCAGAGGTTCTTCAGGCGCAGCACGGGTTTCCATTTCGCCGCATCCAGGTCTTCCGCACCAGGTTCCGTGCCCTCCGGCGTCCATTCGAAGCGGAAGAAGCGCGCCCTGGTCGGCGTGAAGCTCAGCGTGGTGTTGAAGCCTGTGTTCTGCCATCCCTGGCGGGGCGGCACCAGCTGCTTCACCTGATAGAACTTGATGCCGTCGTCGCTGGCCTTCACGTTCAGCCGCTGGCACTGTATGTTGTTGCCCGAAGGCTCTATCTCGACATTGAAGATCAGCGTCGGCTGGTTAAACTCGTACTGTATCCAGCAGGGCTTCTCGGCGCAGAACACCCCCTTGTCGTTCTTCGTGACTTCGGGCGAGCAGGTCACCTTTTCGCCGTCTTTCAGCGAGTGGGCTATCTTGAGGTCGGCATACCGCATGGCGAAGGTCTCCACGTTCAGGTCGGAGACGGGGAAGGCATAGGTGGCAATGTCTTCATAGTAGTCGCCATAGTGGTCGGGCTTCTTCATCTTGAACTGGTGGTAGCCGCCGCGCACGATGGTGTCGCAGAACACAATCTTTTTCATCGACTCCTCCGGCTTGACCCACGGACCGCCGGCCAGTGCAAACCCGTCGCAGACGTGGATGCCCATGCCCAAGCCCAGCGAGTCGGCCTGCTGCAGTGACAGGTCAACCATCCGCCAGAAGTTGGGCGTCAGTGCGTCAGCATCCCCCTTCTGGGGTAGGTTGGAGGGCGCATCCGCCGCTCCGCGGATGGGCATGAGGTAACAGCCGCCCAACCCTACGTCCTTCATGGCTTTGAGGTCGGCGCGTATGCCTTGCTCAGAAACATTGCCGTACATCCAGTACCAGAACGTCCATGGCTTCTGAGCCTCGGCGATGCCAAGTGACACACAGCTAATAATAAGTAATGAAAATAGTCGTTTCATATTCTTTATATTTTAGTATTGATTTGATTCGGGTGTTATTCCAGTTTTAGTATTGCTCTGATGATTCGGGTGTTATTCAAATTTTAGTATTGCTCTGATGATTCGGGTGTTATTCAAATTTTAGTATTGCTCTGATTTTTCCTTTCCCCTTGCTCCAATAGGGCTGTGCCGACGGCCCGTTCAGGTCGGTGGTGTTCACCTTGTTGCGCACGGCAGGGATGGCCGTCAGGATGCTGAGGCCCGTCTCGGGCAGGGTATATAGAATATGGTCGCGCCCGTCGCGCGGGGTATATACACCTATCTTGCCGCCCAAGGTCTCGATGCCTATCTTGCCCTCGGTGGTCTGCAGCTGCATCCACTTGACGTTGGCGAAGTAGCCCTTGAACTCAGGATACTCGAACGACTCTCCGGGAATGGGGTCGTTGTACTGGTTGTGCCAATAGCCATACTGCGGTCCCTCCATGCGGTTCTGCCAGACGCGGTACGGTCCCTTGCCCACCCACTGCTTGCTCTTCACCATCTGTTCAGGATAGTCGAACGCGATGCCCAGCAGGTCAACGACACCGTTGAAATAGTATTCGGCATTCATATACAGCCCGCCGTCGTTGAGGAAGCGGTAGGTCACGCGCTCCAGCGAGCCGTGGATATAGTTGGCCACCAGCGTCGAGTCCGAAACCGTGAAGCCCGCAAAGGTTCCCTGGTCGGCATATTCTGTATATTGCGTCTTCTTCTGGAAGGCCTCCTTGTCGTCGTGATTATAAAAGCCGTCCTGCGAGCGGTCGGCGCGCTTGGCGGCCACGAAGCGCGGGCCATTGCTGATGCTGATGGCCTTGCCGCCTACGCTGACACCCTTCAGTCGGCCCGTCTTCTTGTCGAAGGTGTACTGGCGGTTGCCCTGAGTGGCCACCAGCTGGCGGGCATCCTCCTGCGTGGTGTAGGCCCGCGTGTTCTGGCGAAGGGTTTTCATGCCGAAGTTGCCAACGTTTTTGGTGTAGTGCTTGTGGCTCCAGGTGAAGATCTCCTGTCCGTGCGGGTCGATGGCCGTCAGCTCTATCACGTCGGCGTCCGTCTGGCCGATTTCCAGCTTGGCGGTCTCGCCGGGGGCTGCGTCGGGCGACGGCAGCTTGCCCTCTTTCAGCACCTTTGTTTTAGAATCGCCGTATGCCGGCATGTCTAAAAGGCGGTAGCTGAAGCGGCAGTCCTTCAGGTTGGTGAAGGCGTAGCAGTTCTTGATGAAGATGGTGCCTCTTTCCCATGCCGTCACCTGTACCGGGCTCCATACTTCGCGGATGGTGTAGAAGGAGCCCTCCTTTTCCATGTGCGGGCCCACGATGCCGTCGGCGCCGAAGTTGCCCATGCAGTCGATGTAGGGGGGGGCGGCAAAACCGCCGGGCACACTGTGGGGCGCCATGTCGGTGCGCAGCACGCCCTGGTCCATGAGGTCCCAGAGGAAGCCGCCGGCACAGCGTGGGTTCGACATCATCAGGCGCCAGTAGTCCTTCAGACCGGCACCGTGGCCGCCGTCGTAGAGGCCGTGCAGGAACTCGGTGGGCATGAAGATTTCCTTCTGCCGCATATATTCTGCCGTCTCGCCCCACGAGCGGTAGTGCTTCGTCTCAAAGCCGTTGCGGTTGGCCCACGGGTAGAGCACCACGCGCTGCTGCGGGTCAAAGCGGTGGAACACCGGCTCCAGCTCGTAGTTGAAGCCCCCCTCGTTGCCGTTGCTCCAGAAGATGATGCTGGGGTGGTTGACGTCGCGCGTCACCATCTCCTCAACAATCTGCGAGCCGATGATGGTCTCGTGCGGCCAGTGCCATCCCGGCTGTTCACACTCCACATAGAGTCCCAGCGAGTCGCAGGCATCCAGGAACTCCGGGTCGGCAGGGTAGTGGGATAGTCGCACGGCGTTCATGTTCATGCTCTTGATGAGCAGCACGTCCTCGATGTTCTTCTGTTTCGACAGCGTGCGCCCCGTCTCCGGGCGGAACGAGTGGCGGTTGGCACCCTTCACGATGACCTTCTTGCCATTAATAAAGAGACCGTCCTCCCGGCAGCCATAGACATGGGGCGACCCCCATTTCTCATTCCTCATTTCTCCTTTCTCATTTTGATAGCTGTGGCGGTATTCTATGGTGCGGAAGCCGAAGCGCTGTCGCTCTACATGGAGCGTCTTTCCCTGCGCATCCTTGAGGGTGAATACGGCGGTATAGAGGTTGGGCTGCTCGGCATTCCATGCCTTGATGCCCTTGACACTGTAGTCTATCTTCGCCTGGTCGCCGGCCACGGTGACGGCCGGGCTTTGCGCCACCCTTGTCCCGTGAGTGTCGATAATATCGACACTTACTGAACTGCCGGGCAGGGCGCGGTTCAGGAAGACATCGGCGCGGAAGCGACCGTCGTGCTTGGCATCGAGGGCTACCCGCTGGATGTTAAGAGCCGGTTTGCTGACCACGAACACCGGGCGCCAGATGCCCCCGAAGTTCCAGTAGTCGGCGCGCCGCTCGGCCAAGTTCACCTGCGGCACGCTGCTCTCCTTCAGGCACTCCACCTCCAGGCGGTTCTTCTTCTTGCCGAAGAACACACGGTCCGACACGTCGATGGTATGGCGGGTGAAACCACCCTGGTACGTGCCGGCCCCAGCCTTGCGGCCGTTAATCTGCACGCGTATCTCGGTGAATGCCGCCTCGAACACCAACAGAATCTGCCGCCCCTGCCAAGCCTCGGGCAGCGTGAACTCCGTCTTGTACAGGCCCTTCTCGTCGGCAATGCCCTCGGGAGTAGCCTTGCCGTAGAAGCGCATGCCGTACTGGTAGGTGCCGAAGCCCTGCAGCTCCC
>CAMNJY010000036.1 GCA_946541745.1 uncultured Prevotellaceae bacterium
CTCGTCATCACCGACAATGGGCACGGCATTCCGCCGTCAGTGGCCAACCGCCTTTTCACGCCTTTCTTCTCCACCAAGCCTCAGGGCCAAGGTCTCGGGCTACTGCTTATCCGTGACATCCTCACTTCGCATCATTGCACCTTTAGTCTGCTTACAGATCCTGAAGACCACCTCACTCGCTTCACCATCCAGTTTCCGCTGCAATAGTTCCTCTATGTGAGGAGTAGGAAGAAGTTAGAACACTGCCAAAAGACGGCCTGACGGAAAAACGCCGGATGGCCCCGGCAAACGAGCCTCGTTTTTGTCAAAAGGGAGTCCCTTTTGACAAAAACCAGCCTGCTTTTCAAGCCGGCGACGACTGGGCCGCCACGTGCCCACCAGCTTTGCGGCTTGACCACGACACTTCCGCTACAGCTGCGGGAAACAGAAAACCCTGCTATGTATGCTATAGTTGAGCGTATTTAACTGAAAACCAGACGTTTATCCTATAGCATAGTTTGCAGAAACTATGCTATAACTATGCTATAACTATGCTATAGCTTACGCTTGACGGATAGCAACGTCGTCATGAGCGTCATCTGCCTCAAGTTGATAAGTAGGAAGGCCTCCTTCTAACTCCAAAAGTTGAGCGAATGCGAAAAACAGCGACTATAGCATAGTTTATAGCATGGTCATAGCATGGTTTCAGCAAACTATGCTATAGGATAACCCAATGTATATCAGCTCATTACAACCAACTATAGCACACATAGCATAGTTTTGCGGAGGTTTAATTAAAATTTTTTGAGCAAAAAACTTAGAATATATAGTTTTTTTCGTAACTTTGCAGTCAAAATACTGTCACGTTATGAATAAGATTATGACTCTTGCCGCCGCCACGCTGATGCTGACGGCCTGCACTACACAAAAAGACAACGACAAAGTGAATATCGAGAAACAGACCATCAAGCTGGAGAGCGACCAGATGACGCCCGAGGCCCTGTGGGCCATGAGCCGCATCGGCGGCTACCAGGCCTCGCCCGACGGGCAGCACATCGTGTTTCAGACGGGCTACTACAGCGTCGCCGAAAACGCCAGCCACCAGGTGCTCTGGATGATGACCGCCGACGGCTCGGAGCAGCGCCAGCTGACCACCGACGCCGACAACGAGACTGACGCCCAGTGGATAGACAATGAGACCATCGCCTTCCTGCGCGGCGGCGAGATATGGCAGATGAACATGGACGGCGGCTCGCGCAAGCAGCTGTCGCAGACCGAGGGCAAGGTGGAGGGCTTCAAGTTCTCGCCCGACCGTCAGAAGGTCATCGTGCTGAAGAGCATTCCGTTTGACGAGGTCATTAAGAAACGCCCTGACGACCTGCCTAAGTCTACCGGCCTGCTGGTGACCGACCTGATGTACCGCCACTGGGACCACTACGTGGAGAGCATCCAGCACCCCTTCGTCTACGCGGTTGGCAATGGTTCCACCATCGCCTCCGACGGCGCCGACCTCTTAGAGGGCGAACCCTACGAGTGCCCCATGGAGCCGTTTGGCGGCATGGAGCAGCTGGCATGGAGCCCCGACTCAAAGCAGATAGCCTACACCTGCCGCAAGAAGACGGGCCTGGCCTACTCTATTTCCACCGACTCAGACATCTTCCTCTACGACGTGGCCACCAAGCAGACCACCAACCTCTGCAAGCCCGCCGACTACGCCGAGCCCCCCATCGAGCCTACCAAGACGATGGCCAAGCAGGCCGTCAACGCCCCCTCGAACCTGAAGAACCTGCCGGGCTACGACCAGAACCCCAAGTTCTCGCCCGACGGTCGCTACATAGCCTGGACATCGATGGCCCGCAACGGCTATGAAGCCGACCGCATGCGCCTCTGCTGCCACGACCTGCAGACAGGCGAGAAGAAATTTCTGACCGAGCAGTTCGACTCCAATGTCGACGACTTCTGCTGGGGCGACACGGAGGATGCGCTGGTCTACTTCATCGGCGTCTGGCATGCCACTGAGAACCTGTACGCCGTCAGCTGGAAGGGTGAGGTGAAGCAACTGACCAACGAATGGGCCGACTGGGGGTCGCTCCAGCTCTTAGGCGACGGCAAGCGCCTGCTCATGGAGCGCCACAGTTTCCTGACACCGGCCGACCTCTACATCGTAGACCCCAACATCAAGGAATATGACGAGAAAGGCAACTGCGCCAAAGCCACCCAGATTACCAACGTCAACAAGGAGATACTCGACCAGCTGGGCAAGCCCACCGTCGACCAGCGCTGGGTGACGACGACCGACGGCCAGCAGATGCTCTACTGGATCATACAGCCGCCCCACTTCGACCCCAATAAGAAGTACCCCACCCTGCTCTTCTGCGAGGGTGGTCCGCAAAGCCCCGTCTCGCAGTTCTGGAGCTACCGCTGGAACTTCTTCATCATGGCCTCGCAGGGCTACGTCATCATAGCTCCCAACCGCCGCGGACTACCCGGTTTCGGCCAGCAGTGGCTGGAGGCCGTCAGCGGCGACTGGACGGGACTCTGCATGAAGGACTACCTGACGGCCATCGACGACGCCGCCCAGAACCTGCCGTATGTTGACCGCGACCGCATGGGAGCCGTGGGTGCCTCGTTCGGCGGTTTCTCGGTCTACTACTTAGCCAGCCACCACGACAAACGCTTCAAGTGCTTCATAGCCCACGACGGTGCCTTCAACCTGGAGGCCATGTACACCGAGACCGAGGAGAACTGGTTCTCGAACTGGGAGTACGACGATGCCTATTGGAATAAGGACCAGACAGCCCGCGCCCGCAAGACATACGAGAACTCGCCCCACCGGTTTGTAGACCGCTGGGACACCCCCATCCTCTGCATACACGGCGAGAAAGACTACCGCATCAACGCCACCCAGGGCATGTCGGCCTTCAACGCCGCCCGCATGCGGGGCATCGAGGCCGAGCTGCTGCTATTCCCCGACGAGAACCACTGGGTGCTGAAGCCCCAGAACGGCATCCTCTGGCAGCGGACCTACTTCGACTGGCTGGCCCGCTGGCTGAAACAATAGGAAGAAGGCTATCAGAGCAGCAGGCCAAGGGCCACTGTCAGACCGTAAATGAAAATATTGCGCGCTGTTTCTCCCAAACAGAGATTCAGCGCCTTTCCTTTATGGATACGCTTGATTTTGAGGTATGTGAAAACATGCAGCACCATATAGACCAAGGGCAGCACGAACGCCAGCACATGGCCGTTGAGCCAGAATACCAGCCCCATAAAGCTGGCCGCCACGCCCACACAGAGATAGAGTGCCAGGCTGGCATCGTCGCCTATGCGCACCACGAGCGTGTTCTTGCCCACAGCGCGGTCGGTATCGCGGTCACGGAAATTGTTGACCAGCAGCAGGGCGTCAATCACCAGGCCACAGGCCAGCGACGCTATGAGCACCTGCCACGTGCAGGCGTGCAGCTGAACGTAGTAGCTCATGGTGACGGGCACCACTCCGAAGAACGCCACCACCAACACGTCGCCCAGGCCTAAATAAGAGAGGTGGGTGGTGTAGAGGAAGCAGAACACCACGCAGATGGCCCCGACGAGAATCATTTCGAAACCGCCAAACCACACCAGGGGCAGCCCCACCGCACAGGCAGCGCAGGTGGTGAGGGCAATGGCCCGCTTCATGGAGTCGAGCCTGACCCACCCCTGGGCACAGGCTCGCCTGGGGCCGAGACGTGTCTCACAGTCGTCGGCACCGTTGGTGAAGTCGAAGAAGTCGTTGATAAAGTTGGCATCGATCTGCATCAGGAACGCAAAGAGAAAACACAGCATGGCAGCCACCCAGCTGAAAGTTCCCTGCTCATACTCAAGGCTGTCGACCAGTGCCAAGGCCACCCCTATCATGACGGGCACCGCAGCACCCGTGAGCGTCTTGGGACGTGCCGCCAGGAGCCAGGCCTGAAGGCTGTCGGTCTCAATTTTTGAAGTCTCTTTCATTTTTCTGCTCAATTTTCTTGCAAAAATAAGGAGAAATTTGTATATTTGCAAAAATATTCACACTTTTTTATGATTAGCAATGCTCCGAGCCTTGATTTGGTAGAGTTTGTCGAGACAAACATCCTGCCGCAGTATGCCAACTTCGACCGTGCCCACAACCTGGAACATGTGACAAGGGTGATACGCAACGCCCTGCAGCTGGTGCGCACCACTGGGGCCGACATCAACATGGTGTATGCCATTGCCGCCTACCACGACCTTGGAATGGCCGGGCCACGGGCCATACACCACCTGACGGGCGGCAAGATACTGGCCGCTGACGCCAGGCTGAAGCGGTGGTTCACGGCCGAGCAGATAAAAATCATGCGCGAGGCCGTCGAGGACCACCGCGCTTCGGCCAGCCATGCCCCCCGCTCGCTCTACGGACGCATCATCGCCGAGGCCGACCGCGACATTGTGCCCGAGGTGGTGTTTCGCCGAACCATAGAATACGGCCGCTCCAACTACCCCGGGCTGGACCGTGAGCAGCAGTGGCAGCGGTTCCGCCAGCACATGGACGAGAAATACTCCGCCCACGGCTACATCAGGCTCTGGATTCCAGGTTCGCCCAACGAGCAAAAACTAAGCGAGCTGCGCAACATCATTGCGCAGCCCGCCTTGCTCCGTCAGCATTTTGAACGGATTTATGACGCTATAGCATCAGCCGATTAGAAGTTCACACCGAAGTTGATGAAGAGGGCATTGCCATGAGCCGTCAGGTTGTCATCGTCGGCAATATTGGCAATACCGAACTGGTAGCCGGCTTCCAGGTAAAGCATGTTGTACTCAAAGCCGCAACCCAGCTTGAGACCCATGTCGGGACGGTTGAAGAGATTGAATGAGCTGAACTTCTCCTTGCTGCCGTTGGGCTGAGTGACCTCATACTTACCGCCAATGCCATAGGAGAAATAAGGACCGATGAAGGGCAGCACAGCCATCTTGTCGGCAACCTCAATACCATACTTTATCAGGATGGGGATTTCCAGATACTTCAGGTTGGCCGTCAAGCCATCTTCCTTACCGCCGCGCTGGGTGTAGTAGAAACCTGACTCAAGGAATAAGGGCACGGACGACGAAACACGCAGACCAACGACACCGCCGAGGGTAAGGCCGGCCTTCATGCCGCCCCAGTCCAAATCGCCGCTGACGTTACCCAGCGACAGACCCATACGGCCACCATAATAAAGATTCTGCTTGTCGACTTCGAAACCACCGCTGGCAAACTGTGCGAACGAGGGCACAGCCAGCATCATAGCTACAATAGCTGCGAAAAATTTTCTCATAATTTCTGCATTTTAAATGAATTATTCATACAATTTGGGTGCAAAATAACAACAAAATTCTCAGATAGCCAAACTTTTCATCAAAAAAAACGTATTTTACCTACTTTTTGTTATTGCATATTTAATAAAAAAAGCGTAATTTTGCACCCAATAACCAAAACACGTGTTACATTATGAAGAAGCTGATATCCGTTTTGGCAGCCGGGTTTACAACCATCAGTCTAACCGCTGCTACAGAGACCATCACACTACGCATCAAGGGCATGAGATGCGAGGAGTGCGCCCACAAAGTGACAACCGTGCTGAAAAAACTGCCCGGCATCGAGGCCATGGACTTCAACCTGGAGCGCCGGACGGTAGCCGTGGCCTACAACCCCACGCTGACCTGCACCGACTCCATCGAGGCACGGCTGGCAGCTACAGGGCGCTACAAACCGACAGCCTACAGCCCCGACGACGTCATCAAGCGCGGCATAGGCCTGAGGATGGACGACATGCACTGCCAGCGGTGTGCCGACCGCATCACGCAACGGCTGCAGACCATGGTGGGCATCGACAGCATGGTACCCCACTTGGACAAGCAGTATTTCTTCATACGCTACGACGCCAACAAGACCACGAAGGCCGACATCCGCCAGGCCCTGCTCGACATAGGTTTCACCCCCGTCAGCTACTATACCAGCAAGGACATCAGCTTTGCCTATTTCAACATTCCGAAGGAGGCCTGCACCGAGGCTGCCATAGAGCAGGTGCTGGCACTCGACGGCGTTGACGACGTAAATGTCAACGGGAAGCGCGGCTCAATGGCCGTCACCTACATCAACAAGGACATCACCGCCGAGCAACTGCTGCAGGCTGTCAGGGAGGCCGGTATCGTGGCTACACTGCCCCCGGCCCATGAATGCGAGGAAGAAAAGTAACGCGCACACCCCACCGACATGTACAAAACACTACTGACAACACTCGCGCTGGCCTGGGGACTCACGGCAACGGCACAGCACAACATCAGACTGACGGTCACCGAACGGGCCACGCGCGAACCGGTGGTCATGGGTACCATCATGCTGGAACCGACCGGGCAGACAGCCGTCACCGACCTCAAGGGGCAGGCCACTATCAGCAACGTGCCGCAAGGCCGCTACACGGTCATCGTGCGCTACGTAGGCTTTGAGCCTTACCGCCAGCAAGTCAACATGACCAACCGCAACCTCGACCTGAGAGTGGTGCTGACCGAATCGACACTGGCCCTGAAGGAGGTAACCGTCACGGCCAAGACCCGCGAAAGCGGAGCCTCGACCAGCAGCGTCATCGGCAGGCAAGCCATCGACCACCTGCAGGCCACCAGTCTGGCCGACGTCATGCAACTCATTCCCGGCCAGCTCATGGACCGTCCCGACCTGACACAACAGCAGGGGCTACAGCTACGTACCCTTCAGAATAATTCTACCATGGCCTTCGGTACGAGCATCGTTGTAGACGGTGTGCCGATGTCGAACAACGGCAACCTGCAGCAGGGCACCTTCTCGGGCACTGCTTTCAGCGGCACTGACCTGCGCCAGGTGTCGGCCGACAACATCGACGAGGTAGAGGTCATCAGGGGCATACCCTCGGCCGAATACGGCGACATGACCAGCGGCCTCGTCGTCGTTCACTCCAAGGTGGGTGTCACCCCCTGGCAGGTGAAGGCAAAAATCAACCCCGGCCTCCAGAACTACAGTGTGGGCAAGGGTTACGCCCTTGCCAAAGCCGGCATCGTCAACGCCAACGTGGACTACGCCAAGGCATGGGGCGACCCCCGGCAAAAGACACGCTCCTACGACCGCTATACCGTCAACATAGGCTGGGGCTTCGACATCAGCCGGCGCTGGCATACCGACACCAAACTGCGGTTCATGCAGGCCAAGGACTGGAGCGGCAACGACCCCGACGCCCAGCAAGACGGCACCGAGACCAAGGCCACGACCACTACCTGGGGACTGACCCACAACGGCCGGCTACAGACAGACAGGGCACTGGCACGGTCGCTGAAATACACCGTGGGCCTGAACCTGACACAGACCGACAACCGTAACACCAGCTACGTGGCCGTGACGAGCGGACTGCTGCCCATACTCACTGCCCGCGAGACGGGCTACTACAGCGTGCCGTGGAAAACCAGCAGCTACTTGGCAACGGGCATTACCGAGAGCCGACCCGGCAACGTCTTCGCCAAACTGACCGACGACTTCTTCTACCGCAAGGGCAAGACGGTGCAGACATTCAAGGTGGGTGTTGACTACCGCTACGACTGGAACTCCGGGCGTGGCTACTACAACGAGGACGACGCCCTACCCTACCGTCCGAACAGCAACGGACGGCCCCGCGCCTTCGACGACATTCCCGGACTGCACCAGCTATCGGCCTTTGCCGAAGACCAGTTCACCTATAATATAAATAAGGTGAACAGGCTGCGCGTCAACTTCGGACTGCGCTTCACGTCGCTGCAACCGTTCAGCAGCCTGGCCACAACAGCACTGTCGCCCCGCCTGAACGTAGCCTTTACAGTCACTAAGTGGCTCGACCTGCGCGGCGGCGTAGGCATGAACTCCAAGACGCCCGGACTGAACCACCTCTATCCTGACAAGAAGTACATTGACAACGTGGTGGGCAACTTCACACTGGCCGCCAACCCCGCCTACTACGTTCACACCGAAGTCTACGACGTGAAACGGTCGGAAGGACTGAAAAATGCCACCACCACCAAGGTAGAGGCCGGCCTGGACATCAAGCTGCCAAAAGGCCGGCGACTAAGCCTGCTGGCCTATCAGGACC
The DNA here is from genome assembly GCA_946541745.1 of uncultured Prevotellaceae bacterium. Taxonomy (GTDB): domain Bacteria; phylum Bacteroidota; class Bacteroidia; order Bacteroidales; family Bacteroidaceae; genus Prevotella. The sequence continues at coordinate 8,097 of CAMNJY010000036.1, forward strand.
GTACCCCCAACGGTTTCGAGGCTGCCTCCGACTTTTTCACCTACCAGTATAACCTGTTTGACAATACGGCCTCGCTGCCTATCACTGATTTCAACGCAGGCTATGCGCAGCAGTACACGTGCTTTGCCACGACGGGACTCATAGAGAATACCGACAAGACTGTGAACAGAGGCGTAGAGTTCGACTTCGACTTGGGCGAGGTGCCGCTGCTAAAGACCAACCTCTACCTGAGCGGGGCATGGAACGAGACCAAGACCAACTGGAGCACGCGCACGTACACTACTGCCGTGCCCGCCGCGATGCTCAGCGGCACCAAGTACGCCGGCATGAACCTGTCGCCGATACGCATCGTCTATCCGTCGGGGCTTGACTACACCCGCCTGCGCCGGTTTGTCAACACGCTGCGCGCCGTCACCCATATTCCACAGCTCCACATGGTGGCTTCGTTCACCGCACAGGTTATCTGGCACAACTCCACGTGGAGCTACACCGCCGACAAAGACCCCATAGGCTGGATTGACACCAACCTGCAGACGCACGATATCAACGCCGCACCCACCATCAGCTTCGACGGCGGACAGATAGCCGCTGCCGACGAGCGGCTGCTGTTGCGCTACACCGACAACGAACCTAACGAGTCGCCCACGACGTGGAACCTATCGGCACGGCTCACCAAGGAGTTAGGACGCGTAGGCACGCTGTCGCTCTACGTAGACAACAGCCTCTTCTATGAACCCTATATGGAAGGCAACAACACCAAAACGCTCACCCAGCGCAACACCGGCAAATTTGCCTTCGGTGCAGAACTTTCCGTCAACCTTTGAGCATTGAACTATATGATAAGTAAAGCCAAAAAATTTTCCCGCTTTTTAGCGTATAAGCGCAAGAGCAAAGCCAGCCTCGCCGCAGGCCTGCTATGCAGCAGCGGAACCGCGGGCCTGCTATGCAGCAGCCTCGCCACAGGTTTGCTATGCTGCGGCGTTGCCGCAGCCCTCACCGCCTGCGTCAACTACGACGACGCCACCCGCGAAACCACCGCCCACATCCAGCTGGCCATGCCCCCCGAGTTCACCAACGGCAACGACCTGCAGGGCCACACCGTCGTCATGCAACAGGGCACCACCAGCCTGACGGCCATCACCGACGCCCAGGGCGTAGCAACCTTCACCGGCCTCGTCCCCGACGTCTACGACATCTCCTGCTCGTGGGAGATTAGCAGCCAGCAGTACCGCCAGCTCACCGGCGACGAACAAGTGGTCAGCGGCTGCACCGTATCAGGGTCGCTCAACCAACATCTCATCAAGGAGGAGCAGACCATCCAGCTCACCACCAACCTCGCCATCAACCGCGACATCATCATCGGCAAAATATACTTTGCAGGCTCCAAGGACAACAACAACCGCACCTACATGGCAGGCAAATACATCGAGCTATACAACCAAGGCAACCAACCCGTAGACATCAGCGGACTCTACATAGGTCTCATCGAGTCGGAGAGCAACCAGGCCTACACCCTGCAGAACCTGCACGACCAGTATGCCGACACGGTGGTGCTGGCCAAGCAGGTGTTCCGCATACCGGCAACCAAGCCGTTCACCGTCAGCCCCGGAGGCACGGTGCTCATCGTCAACAGCGCTGCCGACCATACTGACGGTAACGACATGGAAAACGACCTGACCGATGCCGACTTCGAGGCCAAAGACGCCAGCGGACGCACACAGAACAACCCCGCCGTGCCGGCACTGGAACTCACTTACACGATGTACCCCTCCATTTCGAACATGAACCTGGTGCAGAACGGCCTCAGCTCAGTGGTCATCTTCCGTACCAACGACGATGTATCGGCATGGCCCGTCACCTACGCCTATGGCAAGTCGACCGGCTCACAGTGGCTGCTCATTCCCGTTCGCCATATCGTAGATGCCGTTGAGGTGTTGCCCAACAAAGCCACGGGTATCGACATCAGCCAAAAGCGACTCTACCCCACCCTCGACGCCGGTTACACCAACATCGAAGCACGCAGTGGCTGGACGGGTGAAGTGGTCTACCGCCGTACTAACGGCAAGCGTGCCGACGACGGCCACCTGATACTGGCAGACACCAACAACTCAAGCAACGATTTCCACGTTTCCAAAACGATTAAACCCCGCCAATACGATGAATAAGCACCGCCTGACAGTACCGTTAGCCGCACTGGCCGCACTAATGCCATTGCCGTCATCAGCCCAGGAAGCCGCCTACCGCTACGCTGACGCAGTCCAGCTATGGCGGCTCACCGACAACGCTGCCGGACTCTCGCTCGACTCGGCCGCCAACCGCGGCGTGGCCTATTTCGACTTCCAGCACCATGAGGGCAACTACCGACGGGTGCAGGAAGGCGGACAGCGCAACCAGCTGGAATTCTTCACCGAGCGCTACCAGCGCATAGGCCCCATACTCACAGCCTACGGGTCGTTCCGCTTCGACATGGACCGCACAAAGGACCGCACCTGGTGCGACGTCATGCGGCCATACCACTCCAACCCCTTCTACTCTGGCAGCAGTCTGCCAGGCAAGTATGACACCCAGCGGTTTGACCTCACAGCGGCCGTAGGCACCATCCAGATGTGGGGGGTCACCGCCGGGCTCAGGCTCGACTACGAAGTGGGCGACCTCAGCCGGCTGCGCGATCCCCGCTCTCGGTCGGAACTACTGGACTACAAGCTGACACCGTCGCTGACCTATTCCTCGGGGAGGCACACCGCAGGACTGGCGGGCCACTACCGTCGTCGCAAGGAGAAAATTCCCGGCATGACAACCGTACAGCAAGACCCCAACCTGAAGTATTATCTTATGAGCGGCATGGAGCAGGCCGAAGGTATCACCGGCGGCTACAGCGGTTTCAGCCGTGAGTGGGTAGACCACCGCTTTGGGGCCAACTTGAGCTACGGCTACAGCAACGGCACAGTAAAGAGCCTCAGCACCGTCAGCATAGAGCGCGGCTCAGAGAACGTGCTCGGGCAATACAAATACGAACCGGGACACTACGTCAGCTACCAATATGGCCTCACGTCGTTCAACCGTCTGCGCTCTGACGCAGCCCTGCACCACCTGGATCTCAGTGCCAGCTACGAGCAGGCTTACGCCGACGAATACCGCCAGCAACTGCTCCAAGAGCGCGATGCCGAACACGGCTACACCAGCTACCGCTATGAAACCCTCATCGAGTTTCGCAAACGCCACCAGATGCGCCGCTTTGACATCAGCCTCCACTATCGGTGTGATTTCACCGCTGACAAAGCCGTCAACTCATACCTCGGCCTGAAGGCTGCCGTCAATCATGCAGAGACGAAGCACCTGCTGCCGGCATCGAGTCTGAAAACCACCCACGCCGACATCACTGCCGAGGGCGGGACTGCCATCCTTGGGCAACGGCTCTGGATAGACGCCGAGGCAACATACCGGGTGGCGGTCAAGGCTGACCTCGAACTGGCCGATAACGACACTGACATGGCACGGGAAGTACTGTTACCCGACATGAACTACTACGACGCCAACTACTGGCGAGGCCACCTGGCACTGACCTACCAGTTTCCACTCACCATCAAGAAGCAGGCAACCAAATGGTTTGTCAGGGCCTATGGCAACTACCTGAAGACGAACAATTCGCTACACAGCACCAACATCGGTGCTGCAATCGGCATCTATTATTAATCTAAATCATATTCAACAATGAACATGTCAACAACAATGAAAACGCTGGCCATAGCGGCCGGTATGTTACTCACCGCCAACGCCGCCAATGCTGCCGAAGACCAGGACACCACCGTCGTCGTGCCTGAGACGGGATATCTGGCCATCAAACCCAGCCGAAACTTCACCGGCCCCGCCGATGTCATCGTGTGCAGTTGTTTCGGCTCCAACTCTTCCGGGCTGTCATTCACCAAGTTCAGTCTCGACACTGTTGTCGTGGCCAGTTCCACCAACAGCAGTAGCGGCCTCTTCCTCGTAGCCAGGCCAGGCACCTACACACTGACCCTGACCGACGCTGAGGTGACGGGACGTATCAACAGCACCTCCGTGAGCTGGCAGTATGACCCCGGAAAAGCTTACAAGAAAAACCGCGTGCTCTACAAATTTGTAAACCGGACGGGCCGCGTGGGCTTCGAGCGCGACGAGCAGTATGCCGGCGACAACTATCAGTATTGCGACCTTGCCGAGGGTGAGAACATCTATCTGCCACTGGCAGCCAAGAACGTGGAAGCCATAGCCAAACTGCTTCAGACAACACCGGCCGAACTTCAATTCATACCCTTCAATGGCCCGTGGAAGAATGTACCCTCACCTGACGACATCGACACGGCTGTCAGCGCTATAAAAAACAGTCAAGCGACAAATAGCAGAATTTTTGACCTTCAAGGCCGAAGGGTGATTAAACCTACAAAGGGAATTTACGTCAAAAATAACAAAAAAATAATAGTCAAATAAAAGATAATAAAAGATGAAGAAGAAATTGCTTGGCCTGATAGCACTCATGGCACTGGCCGCTACTCTTGAAGGCGCTGCTCCGCAGAGCGACGAAGTGATGGCTAAGGTGAACGGCGTCTACGTGGTCAACACCACCACACTGGGCAAAGACATCCAGGGATACGTCGGAACAACTCCCGTTAAAGTTTACATCAAGAAGAACAAGGTTGAGAAAGTGGAGTTTCTCAAGAACCAGGAATCGCCCAAATACATAGCCCGTGTGAAGAAAGCCCTGCTCAACAAGTGGGACGGACTGAAAGTGAAGGAAGCCGCCAAGCAACAGGTGGACGGTGTCACCGGAGCTACATTTACGTCTGACGCCATCATCAAGAACGTGCAGTTGGCCCTGGACTACTATCAGCAGCATAAATGAGGAGACCCGGCATAGCACTGACGGTGTGCATACTGCTAATGGCAGTTACACACGGGCTTGCGACTGACTATCGCAAGCTCTCAGGCTACGTTAGGCTGATAGCATCGCAGCCGTCAGTATCGGCCAGCAGGGGCGTTTCTGTCACACCTGGCCGCACACTGACAGCATTTGTCAAGACCAATGGTGAGCCAGCAGGGGCACTATGGGCTGAACACGGTTGCCGCCTCCACGCCCGCCAGGGCAACATCTCCATTGTCAGCATTCCCATTGAGCACATCGGCAGCCTGTCTGACCACCCTGCGGTGAGCCGTATAGAGGCCAGCCCAAGGGGGCATCTCTGCATGGACACAACGGCCATCGTCGTTGGCTCAGACAAGATAGCGCAGCCGTCACCCACCATCGGCCAGTTTACCGGCGACGGTGTTGTGGTGGGGGTCATGGACGTAGGCTTCGACCTTACCCATCCCAACTTCTATGACCACACAGCAAGCCGCTACCGCATAGGGGCATGCTGGGACCAGCTGTCACACGACACTGTTGGCAGCACGCTGCCTGTAGGTCGTGACTATGTGGGCGCCGAGGCCATACTGGCCCTTCAGCACTCCGCTGACGGGCTGCTTCAGACCCACGGCACGCACACCCTTGGCATAGCTGCCGGCAGTGGCTACCAGTCGCCTTACAAAGGCATAGCCACCGACGCCGACATCTGCGTGGTAGCCAATGCCGTCGATGAGGATATCGCCCTCATCGATTCTGCCGACCTCGAAAAATACACCACCGCCACTGATGCCCTCGGGTTCAAGTACATCTTCGACTATGCCGACAGCAAGGGCCGGCCGTGCGTGGCTTCGTTCAGTGAGGGGTACCCGCCCTATTTGGACCAGAAGGACAGTCTTTATGCTGCTTTCCTCGACAGCCTGAGCGGGCCTGGACGTATCATTGTGGCAGCAGCAGGCAATGAAGGCTATGCCCAGACCTACGCAGCCAAACATCGCGACGCGGCGACCGCCGGTGCCTTTGTAGGGGCCAACAGCAAGGAGGCCCTCTACCGTGTCAAGGCTGACGGCCCCCTCACACTGGCCCTCTATGCCTACACTGCTGACGGCGGCTCAGCCAGCCACTTACGTTTTACCTCAGAGGCCATCCCCATCGACACGCTTATCACTGACACGCTCTTCGTTAGTAGCGACACCTGTATTGTATCACTGACACGCTATCCATCGAGCTTTGCCACCGACACCATTTACAACATCCAACTACAGTCAGCCAAAGTCCTCAACCAACTGCTGCCCATAGCCCTGGTTATGGAGGGAGCAGGCACTGAGGCCGAACTCTTCGGCAGTTCTACCAGCAAGCTGACCAGCCACTCAGCAGCCCCCCAATGGAACGCAGCCCGCCCAGGGCGCAACGTCCATGCTCCGGGCTGTTTCCCTTCGGTCATTTGCGTAGGCTCCACTGCCCACCGGTTAGGTTTCACCAACTACAAAGGCGAATACAAAGACTACTCTGAAGGGTGCATAGCGGGGCGGCTCAGCCCCTACTCTTCTACCGGCCCGGCCATGAATGGCACCATGAAGCCCAACATCACTGCACCAGGCGACAATATTGTGTCGTCCTACAGTAGTTTCTACATAGAGCACAATCCCGAAGCCCGCGACATCAACTCCGACGTAGAGCATTTCGACTTCCAAGGACGCACCTATGCCTGGAACTCCAATACCGGCACATCGATGGCTACCCCCGTAGTGGCAGGCGTCATAGCCCTATGGCTACAAGCCAAGCCCGACCTAAGCCCCGAAGAAGTGATGACCACACTCAGCCTCACCAGCCGACAGCCTGACCCGGCCCTCACCTATCCCAACAACAGCTATGGCTATGGCGAGATTGACGCCTACCTCGGACTGCTCCATATACTGGGCGTCAGCCAGGTAGAGACTATCAGCCACCACCAGCCCCGGCTGTTACAGTGCAGGATGGAGAATGGCCGGATAAGGTTAGACTACGGCGACGTGCCTACGGCACCGCTCACGGTCAGCCTATACAGCCTAAAGGGCTTGTTGCTCCACCAGTGCCAAGTAGCCCCAGGCGTTACTACCCTGCCCATGCCACAACTGACGAGCGGGCTCTTCGTCATCCAGACCAACAGCAACGACCAGCGGTTCACGGGTTCACAGATTATCAATTACAAACAATATTAGTAAAACGATCCCAAAAACTATCAAACAATGAAAAGACTCATGCTAATGCTGCTGACAATGGTCAGCTTGGGTGTTGCCGCACAAAGCGCCGACAAAATGTACGAAGACGGCAAGAAGCTCTATGATGCCGAAAACTACAAAGAGGCTTTCCCTAAGCTGAAAGCCGCCGCCGAGAAGGGCCACAAAAAGGCACAATACCGGCTGGGCCGATGCTACGACAAAGGTTACGGCACGGCTGAGAACGACCAGTTGGCCTTCCAATGGTATGAGAAGTCGGCCAAGCAGGGGCACGCCAAGGCCCAGTACCAACTCGGCAAGTGCTACAAGGACGGTGAAGGCGTAAAGAAGGACCGCAAGCGTGCCTTTGAACTCTTCCTGCAAGCTGCCAAACAGGAAAATGCTGACGGTGAGTATGCCGTGGGCAAGGCCTACTTCAAAGGCAAGGGCATTGCTGCCGACAAGGCACAGGCCAAGAAATGGCTGCTGCGTGCCGTCAAGAACGAGAAGGGCGGCGACGAAGTGCTGGAAGACCTGCGCAAGGACGCCGCCGACGGCGACGAGGACGCCAAGGCCATGCTGGCACTGATAGGAAAGAAATAGGGCGTTTACGGCGCCTCTTACTTCGACCCTATGTAAAGACACAGCATGCCGAGAAGGACCAGTGCCAGGTCGAAAGCCTTGGCACGCAGGTTTTTCTCGTGAAAGAAGAGTGCCCCGAACAGGAAACTCACCACCACCGAGCCACGCCGGACCATTGACACAATACTAATCATGGCCGACGGCAGCGACAAAGAGTAGAAATACAGAAAGTCGGCCGTAGAAAGAAAGAGGCTGACACCCACTATAGACCACGACCAATGAAAGGGCGTGGTCTCTTTGTGCCTGGGCCACCACAGCAGGAGCAACATCAGCAGCATCATGCCACACTGGTAGAGGTTGTACCACGACTGCACCAACATACGGTCGAGGCCTACGCCACCCTCGCTGACAGGAGCCATCAGGTACTTGTCGTACAACCCGCTGACAGCACCCAACAGGGCGGCTCCCACTACCATGTAAATCCAATGGTCGTGACGGAAGTCGATGCCCTCTTTCTTGCCCGACCGGCTCAACATCAGGAAGGAGGCTACGGCCAGCGCTACTCCTACCCACTGCCAACCGTTGAGACGTTCACCAAAGACCAGCAGGGCACCCACCAGAACCCATACAGGCCGTGTTGCATTGATTGGACCGACGATGGTGAGTGGCAGATGCTTCATGCCGAAATAGCCTAATACCCAGCTTGACAATACAATCACAGCCTTAAGTACTACATACTTATGGACATCCCATCCACCGGACCCCACGTGCAGAATAGTGTCATCGAGAGTATGACCGGTCTCGCTCAACACAATCATCGGCAGGAATATCAACGACGAGAACAGCGTATTGAGAAACAGCACGGGAATCACCGCATTGCTCTTTAATGCCTGTTTCTTCAACGAATCATAGCATCCCAGAAGGGCTGCTGACATAAATGCAAGTATCAACCACATAGTTTAACCTTTTTCACCCTTTCACATCATTGCATACGTAACGTCTTCCAAGAACAAAGCATGGGCCGGCATCGACTCACCAGCTTCTGTACGCCGTTTGCCTTCCACTATTTTACGAAACTCTTCCAAGGTAATACGACCCCGACCCACGTCGACCAGCGTGCCGACGACGGCTCGCACCATGTTGCGCAGAAAGCGATTGGCACGTATCTCAAAATACCAGGTGGTAGCCGATGTCTGACGCCATTCGGCGGTAGTGACATGACACAAAGTGGTCTTCACGTCGGCATGTGACTTGCAAAAAGCCCCGAAATCCTCATATTCCATCAGAATCTTGGCCGCCTGGTTCATCTTATTGAAATCCAAGTTGTAATGAGTTTCGTATGAAGTGAGACAAAGGAACGGATCTTTGCTCGTATGAAGGTAGTAGCGGTACATCCTGCTGGTAGCCGAGAACCGGGCGTGCATGTGAGGGTTCACCTGCTGAATGCGGCTTACAGCTATGTCGCGTGGCAACAGCTTGTTAAGCTTGTAAGCCAACTGCTGCACGTCCATCTCCTGGTCATGGTCAAAGTGGGCCACCATCATGCGGGCATGTACACCAGTGTCAGTACGCCCGGCGCCGGTCACACTGATGGCTGACCGCAACAGCAGTGACAAAGCACCCTGCAGCCTTGCCTGTACAGAGTCTGCATCGGGCTGTATCTGCCATCCGTGGTAGCGTGAGCCGTCATAGCTGAAGAATATAAAATATCTCATATTTCTAAAAACGGGTGCAAAGTTACGGGTTTTTCCCAAAATATGAAAACAATAAGTTAAATAATGTGCAAAAACAGCCCCAATCGAGGCTATTTGAATATTTCCATGTAAATTTGTAGCTATAAACAGAAGAATTAAACCCATGAAAGTATTACTGATTAACGGAAGTCCCAAGGACAAAGGCAACACCTTTCTGGCACTCAACGAGGTGGCAACGACGCTCAATGGCGAGGGTATAGAGACAGAGATTGTCAATATAGGCAAGAAAGCCGTACAAGGCTGCATTGCCTGTGGCATGTGCGGCAGAATAGGCAAGTGTACATTCAACGACGACCTCTACTACAAAATCTGGCGAATAGTGAAGGATGGCATAGACGGGCTGGTCATTGGTTCACCGGTGTATTACGGAGGTCCCAACGGTTCGCTCTGCGCCTTGCTCGACAGAGTGTTCTATTCCTTAGGTCCTGACCTTCAGTACAAGCCGGGAGCGAGCGTGGTGGTGTGTCGCCGTGGGGGTGCATCGGCGGCGTTTGACCGTCTAAACAAGTACTTCACGATAATGAACATGCCGCTGGTGAGTTCACAGTATTGGAACATGGTTTACGGCCAGACCCCCGGACAGGCAGCCGAGGACGGTGAGGGCATGCAGACCATGCGCACCCTGGCTCGCAACATGGCCTGGATGATACGCCACCTGAACACGACTGAAACAGACCGCCCTGCAAAAGAGCTGCCCGTATATACCAATTTCATCAGGTGAACAAAAAAATTTGTTTGGGGAGAGCCTCTTGTCGGATTCGAACCAACGACCCCGAGATTACAAATCACGTGC
>CAMNJY010000037.1 GCA_946541745.1 uncultured Prevotellaceae bacterium
ACCCATATTGCAAATAAGGCTGAAAGTAGTCAACTAAAATCGTTAAACTACACCCGAAGGGGCATTCAGCTACATAGCCCGGTCAATGCCCAGAAATCAGATGACTTTTTGCGTAGGCCCGCAAGGTGTTTTGCGCAGGCCCGCAAGGTGTTTTGCGCCATCGCGCAAAGCGGCCATCCTATACTTTATCCCCTCAAGACGTGCTTGCTATGACAGAAGGCAGCGTTGTCTGCCACGTTAGTTGCCACAATAGTTACGCAGGAGTCTTGACTGAGGTTGCCGCAAGTGGGATAGCCAGCGTGCCTTTATACTATCAATTCTCTGTCGAATACGCCAACTATAGCATGGTCTATAGCATGGTTATAGCATAGTTTCAGGAAACTATGCTATAAGTTAAATCGCTGAATGTCAGACTAATATGCTTAATTATAGCAGGTATAGCATAGTTTTCCGACTTATATCACATACCACCTCAAACCCCCAAAGCGAAGCGACCTCATGACCTCATAACCTCAGGCGAAACTGAAGCTTGCGAAAATTGAGTTACTTGATATATGGTAGCGAGCCGGCGTTTCCGGGTAAAAAGAAAAAATAAACTATTTTCTTGGAGAAGAAAGAAAAAGTTTGTAACTTTGCACACATAAAAAACTGTGTCACATCTCTGCGACTTTAATTTTCTAACTATGGCAAAATATCTCGACCCAAAGGCAGATCTGACCTTCAAGAAGGTGTTTGGTGAGCAGAAAGACCTGCTCCAAAGTTTTCTCAATGCCGTTCTTCCGCTGAAGGAAGGTACTGAGATTGAGTCGCTGGAATACCTCACGCCAGAGATGGTGCCTGAGAATCCAGCAAAGAAATACTCCATTGTGGATGTACGTTGTAAGGACAATCACAACCGCCAGTTTATCGTGGAGATGCAGATGTACTGGACAGACGATTTCTTGCAGCGCGCCCTCTTCAACACGTCGAAGGCTTATGTCCGTCCGCTCGAGCGAGGGGATGCCTATGACGAGTTACGTCAGGTGTATTGCGTCAGCATCATCAATGATATTGCCTTTCCTAACCTGAAGGACGAGTTCTACCATCGCTATGTGCCAGCCAACATAGAGCACCCCGAGAACACAATCAAGGGTTTTGAGACGATATTCCTGGAACTGCCCAAGTTCCGTCCGTCAAGCGTGAGCGACAAGAAGATGATGGTGCTCTGGCTCCGCTTCCTCACCGAGATTAACGAGAGTACGAAAGAAATTCCCGCAGAGATGTTGGAGAATGAATATCTCAGCAAGGCAGTGGGCATAGTAGAACAGTCTGCATATACCGATGCACAGCGTATGGCCTATGACAAGTTCTGGGACGAGATATGGAGCGAAAAGACACTCATAAAGGGATATTTCCGTCAAGGACATGCAGAAGGACGCGCCGAAGGGCTTGCCGAAGGACTTGCGGCAGGATGTGCCGAAGGACTTGCGGAAGGTGAGAAGAAAGGTCGTGAAGAGGGTATGAAGGAAGGCTTAATAAAAATAGCAAATAATATGAAAGCAGAAGGCTTGTCCATATCTCTTATTGCAAAGATGACAGGTCTGTCTGAAGAAGAGCTTAAAAGATGTTTTAGCACTCAGAATTTTGTGGAATGAAAATAATCAGCTAACAATAACTAATAGAAAAAGTCGTAAAATACAGACAATGGGAAAAGGAAAATTAGCTAAGTTTGCCGATATGGAGCAGTACAGCAATGTGTTCCAGTATCCGTTCTCTACCTACGACGAGCATCCCTTCACGATGCAGGGACAGTGGAGGCAGCAGTATTTCGGCAATGATCACCCGATAGTGCTCGAACTGGGATGCGGCAAGGGAGAGTACACGGTGGCACTGGCGCGCCAATATCCGCAGATGAACTTCATCGGCGTAGACATCAAGGGGGCACGCATGTGGACGGGGGCCACCGAGGCCCTGAACGAGGGACTGCGGAATGTGGCCTTCCTGCGGACAAACATCGAGATCATAGACCGCTTCTTCAGTCAGGACGAGGTGCAGGAGATATGGCTCACATTCAGCGACCCACAGATGAAGAACCCGCGCAAGCGGCTGACGTCAACCTACTTTATGGAGCGCTACAGAAGGTTCCTGGTAGACGGCGGTGTGATACACCTGAAGACCGACTCCAACTTCCTCTTCACCTATACCACGCTGACGGTGGAGCACAACGGGCTGCCGCTGCTGTTTAGAACCCCCGACCTGTACCACGACCCGCTCTCGGCTGAGAACGTGGAACCGGCCACCCTGCAGGTGCAGACCTATTATGAACAGATGTGGATAGACAGGGGGCTCGACATCAAGTACATGAAGTGGCGGCTGCCACGAACGGCAACACTCGAAGAGCCTGAGGTAGAGGTGGAACTGGACGAGTATCGCTCCTATCACCGTACGAAGCGGAGCCCCAAACAGACGGCTTTGTAAACACAATTAACAAAAAATACAAATGAACGATATGAAAAAGCTAATTCTAATCATGGCTATACTGATGCCGACGCTGGCAGGGGCGCAGAGCATGAACGTCAGCGTTGACTCGGTAGGCACACTGGCCACACAGCTGCCCGACAGCGTGCGCTTCAAGGTGGCCGAGCTGAAAGTGTCGGGGCCGCTGAACGGTGCCGACCTGAAACTGCTGTCGCAGATAGTGACGCGTACCAAAACCAGCAAAAAGGTAGTCGGCGAACAGCTGGTGACGAGCATCGACCTGAGCGAGGCCGTCATCACTGAGGGCAGGGCCGGCATGAGGACAGAGAACAACAGCCTGCCCGCCGGCCTCTTCCAAGGTGCCAAGGCACTGGTGAAGGCGGTGCTGCCGGCGAACGTGCTGAGCATAGGCAACAGCTGCTTTCATAACTGCTCGGCGCTAAAAGAGGTTGACATACCAGAGTCAGTAGTCACCATAGGCGACAACGCCTTCAACGACTGCTCCAGCCTGGAGGCTGTCAGGCTGCCAAGGGTGCTGTCGAAGGTAGGCCGCGACGCCTTTGAGAACTGTACGAGCCTGCAGACGATAGAACTGTATGACAACTTAGTAGAGCTGGGAGCCGGCGCCTTCATGGGCTGCAAGTCGCTGACGAAGGCGACCATCGGCGGCAGCATTTCCTCCATAGGGTCGTCGACGTTCATGAACTGTGAGGCCCTGACTGAGCTGACCATGCCCGAGACGGTGAAGACGATAGGCAACAATGCACTGCGCAACTGCACGAGCCTGACCATTCTCAGCCTGCCCGACGAGCTGGACGAGATAGGCAACTCGGCCTTCGAGAAGTGTAGCACCCTGCAGACCGTCAACCTGGGCAAGGTGGGGCGCGTGGGGTCGAATGCCTTTGAGGAGTGCAGTGCCCTGGAATCGTTAGAGCTGGACGGGGTGAAGAAGATGGGCAACGGCGCCTTTGAGAAGTGTATAGGCCTGAAGAAGCTGACACTGAACGGCAGCATCGACGAAATAGGCTCCGATATGTTCAGCGAGTGTAGCAGCCTGGTCGAGGTGGCGCTGCCCAGCAGCATCAAGCGCATAGGTACGAAGGCTTTCTACAACTGCAAGAGCCTGGAGCAGATGGATCTGCCCATATCGTTGATAAAGGTCAGCGACCACGTGTTTGAAAACTGCACGAGCCTGCAGACCATTGTTATACCTAAAATGGTGAAGTCGCTGGGCGGTAGCGCCTTTGAAAACTGTGCGTCGCTCGACAGCGTGGCCATTCAGGGCACCATAGAGGAGATTGACGACGAGACGTTCCGCTACTGCCGTAGCCTGCGCAAGGTGGTGCTGCCGGTATCGGTCAAGAAGATAGGCTCGGAGGCCTTTGAGGAGTGTGTGGCCCTGACGGCTATCACGCTGCCCATCACGTTGCAGAACATTGGCAGCAAGGCTTTTGCCAAGTGTACGACGCTACAGGCCATTATTGTGCCAGCCGCCGTGAGAGAGATAGGCAGCGACGCCTTCAGCGAGTGCAGCTCGCTGGCGTCGGTAGAGTTGCCGGTGAGCCTGAAGAGCATTGACGGCGGTGCCTTTGCCAAGTGTGTCTCGCTGCGCGAGGTGAGGCTCAACGCCCCCCAGCCGCCAAAGATCTCCAAGAGCACCTTCAAGGACACGGTGCTCGGCGCCTGCAAGTTCTACGTGCCCAAGGGCTGCAAGCCCCTCTACGTGCAGGACAAGCAGTGGCAGAAGATTCCCCAGCTGTTGGAAAAGTTTTAGTATCCCACTCAGATAAATCGTAAACAGTAAATAGTCAAATAGTAAATATAAATGGCGTTATATCCTAAACTTATCATGGATGCGCTGGCAACGGTGACGTATGCCGGCACGAAGAAAAACCTGGTAGAGAGCCAGATGGTGGCCGACCAGCCCGCCATCAGCGCCCCTCAGCATGAGGGCGAGAAGTGGCGGGTAAAGGTGGTACTGGAGTTTCCTCGCGACACCGACCCATTTCTCAAATCGACCGTCAAGGCTGCCGAAGCCGCCATCAAGTATCACTGCGGTGACGACGTGGAGGTAGAGATAGAAACCGAGTTTAAGTCGAAGCCCCGCCCCGAGGTGGGGCAGCTGCTGCCCGGGGTGAAGAACATCGTGGCCGTCAGCTCTGGCAAGGGCGGCGTAGGCAAGAGCACCGTGGCCGCCAACCTGGCCATAGCCCTGGCACGCCTGGGCTACAGCGTGGGACTGCTGGATTGCGACATCTTTGGCCCCAGTATTCCCAAGATGTTCGATGTTGAAGATGAGCGGCCCTACGCCATAAAGGCTGACGGGCGCGACCTCATCTGCCCCATAGAGCAGTACGGCGTGAAGATGCTCTCGATAGGCTTCTTCGTGTCGCCTACCACGGCCACCCTGTGGCGCGGTGGTATGGCCACCAGCGCCCTGAAGCAGCTCATTGCCGACGCCGACTGGGGCTCGCTCGACTACTTTATACTCGACACGCCGCCGGGTACCAGCGATATTCACCTGACGCTGCTCCAGACGCTGGCTATCACGGGTGCCGTCATCGTGTCGACACCCCAGCAGGTAGCACTGGCCGATGCCCGCAAAGGTATCGACATGTATCGCAACGACAAGGTGAACGTGCCCATCCTGGGACTGGTGGAGAACATGGCGTGGTTTACGCCCGCCGAACTGCCTGAGAACCGCTACTACATCTTCGGACGTGAGGGCTGCAAGCAACTGGCAGAGGAGATGGGCCTGCCGCTGTTGGCCCAGATACCGTTGGTGCAGGGCATCTGCGACAGTGGCGACCAGGGCCGGCCCGCCGCGCTCAACGTGGACACTATGACCGGTCAGGCTTTCATCAATCTGGCCCAGGCTGTTGTCACGGTGGTAAATCGCCGCAACAAGGAACAGCCCAAGACAAAGATTGTGGGGGTGAAAAAGTAAACTGCAAGAGGGGAGAATACGGCCGGTCAGGGCAGCGGAGCGCGGAAGGAGCAACCCTCGCGCCAACGGGAGCAGCCAAAGGCCGTGTGACCCCTGATGATGCGCCCCTGGCCGCACAGCGGACAGGGCGCGCCCTCAACAACCATAGGCGCAGCAGCTGTTATGTCAGCCGGCTGCGCCTTCTTCTTGCGCGGCGGTTGCGCGGTCTTGGCCTTCGTGGCGGTCTTGGCGGCGGTCTTGGCCTTCGTAGCGGTTCCGGCAGATTTGGATTCGTCGGTTGTGGCGGAGATGCGGCGGTTGGAACTGTCGGTCATCACTTCGTTTACAATTTCGGCCACCTGTGCCTTCAGTTCGTCTATGAACTGCATGGCATCATACTTTTGGTGCTCAATGTCGCGTAGCTTCTTTTCCCATATACCCGTCAGTTCGCAGCTTTTCAGCAGTTCCTCGCGTATGAGGTCTATCAGTTCTATGCCGGTGGGCGTTGCTACCAGGCGCTTGCGCTCACGGCGTATGTAGTGGCGCTTGAAGAGGGTCTCTATGATGCTCGCACGGCTTGATGGGCGCCCTATGCCGTTTTCCTTCATGGCGGCGCGTAGCGTTTCGTCGTCCACAAACTTGCCCGCCGTCTCCATGGCTCTCAGCAGCGAGGCTTCATTATAATAGGGTGGCGGCGTAGTCCATTTCTCAGTCAGCGTAGGCTTGTGGTCGCCGCTCTCGCCCTTGACGAAGGTGGGCAGCGTGCGCTCTTCACCCTTGTCGGCGGCGTCGGGGTTGTCTGCGTTGTCTGCGTTATCGGCAGTTTTTCCCCTTACCAGACGCCATCCGGGGTCGAGTATCTCCTTGCCCGTCACCTTGAACTCTATCTTGTCAACCTCGCCCAGCACTGTGGTCGTTGAGAACTTGCAGTCGGGCAGGAAGACACCGATGAAACGACGTGCCACGAGATCGAAGACGTGGCGCTCGGCGTCGCTGAGATTCTGAGGCACTATGCCCGTGGGGATGATAGCATGGTGGTCGGTCACCTTCGTCGTGTCAAACACGCGCTTTGACTTCTTCAGCGGTTTGCCGCCTATAGGCCTTATAAGCTCGGCATAAGGTGACTGACCGGCAAAGCGCGTCTGGAAGAGGCCGTTCAGCGTTTGCGGACATTTGGGATAGATGTCGTCCGACAGGTATTGAGTGTCCACACGCGGATAGGTAGTGTACTTCCGTTCGTAGAGGGCCTGAATGAGGTTGAGCGTCATTTCGGCTGAATAGCCAAACTTGCGGTTGCAGTCTACCTGAAGCGACGTCAGGTCGTAGAGCTGTGGTGGCTGCTCCCTGCCCTCCTTCTTCTCAACCTTCGTCACTACAAACGGCTTGCCCTCTATGGTCTGGAAAGCCTGCTCGCCCTCCTCCTTCGTGGTGAACTTACCCTTGGTGGCGGTGAACGTGGTGTCGCGGTAGACGGTGGCCAGCACCCAGTAAGGCTCTGGCTTGAAGTTCTCAATCTCCTTCTGGCGGTTGACGATGAGGGCGAGGGTGGGGGTTTGCACGCGGCCTATGCTGAGCACCTGACGGTTCTGGCCGTATTTCAGCGTGTAGAGCCGTGTGGCGTTCATGCCTAACAGCCAGTCGCCTATGGCGCGGCTGAGGCCGGCCAGGTAGAGGGGCTGGTAGTCTTGCTGGTCTTTCAGGTTGGCAAAGCCCTCACGGATGGCCTCGTCGGTCATCGACGATATCCAGAGCCGCTTCACGGGACACTTGGCCTGGGCTTTCTGCATCACCCATCGCTGTATCAGCTCACCCTCCTGGCCGGCATCGCCGCAGTTGACGATGCCGTCAGCTGCCTGCATGAGCCGCTCAATGACGGCAAACTGCTTCTCGATGTGCTCCTCGTTGATGAGCTTGATGCCGAAGCGCGGGGGCACCATCGGCAGTTGCGTCAGTGCCCAGGTCTTCCACGCTGGGGTATAGTCGCCCGGCTCCTTGAGCGTGCAGAGATGGCCGTAGGTCCACGTCACCTGATAACCGTTACCCTCCATATAGCCATCGTGGGAGCTTGTGGCTCCCAGGATGCGTGCTATGTCCCGAGCAACGCTCGGCTTCTCGGCTATGCAAACCGTCATCTCCTGGTGGTCGATTTCTTGGTGGTGGTAGCCTTTCTGGTAGAGGCGGCCTTTTTGACGGTGGTGGTTGTCGTGGCCGGTTTGTAGTACTTCAGTGCCTCGGGCATCCAGCCCTGTATCTGCTTGATGCGGGTGGCGTCTGACGGGTGGTCGCTCAGAAACTCGGCTGTCTGCGACGTTGAGGCTGCCGCCATGCGCTGCCAGAAGGGGGTGGCCGCCTGTGGGTCGTAACCCGCCATGGCCGCAAAGATGAGACCCATGTGGTCGGCCTCGCTCTCATGATTGCGCGAGTAGCTCAGGTTCTTGAAGTTAAAACCCTGGGCGGCAATAGCCTGGATGATAGACTGCGTGTTCTGACCCATGCCCAGTGCGCCGGCCACCATCGTGCCTATCTGCATGCCGTACTGCTGTTTCATCTGCGTGCTCAACTGTTCGGCAGAGTGCTTGGCAACGGCGTGAGCTATCTCGTGGCCGAGCACGATAGCCAGCGAGGCTTCGTCCTGGGTGACGGGCAGCAGGCCTTCGTACACCACAATCTTGCCGCCAGGCATGCACCAGGCGTTCACCTGCTTGTCCTGAACGAGGTTGAACTCCCAGGCAAAGTTCTTGACTTCGGCCTGCAGACCGTTGCTGGTCAGGTAGTTGTTGACGGCTGTAGCCAGCTTCTGACCAACCCGCTGCACCATAGCCGTGTTTGTGGCGTTAGTCGATTTCTTGGCCGTCTTCATGAAGTCCTGATACTGCTGGGTGGCCAGTGAAAGCACTTCGCCGTCGCTGACCATCAATGTTTGCTGGCGTCCCGTGATGGGTACTGTCGAGGTGGTGCCGCAGCTCACCGTGAGCAGAGCAACCGCCGATACAAGGAGAATCTTAATCTTTTTCATCGTTTTTTGTCTGTTGATATGAATTTCAAGTGCAAAAGTAGTGATTTTTTTTTGAATGGCAAAGAAAAAACCGTAGATTCTCACGAACCTACGGCTTGACGATTAAAAAAATGTTTGCTACTAACTAATGTTTACTTGTTCACTTTCAGACCACGGTTGTTGAGCGTGGTGTTGAGGAGCATCAGATAGGTGCGATACTGCTTCTCGTTGAGCACGTAGTGCATCCACTTGATGTCGCGCTCCACAGCCTTGTTCACCCGTTCCTGACGGTCGGCAGCCTCTGCCTGAGCGGCCAGCTGCATCTCGGCGTTGAACGTGTTGTGGATGCTCTCTACAGCCTCCATCTGGTCAGCATTGAGGTCAAGAGCGACGCTCAGTTTGCGCATGTTGACGCTCATGTCGTAGGCCTCTACGCTGTTCACGTTCTTTGCTTCCTCGTTCTCTGCAAATGTCATAGTCATGCTAAGCATTGCCAGTGTCATCAAAAACAATCTTTTCATTTCTTTTACCCTTTCTTTTCTTTACTCGGAGCCTTCAGATGTTTGTTATCCTTTTTCTCTTTTTTCCCTTCAGGCTCTTACTTTAATAAATGTGTTGTTTGTTATCCTTTGTCGCCACCCTTTTATTGGTTTTGACGGTGCAAAGGTACGGCAATTCTGGCAACTGACCAAACATTCTGCCGTGATTGTGTACGCAAACAGCTTGTTTGTTGACGCAGGTCAAATAATTGCCACTTATTCTTATTTTTACGTTTTTCAGCAAAAATATGCGGCTATTTCAACCCTTTTTCGTACCTTTGCACTCCAATCAGCATGTATATTATTAATAAGGTATTAAGATGATGGAACACAAGTTTTTGGCCGTACACTACCAGCTTCACTCGTTGAAGGACGGCGAACGTACATTAGAGGAGCAAACCATTCGTGAGAAACCCTTCGAGTTTATCAGCGGATTCGGTGTTTCGCTGGAGGCATTGGAGCAGCAAGTACTCAACCTGGACAAGGGGGCCGAGTTTGACTTTACGCTGACACCCGACGAGGCTTTTGGCGACTACGACCCGGAGGGCGTTCACCAGCTGCAGCGTGAAATGTTTTGCATCGACGGCAAGTTTGATGTCCAGAACGTCTATCCCGGAGCGGTTATTACATTAACCGACGGCGGTGAGAGGCAGTTCCTGGCGCGGGTGAAGGCTGTTGACACTAAGACCGTCACCGTAGACACCAACCACCCCTTGGCCGGTAAGACGCTGAACTTTACAGGCGAGGTGATAGAAAACCGTCCGGCTACCGACGACGAGATCAACGCACTCATCAAGCACATGACCGGCGGTTGCGGCGGTTGCGGCGGTTGCGGCGGCTGTGGCGGCGATGAGGGCAATTGTGATAGCGGAAACTGCGGTGATGGCGGTTGCAAACACTGTAAGTAGTATTATTGAGAGTGAAGAGTGAATACATTTGGAAAACTATTTACGCTGACTACCTTCGGCGAGAGTCACGGTGCAGCTATCGGCGGCGTGGTTGATGGTATGCCCGCAGGCATTGATATAGACTTAGGCTTCATACAGCAAGAACTAAACCGGCGCCGGCCAGGACAGAGCAAGATAACGACCTCGCGGCAGGAACCTGACCAGGTGGAACTGCTGAGCGGTGTCTTTGAGGGTAAGTCGACAGGCTGCCCCATAGGGTTCATTGTGCGCAACGAGAATCAGCACTCTGGGGACTATGACAATCTGAGGTCGGTGTTTCGTCCGTCGCATGCCGACTTCACCTACCAGAGCAAGTACGGACTGCGCGATCACCGGGGCGGAGGCCGCTCGTCGGCTCGTATCACCATCAGCCGCGTGGTTGGCGGCGCATTGGCTAAATTAGCGTTGCAAAAGCTGGGCGTGAGCATCCATGCCTACACTTCGCAAGTGGGGCCAATAGTCCTCGACCGCGACTACCGCCGTTACGACCTGTCGCTGACAGAGCAAAACGCCGTGCGTTGCCCCGACCCGGAGAAGGCTGCACTGATGGAACAACTGATCAGCGAAGTGAAATCTGAGGGCGACACCATAGGCGGCGTTATTACCTGCGTGGTCAAAGGGTGTCCTGTAGGATTGGGTGAGCCTGAGTTCGACAAGCTACATGCCGTGCTGGGCAGTGCCATGTTGAGCATCAACGCCGTCAAGGGGTTTGAGTTTGGCGACGGATTTGACATTGCCGCCAGGCGTGGGTCTGAGGTCAACGACCTCTTTGTGTGCAATGATGACCATCCGGGTAGGCGGATTACGACGGTCACCAACCATAGTGGCGGCATTCAGGGCGGCATTTCAAATGGCGAAGATATCTATTTCCGCGTAGCCTTTAAGCCTGTGGCCACCCTGTTGCGCCCTCAGGAAACGGTCGATTTACAGGGTCGTCCGGCAACGCTGACTGCTCGCGGACGTCATGACCCATGTGTGCTTCCAAGAGCTGTCCCTGTTGTCGAAGCGATGGCCGCAATGGTCGTTTTTGACCAATTTTTATCGATGAACAGGGTGTTTTAAATATTTTTTGCTATAAAAATGCAAATTCTTTCCGAAAAGTTTGGAAGTTTAATGAAATTGTACTAACTTTGCAAACGCTAATCGGGGCTTGTGAAAGTCTCAATAGCTTTAGTTAAGTCTAGTTTAGTTTTTGTGTTGGTTGAGGGCAGTCAGTTGGCTGCCCTCATTTTGTTATGTTATCTTAAAGCTATTTTGTGTGAAGTAGTCTTTCCGTCGGCAGTGGTTGTTCTCACAATGTATAATCCCTGCCCTGGTGATTTGATGCGTTCGCCAGAGGTGGTGAAATATTCAACCCTGGTGTTGTCAGAGACTCTTGGCCGATAGCCATCATCTATGCCGACTGTATTTCCACCAGTGTGGTATTCCAGCACGATCAGCACGCTCTGCTGTTCGCCGGTATTGGTGAATGTCAGCTGGCTCTGCACGTCGTTTAACACAAACTCGGCCTTGTTGGGAGCCGAGGTCGTTGCCGAGTGGCTGAGCAACTGACCGTCGGCCTCAGTATAAGTTTTGCCCGCCACCTCGCTCCAATAGCTGACCCGGTTGCTGGCATTGTTGGCTGTCACACTCCAGAAGGTAATTTTTGTCACCTTGAATCCTTCAGGCACTACGATGCAGGCTTGTGCGCCGTTGGAAAGCTTAATGCCCGTACGGTCAATGCCGTCGAAGTCGTACTTCATCTTATCGCCCTTGCCGAAGGTTTTGCCGGTGGCGGTGGTGTAGTACATACTGAAGCCGATGTTGTTGGAGGGTGCTTCCTCGCTGCCTATCAGTTCGGTGCAGGCGCTGTCACCCCCAGTCCGGGTCATGTTGCCCCATGCCAGACATACCTGCTTGGTTTCGCTCTGGGGCTGAGGGTCAACGTGGACGTTAGGGTCTTCGGGCTTTTCGCCGCCACCAACGACCCTCAGAATGCCCTTTGTGTAGAGTTCACTCGTGTCCCAAGTCTGACCCTCGCCGGGCGTGGCGGGAACGATGGCGTCGAAGACGCCAGTGACCTTGCCTGTAAACGCCTGGATTTCGTCACCGTTATAATAGCGGGTGGCAGCCATTGCCTCGTTGAGCTGCAACACGGCTTTCGTGCCGAGTTTCAGACCTCCGTTGAAGGTGAGTCCCTTGTCGGTAGCCAGTGTGTCGCCTGCCATCAGCGTTCCGTTGACGGTGACTGCAGCAGCTATCGTGCCTTTACCGGCCAGCGTGGCTGCTGCGGCTACCGTGAAGGCTCCACTGCCCGAATGTTGACCGTTGACGATAAGTGTGCCCCCGTTGACGGTCGTCTTGCCGCTATAGGTGTTCCTGCCTGTGAGTCGCCAGTCGCCGGTGCCGGTTTTTGTGATGCTGGTGGTGCCGGGGTGGGAGTGGGCTTGGTCGTAGTCGTCGATGACACCTCGGAACTCTTCATCGGTGTTGGCACCGCCAACGACCCATGTGCCTTCGCCTTTGGCCTTCACGTTGAAGCCTGAGAGTGCCGTCGAAGCGTCGCCGGAAAGTCCGCCGAGATAGAACGTGGAGGCGTTCTTGCCGCCTGTGATGGAGGCCGTACCCTTCAGTGTGATAGTGGCATTTCTCACGCCTGTGCCATTGCGGACGGCAAACTGGCTCTGGTTGGCTTTGCCCGTGCCGTTGATAGTCAACTGTCCGGTGAATCCGTCCCAGTTGCCCTCAATATACTCACGCAGGTAATGAACGTTCCACACGAGGTTGCCTGTGCCCTTGACACTGCATTTGTTGGTGTTCCACAGGTCGAAATCGACCGTTGACGTAGTGCCCGCAACTACCTCAATGGGGAAGTTGTAGGTGACGCTGGCCTCGTTCTTGCCGATGGTGGTGAACTTGCCACCTTGAAGCACCAGCTTGGAGGCTTTGCCGATACCGCCGTCGGAAACGGTTTTGGATGCCAGCCGCACTTCACCGCCTGCCAGCACCAAGTTGCCGTCGAAGCTGAAGAAGCCGGCCCTGTTGACCAACAGTTGTCCCTGGCCGCCTATCTTGAGGTCGCCCTGACCTTCAAAGGAACCGTTCATGGTGACCACTGTATTGCTCTTTTCTATGCTCAGCTCGGTGTCATTATAGAGGGTGGCCGACCGGTTGGTGGTGGTCGTTGCGCCGGTGTACTTGAATGTGCCGCCGTCCATCACCCAGTTCTGGGCAAACTCCTGGCTCTTGCCGAGGCCGCTGGGCTGTTCGCCGTTCCTTAGGGTTGCAAACTCATAGACTCCGCCGTGAAGCACGGTTGCTCCCTCATAGTGCTGGTCGGTGGCTACAGTCAGCGTGCCACTGCCTGTCTTGTTGAACGAGGCGGGACCACTGATGTATCCTGCCCCGTCGATGGTGACGTGAGCGTCGGAGCGTACCACAACTGCTGTATAGTCCTTAGGCTCGTTTAGGGTGTAGGTATGGTCTGTAGTTGGATTAATCAGCCACTCGCCGTCGCCAGTGCCTGCAAACTTCTCGGCATCGATGATGTCTACTTGTTCGGGACGGGTCTTGACGGTCTGTTCGGCAGTATAGGCCGACTGCTGATCACCAGTGAAGGCACAGACGCGCACCACGTAAGATGTACCGGGCTTCAGCGAAGGGTCGCTGATGGTGAATGTGCTGACATCAGTGGCCGTGCGGCCAATCTCTGTAAAGTTGCCATTCTTCTTCATCTCGACGATAAATCCCTCCTCATTGTCGGAGAAGTCTGCCCACGACAGCGTCATGCTGCCGGTGGTAGCCGAAGCCAGGGTGAGCAGCATCGGGGCGCGCAGGTAGAACTCACGGTCGGCGCGGGTGATGCTGTTGACATAGTTCTCAATATTGGCATAGCCGTTGGCGGCGATGGTCAGAGCGTCGTCCATTGCTTTGTCGGTGCCGTTGGCCTCCTCCCATTCGTCGGGCATGCCGTCGCCGTCAGTGTCCTGGGGCTTTGTGCCTTTGAATACTGTCCACGTGTCTGGTGTGCCATAGGGCAGGTCTTTTTCGCTGGTGATGAGGTGGCCTCTGGTACCGAAACTGAGCACCTCGTTCACCATGTAGGCGTCGGTCAGGTCGCGGTAGGGTAGCGAGGCTCCTACGTCGGGCAGTAGGTTGTCTATCAGCGTGTTGCCGCCCCATAGCGGCAGCTCGGGATAGTCGTAAGCTACACTCTGGCGGTCGCCGCCACCGTTGCCCGTGAACAGTTCCGGGTTATAGATGCCGTCCTTGTTGCGGTCTTGCCAGTTGTCGTCGCCAAAGAAGTGGAAACCCGAGTTGCCGCCGGAGAAACCGTTGGCCGACGTGCTGGTAGAGTTACCGTTGATGAACAGATTGCCCACAGCGTTGGCAAACGACTCGCCGGCCGACTCGCCCCCCATTTCGTAGGCGTAGGTGCTCCAGTTGTAGACGATGTTGTTGACATATTGGTGACGACCTTTCACCTTGAAGTTGCGCGTCTTGTTGTCGCACAGCAACAAACGGTACATCGTGATGTTGTCGGCTTGTATCAGGCCTCCTGCCGAGTGTTGCATCAGACCCTGGCCGACGATGCTGTTCTGGATGGTGACGTCGTGAGGCGCTGTGCCCTTGTTGTCCCAGTTGATGGAGAAGTTCTCGTCCTGTCCCCATGCGAACGAACAGTGGTCGAAGATCATGTTGCCGCCATTGGCCAGTCCGGCGCAGTCGGCATCCTTGGTTCCCACCGACCCCATGCGGAACCTCATGTAGCGCACGATGACATTGGTGGCCCCTGAGCACGACATGCCGTCGCCGTAGACGGTGATGCCCTCCCCGGGTGCTGTCTGTCCGGCAACGGTGATGTTGCTCTTGAACACGATGCGCGAATTGATGCGTATGACGCCTGCCACGTCGAACACCACGATGCGATTGGGCTGGCTGACAGCGTCGCGCAGTGAACCGGCACCGCTGTCGTTCAGGTTTGTCACGTGGTACACCTTGCCTGCTCGTCCGCCGGTGGCAAAGCGCCCGAATCCCTGTGCTCCGGGGAAGGCCGGCAGACTGTCGGCGGCCTGTATGTTTGCTCCTACAAACATCAGCATGATGCCTATGATGGCTCTCTGGGTGTTTTTCATTGTTGACTAATCTATGGTTCCTATGATTTCCTGTACGGATCTACACCCATGGCGGTCGAGCCACTGTGCAATGCCGTCGCGCACCTTAATAGTGACGGTTGGGTCAATGAAGTTGGCGGTGCCTATTTCAACGGCTGTTGCACCACACATGAGAAACGCGATGGCATCTTCAGTCGTCATGATGCCGCCAAGTCCCACGACGGGAATCTTCACCGCATGAGCCACCTGATAGACCATCCGCAGAGCCACCGGCTTTACAGCCGGACCGCTAAGTCCGCCGGTACCGATGCTGAGCACCCGGCACCGCCGTTCTATGTCGACGGCCATGCCCATCAGCGTGTTGATGAGCGACACCGAGTCTGCGCCCTCGGCCTCTACGGCACGGGCTATCTCGGTAATGTCGGTCACGTTGGGCGACAGCTTTACTATGAGTGTCTTGTGGTAACACTCACGTACAGCCTTGACCACGCTGGCTGCTCCTTTGGTAGTCACGCCAAAAGCCATGCCGCCTTCCTTCACATTGGGGCATGAGATGTTCAGCTCAATGGCCGGTATCTGTTCCAGTTCATCAATGCGGGAGGCGCACGCCGCATAGTCATCGGGCGAGGAACCGCTGACGTTGACGATGAAGTGGGTGTCAATATCCTTCAGCTGGGGGTAGATGTGCTGGCAGAAATAGTCAACACCCTTGTTCTGAAGACCCACGCAGTTCAGCATGCCGGCCGCCGTCTCTGCCATTCGCGGGTAGTCGTTACCCTCGCGTGGATGGAGCGTTGTGCCCTTGACGATGATGCCGCCAATACCCTCCAACGGTACTAAATCCTGAAATTCCAGACCGTAGCCGAAAGTGCCCGAAGCCGTCATCACTGGGTTCTTCAGCTTCAGGCTGCCTATATTTACATTCAAAGTTGCCATAACAGTCGCCTTATGTTAAACACAGGACCCTCCTTACATACGCAAAGGTTGCCCTCAGTCGTTTTCTCCACACAGCACAGACAGGCGCCAAGCCCGCAGGCCATCATGTTCTCGAGCGATACTTCGCACTCCACCCCCTGATGGTAGGCATAGCTGGCTATGGCCTTCATCATCGGCGTGGGGCCGCACGACTGTATCAGCCCGTAGTGCTCGCGCTGCAGGATGGAGTGCTGCGTCACAAAGCCACGCTCGCCGGCACTGCCGTCCTCGGTTGTGATAAACACATCGCCGTACTTGCCAAACTCGTCTGTCAGCAGCAGGTCTTTGGCCGTCCGCGCTCCCAAGAGGAACATCGGCCTCACACCGTGCTCCGCCAGCATGGCTCCCTGACAGAGCAGTGGGGCTACGCCTACGCCTCCGCCAACAAGCAGCACTCGGCCACAGCCTTCGGAAGGAAACGTAAAGCCGTGTCCCAAAGGCCCCACACAGTTCAGACTGTCGCCCTCCTGCAATTTTGCCAGCTGGCGCGTACCGTCGCCGACTGTCGCCACTAAGAGCCAAAGCTCGTTGCTCGTCCTGTCTACGAAGTTGATGGATATGGGGCGTCGCAGAAACGTACTTGGACTGCCGTCCACACGCACCTCTACAAACTGGCCCGGCATCATCTCTGGCAACGCTTCGTCCCGTGTCAGCCGTAGCAGCACGTAGCGTTCGTGCAACCTCTCTGCCGACTTTACCCGCAGGTCAAGCATATATTTTCTAACTTCTTTCATAGTTTTCTGTCAAATGAGTGGCATTCCTAACTTGCGGCACTCCTGGCGCATGTCCTCCGGCCAGATGCTGGCCTGTATCTCGCCGATGTGCGCCTTGTGCAGCAGCACCATGCAGAGACGGCTCTGGCCGATACCTCCGCCGATGGAGAGTGGCAGACGGTCGTTAAGCAACTGCTGGTGGAAATACAGCTGGCGGCGCTCCTCCTTGTGCTCTATGGCCAGTTGCCTGAGCAGCGACTCCTTGTCCACACGAATGCCCATTGACGACAATTCGAACGAGCGGCCCAACACGGGATACCATATCAGTATGTCGCCGTTAAGTCCTTTCCGCCCGTCCTCGGCCACAGTCGACCAGTCGTCGTAGTCGGGGGCCCGGCCGTCGTGCTTCTCACCGTTAGACAGCACGCCGCCTATACCTATTATAAATACGGCCCCGTAAGCCTCGCAGATAGCATCCTCGCGCTCCTTCGGCGTCTTGTCCGGATACATTTTCAGCAGTTCCTCGGCGTGAATAAACTTTATACGCTCAGGAAGAAACGGTTTCAGCTGCGAGTAGGTCTCACACGTCAGGTACTCCGTTCGGCGGATAGCAGCATAGATACGTTCCACCACATCCTTCAGGAACGCCAGCGTGCGGTCTTCACGGCGGATGACGGCCTCCCAGTCCCACTGGTCGACGTAGAGCGAGTGCAGGTTGTCCAGTTCCTCGTCGGCACGTATGGCGTTCATGTCGGTATAGATACCGTGTCCCGGCTCTATCTGGTATTCTGCCAGCGACAACCGTTTCCATTTGGCCAGCGAGTGAACCACCTCGGCGCGGGCGTCGCCCAGGTCCTTGATGGGAAAGGTCACGGCGCGCTCCACGCCGTTAAGGTCGTCGTTGATGCCCAGTCCCTGCAGCACAAACAGCGGGGCCGTCACGCGGCGCAGCCTCAGTTCCGTTGACAGGTTCTGCTGGAAGAACTCCTTGATCAGTTTGATGCCCTGTTCCGTCTGCTTCGTGTCGAGCAGCCGTTCATAGTTTGCGGGTCTGATTAATGTACTCATAGCCTATTTTTTCAGTTTTTCGTGCAAAGGTACGCATAAAATATTAATATGCAAACAAAACCCGGAATATTTTTTGCAAAATGATACTGTTAATTGATTATTGCTAACTTTTTGCGCATTAGCGCTCACAGTTAAGAAATCATAATTCTCAACGAACAATTCTCAATTCTCAAATCTTTTACGTACCTTTGCATCCGCTTTCAAAGGTCCCGTAGCTTAGCTGAATAGAGCGTCAGATTCCGGTTCTGAAGGTCTTGGGTTTGAATCCCAACGGGATCACTTTACGAAATCCGCAAGAAACTGATATACAGCATCTTGCGGATTTTTCTATTTACATAATGCGCCACATTTGCACCACTAAGCTTCTATTATTATCCAATGTCCATGGCTTGCTGACC
>CAMNJY010000038.1 GCA_946541745.1 uncultured Prevotellaceae bacterium
GTGGGTGTAGGGGATGATCAGCGTGCGGTGGTCACCAGTTCTTGCATCTGCATGTCGATAGACGACAGTCTCTTGTTCGGCAGACCACAGCAGGTCGGCGTGCTTAACCATAGTGCCACCTGTGGCAGACTGGTCGGTAGGAACAGTCCACCCTAAAGTTCCTGCAGTTTCGGCAAGTGGTGTCGTAATGTTATTCTTGGTTTCATTGCCGACAGTATAACTGTCTCCGCCATTATAGCAGTAGCCGTAGTACGACTGCAGGCCATGACCACTGGTGCGAAGGTCTTTGGATCCGTCGGCGGTGGACTGGCTGAAGTCGTCCCAGTAGAGGGCCGACGTGGTGCCTGACGCAGTGTTGGTGTAGGAAGCGGTTAGGTCGCTGGTCTCCTTGATTCCGTCGCTCTCGTCTTTATCGCTCATCGCCGAACTACCTTTGGTAAGCGTCACAAGCCGCGGTGCTTGGTCGGCGGGGGTGGTGGGGTAGGCAAGCGGAACACCGGCCTTTGGTCCAGTGGTATGCCGCAGATAGACCAGCAGTTTATCGTTATTCTCGAAGTCCTTTCCCTCGGCGCGTGTCACGGCGGTACCCGTGCCCAGCGTGGCATTGATGACGAGCGGCGTCTTTTCACCACCCGTCAGAGCGCACGTGATATTTTCCTCACTGGAGCAACCCGCCAGCAGCAGAGCGGTACTTATGTATAATATGTTTTTTATTTTCATCATAATCTTATGCAGTAGCAAATAAATTCACTTTTCTCTATTCACTCGGAATTATCTTGCAATCATGCTACTTTCAGAACCACACCTCCTCGGCGGCCTCCACCTTGTTCCAATCGGCTATCGTAGCTATAACATTGATTCTCGTCTTTGAAAGGTTCAGGTTATAGACATAATGGTAGCCTGATTCCCACTTGCCGTTGGGGGCAACCAGCTTAGTCGCATCATCTGCACGCTTGATGGGAGCCACGTCGGCATAGTATACGTCCTGGGTGTCGTCGGAGGTGCCCTCCGTGTCGTGGGTGTTGGTGATGGTTATCTTGAACTTCACACCTTCCAGCGGCTGCGGCACGATGGCGCTGTGGCGCTTGTTCTTGCTTACAGTGTTTTCATTTACATCTGTTGTTTCAGGTTTGTCCGCGACGATTGTAACAGGATCTATTATGTAGCTTACTTTCTCTCCTGTCGGAATCACCTCACGGTCGCCAAGTTTCACGTCGCCGGTTTTGTAGGCATTGACGATTTCCACTACGGCATTGGCCAGTTCCACTTTACTGGCGTCGGACGAAGTTGTCAGATTCACCTCCACCTGTGACATCACGTGGCGGAACGTCAAGGTGATAACACCTTCCGTAGCGCAAATGCCACCATCGTACAGATAGGTTTTGGTGTGACCAGGCTCATTGTTCGTACATTGCTCGCTCGCATCAATCTCCGGCCGTGCAATCATTAGGTTTGAGGGATAGGGGTGATAGTCGTCTGCAATCATGGTCTTCGATTCCACAATCTCCTGGTATTTATCATTCCATATCTCTATCACTTGGTAGTTGGTGCCGCCGTATGTCTTGTCCTCTACGTGCGGACGCCACTTCTGTACCACCGTTTCGCCTGGCTTTTCCGACTCTGTCGTAGTTTTCAGTGCTGTGGTGGTATTGGGCCATACCAGTCGGAACTGGTAGTGCTGGTTGTGGTTTGTCCAGTAGCGGATAGGATTCATCGTCCATTTCTGAGTTTCAGTATCATAGGTAAGCTCGCTTACACGCCTGTAGTAATTGCCAATTTTCAACTCATCAGACTCGCCGGTGGCATAGCCGTCGTTGAGCGCGAGGCTGCGGTAGAAGCTGAAGGTGTTCAGTCTGATGACGGGTCCCGGGGTGCCGTAGTTCACGGTGACGTTGATCTTAGGCGCTACCTCCTCAGCATTCACCGTCGTCCAGTCTGCCACTGTTGCCGTCACCTTAATCTCGGTCTTGTTGACTATGACATTGATGATGTAGTTCTTGCCAGCCTCGGTGGGGAATGCCGTCTCTGATGCGTATGACGTGCTGTTGATGGCTTTGCGTATCATTTCAGATGTCACATAGTAAATATTGCCGTCGGCATTGATGCGGGCAATGACATGGTATGGCGCATCGGCAGCAGAAGAGGTCTTACCCTCAAATGCGCTGCCGGGCATCACCAGTGCCTCGTAGGTTTTCGTCCAACCGGTCATAGGCGTGGCTGCGTTGTACATAGTGACTTTGCTGCTGCCCCCCTGATTTGTCACGTCTCCTGTGGTGACGTTGACAGTGCCCGTGGTGTAGGGCCACTCCGTGTATGTGGTTGCAGAGCCTTCGTTGCTGGTCAGCTTCACTTCGGGAGTTTCTTCAAAATGAGCGTCTGTTTCTCCTGTAGCGACGGGGAAGCCTTTGCCCGCCTTTAGGTTGACCGTAATCTTGCTCATGGCGTGGCGAAATTCCAAAAGCTTGCCGTTAGTGCGCTCGTCGAATTTGTAGGTGCCGTCGTTGGAAGTCAATGCGCCGGATGCTGCTTGCACATTATTGGATATGAGCAGGTCCATGTCAGCAGGTGTATTGCCTGCGCTTGTCTGGTCTACAGTGAGTGTCCAGCTGAGGGCCGTCCAATCGCTCACGGTGGGCGCTGTGGTCTTGCCGTCGATGGCAGCTCCATAGATGGTCAGTCCTTCGCTGCGGCCTGCGGTGTTGTCGGGGTCGGCGGTGCCGTAGTCGTCCCAGTAGAGCACGGGGCTGCAGTTCACGTTGTTGTGTTTATCGTCAGTTCCAGTCGCCACGCTTGTCACCGTTGCCGTTGTGCTCTTAGTTACCAGATTGGGGTAAGCCGAACCTGGGGCATCGCCTTTTCCTGTCCAGGTGCCTCTCACGCTCAGTGCAAGTGCAGTGGCAACACCGGACTTGAATGCATGGTGACTTCCATGGTATGTTTCAGCGTCGGCCCTTGTCACAGCGCTGCCCCCCTCCACGATGCCGGCCTTCAGCTCTATGATGCCGTTGGGGTGGTCAGTGGCAGACAGTTCTTCATTGCTGTTGCAGGCAGAGAGCAAGGCTGCGAGGGGTGCTATATATAAATAATGTAGAAGCTTCATAGTTGTTCTGCTTTTTCTATTTCGTTGTATGCCAATCGGATAACGTATGCTATTTACTATCAGTCCATTTACTGTTTACTCGTTATTTGTCGTTTATTTTATCTGCACGTTGTCGTCGCCCGCCGTCACCGTTTCCCAGTCGGCCAGGGTGGCGGTGATGGTGGCTACGCCGCTCTTTTTCAGCGTGAAGGTGTAGGTGTACTGGTAGTTGGGATACCAGCGGTCAATCTTGTATTTCCCGCTACCTGCGGCCGTCTCGTTGTAGGGGTTCTTGATGAGCTTATACTCGACGGTCGTAGCCGCCACGTCCTCCATGTCAATGATATACTGGTTGTGGTCAGCGGTGGTGATGGTCAGCACGACGTTGTCCAGGGCCTGCGGCACGAAGTAGTAGTGCCAGGGAGTCGTGTATGTATTTGTAGCGCTTTCATTACTGACGGTCTCGGGATCGCCTTCTGTTACAACCAGTCCATTGCCCATCAGCACCTTGGCCGATGTATAGATGTTGCTCAGTTCCATTTTAGCATTGGTTAAATCAACTTTCTCACTACCTGTTGTAGTGGCTAAATTGATAGTCACCTCACTCAGCATGTGGAACATCTCCATGTCGATGTAATCCTCTGTTGGGCCAATAGCTTTAGATATCTGGTGCGTGGTGGTGGTAACCTGGTTAGGAGCCTCACCTGTCGTAGTTGTCGTCTCGTTGTCGAAGCCCGACGTGAGCGAGTAGACGAGTATTTCGTCCGAGGTGTCTGGCTTGGTCTTGTCCGTCTTGGCTACGAATGGTGCCCCCCAGCATACATCTTTGCTTGGGGTCACGGGAGCGTATGCGATGCTAATGTAGTCACCGTTAGTGGCATCTTCTATAACCTCATGGTTCTTTGGCATCACCGTGCGGAAGTGGTAGAAGGTCATGTTGTTGGGCCAGTACCAAGGCGTATGGGTATGGTCAGCATTTTCCTTGGCTTCATTAGCTGTGTAAATGCCGCCGTTGCTGGTATTCTCGGTGAGATATGCCTTGTTCTCTTGCGGCGAGTTCGTTGGGGCGTAACCTGTCTTCCAAGTATAGTCTGCATAACTATCATCTATGCTGGTATGAGTATAGGTAGACCTATACAGATCAAAATTGGCAGTACCCGTCTGTGGCGTGCCATTCTTCAGCAGTGACACTTGGATTCGCGCGTTAGAGGGCGAGGTGTTCTCGGCAGTTACTTTTTCCCAAGGCACTAAGGAGGCGGTTAGTTTTTCCACCTTCTTCTTGCCTACAGTCATGGTAAAAATGTAGTGTACGCCGGGGCGCATCTTTGAGTCTTCTGTTAAGGCTGGAGTGGTGTTGTCGCTAAGTTTCTTCTCGCTTAATGCTGTAGCGAGCTGCGACTTTGTGATGTGGTATGTGTTATGGTCGATGGTGAAATAGACCTCATCAGTAGCGGTGCTTGTCAGGGCGGAGCCGGGGAGCATCAGGCAACTGAGCACATGGTCATAATTGCTGTGGACGGTATAGTTGGGGTCGTCATTAGACGTGGCCTTTGTGTTGGCCAATTGGCTGATGTTAGTGGTGTTGCCTACAGTGAATTCGCCTTGCGCTATATCGAACGTGCCAGTGGTGTTGAAACCCTTCAGCACGATGTTCTCGTTGTCGTTGGTGAAGGCAAAGCTTTCATTCGCAGTAAAGCTTTCGTTTTTCTTGATCATGAAGGTCACTTTTGTCATGGCGTGGTAGAACACCATGCGGCCTTCTCTAAACTTTTTGGTACTATTGTCGAAATAGATACGGTTGTCTGAACCGCCAGAGGGGTTCGACACGTTGTTGCTGAAGCAGAGGTCTTGGTTGGCGATAAAGTCAGCATTCTGACTTGTTACCTGTGCGTTGCGTAGCGGCCATGCGATAGTGGTTCCGCTGTAGTTGGGCGTAGATTCAGCCGTAGACCATGAGTTGAGGCCTGAGTATGTGTCTAACCCTCCGATGCTCCATGTCGTACCGTCAGTGGCTCCCGTAGCGTCGACACCTGAGGAAAGACTCTCTGTTCCGCTGAGGCGGTAGCCTGGCACGCAGACGGAATAGATAGAAACCTTCGAGTTGCGCGAATAGCTGTCTTCGTAGTAGCGCACATAGTTGGTGGCAAAATTCACGTAGGTGTTATTGTCGTCCTTCTTTTCCTGTGCATAGCCGATGGTGCGGGTGTACTTGGGGGCACCGGGAGTAGTACCTCCGTCTTCGCTCTTCATCACCATATATAGGCTGGTGCCCTTTTCGAAGGCCGCTGCATATTGGTTGTAGGGCTTGTCTGTCGTCACCACGGCGCGGGTGGTGCGGGCGGGGTCGCCCGCGCTCCTGGTGGCGGTCGAGGCGCCGTCGCCCACGATGCCCACCGTCAGCTCGATGGGTGTCTTGCCGGTGTCGGAAAGCGTCAGCGTGTCGTCGTCGTCGCTGCATGCCGAGAGCGTCAGCAGGCAGAGGGCCGCCAGCGGCAAGGCGGGCAGTACTCGGTGAATATATTTGTTTCTCCTAAACATGCATTCTATATATTATTAACTTTAAAATTTCTCATTCGTTTTAATCGTCTCAACCTCCCATTCCTCCACGGGCCAACTTGTACACCAAGTCGGTCTTGTCGACATAGACGAATCCGCCCTTACGGATCTTCTCAAAGCTCTGTATGCCTATCGGAAACTTCACTGCTATTTACGATTTACTGTTTATTCCCTTTTCATCAGTTCTCCAGGTCGATGGTGCCCAGGTCGCCCGTCACCGTCTCCCAAGGCAGCACGGCGGCAGTGATGTTCTGAATGCCGGTCTTCTTGATGGTGATGGTGTAATAGTACTGGTAGTGGGGACGCCAGGAAGTAATATGATAGCCTTTAGAATCGTCATTTACATCCACAGGAGTGTATGGGTTTGACAGGTTCGTGGTTGTCACTGTTCCTGCGTATGTGCTTAAATCCTGAATGAAATACTCGTTGCCGTCAGGGGTGATGATTTGCAGCCCCACCTTGTCGGCGGCAGCGTCGCCACGGCTGAGGTCCTGCGGAACGATGCCATAGAAGTATTTGACGGCATCAACACCAGTAGCACCAATATTCTCATTCGACTTGTATTCCATGGCGTCAGTGGGAGTAATGGTAGCCGAAGGAGTAACAAGACCTGTTCCCATCAGCACTGTACCGTCTTTCTTGATGCGGAGCAGGTTGACTTGTGTCTTATGGCTGTCGTCGGTGTACAGGTTCACCTTGTCGGCCTGGTTGTCAGCCAACGTCTGAACCTTGACGAACACCTGACTCGTCACATGGAACATCAGCATCTTGATGCGGCTGTCAGTGGCCGATATACCCTTGGAAATCTGATGGGCCGTACCATTGGTATTGTCAAATCCAGTAGTGGTGGAATAGGTGAGCTTGTTGGTGTTGGAGGTGGGTGAAGAAGGTTCAAGTTCATTGAACGGGGCACCCCAGATATAGTCCTTATAAGCAGAACCTGACGAGATGTTGAAATAGTCTGCAGTTGCTGTAGTAACGAAGTTGTCTGCCAAGGCATTGCCAGCAAAATCGCCCACGGCGCGGAAATGGTAGTAAGTCTTGTTGTCCGGCCAGTACCATGTGGTTGTCCAGTGGTCTGTAGAATAGGTCTTTTCAGCCCTGATGGGGTTGCTGCCATCTCTGTCATCGCCAGCATTATAGCCTGTTTCCCACGTGTAGTTGGGGCTATTGGTAAGCACGTCCTCTGTGATGATATTGCTTACCGTCTGTTTAGCACGGTAGATATAGAACTTCAAAGCATCATCGTTGTCCAACTTATTACCGCGGTCTTCGAAAGTAAACTTCGTGTGGATGTTGTTGGGCGTGATTTCATCAGAGTTCACCTGCTCCCATGCCAGCACCTCGGCGGTGATGTCATCAATCTTCTTTTTGCCCACAGTCAGGTTGATGATATAGTTCTCACCCTCCTTCATGGTATTAAAACCGCTTGCGGTGTTATAGCTCGCTGCATTAGTGGCAGTGGTATGAGTATCATAGTATGTGTGGATGGCATTCAGTATCTGTGTGCCAGTGACGTAATAGTCATTGCCGTCAATCTGGAACTTGATGACGTTACCTGTAGCTTGCGACAAGTCACGACCTGGCAGGCAGTAGGCGTTGACCGTCCTGACTGTTGTATTTGCCAATGGCGTAGCCGTCGTCTCGTTCATTTTGGTGATGTCTTTCACGTCGGCAGCAACTGACGACCATTGTCCTGTCTTCACGTTCAGCGTGCCATGCAGGGTGAACCCGTAGAGCGTGATGTTCTGGTCGGTGCCGCCCGTCCAGATGAAGTCCGTGCTCTTGGTGTTATCAAAACCTTCGCCTTCGGTCAGGTTGATGGTAATCCATGAGAGCGCATGCTTGAAGACGAGATGGCCTTGATCGAACTTACCTGTAGTCTCGTTGGCATCACTGGGATTCTTGATCCACCGCAAATAGCCATCGTCCATTATCAGCTTGTTGCCAGAATAGTTCCATGTATAGCGTCCCTTGTTCTTACCCTCCTGAATATTGTTGCTGTAGGTCAGGTCCTCATCGGGCATGGTTGCTGCTGTCTGGTCCTTAGATATAGTCCACTCCACATTATATGTAGGAGCATCCGCGTTATTCCAGTTAGGATTGGTCGTACCGTCAACGACGCTACCATCAGTGGACAGAAGTGCTCCATTCGTGGTGTTGCTCCCAATTTTGCCCGTCTTGCCTGGCACAGCCACGGCATAGACCGAGAGCTTGGTGTTGCGTCCGAAGGCATCGTCCCAGTATCTTGTATAGACTTTGGTGTCTCCTGCTCCCGGCGTCTTATAGCTTACGTCAGAATGTGGGAAGTCCGTTCCTAAGAGGTCAGCAGTGTTATGGCTATCATTATTAACTGTGGCCGTTGCCGTAGCCCATGTCACCGTATTGCGTGACGTGGCAGGTGTAGCACGGGCGTCTGTAGCCACCATCTTGACCAGAAGCTCAGTAGGATTATCGGTATCGAATCCGCCACGTGTCAGCGTGGCGCGGGTGATGGCATTGCCCTCGCCTGAAAAGGCTATGAGTTCCTTACCGTTGTAGGTATCAGTAGCGTCAGTGCCGCCGGTAGTGGTGTCTTCCGAGCACGAAGCCAGAACGCATAAGGCCACTACTGGCAGTGTGTAGTTGAATAGTTTTTTCATAACGTTATCTTTTTTATTTATTGTTCTTATAGTTCATTATCTTGCATTCATGCCGTTTGCTTTCCTTGTCGTAACTGATGGCTACCAGGAGTAAGTTGTCGGCATATTCGGCCACCTTCGCCGGGTATTCCTTGCGCAGTATCTGGCTGATGGCGGTGTCGACGGTATGGTCGTACTTCAGCTCTATGATGACGGCGGGCGAGTCGACGTTCTTTCGGGGGATGAGCACCAAGTCGGCGAAGCCCTTACCCGAGGCATACTCACGGTGGACGATGTACTTGTCGCGGGCGGCATAATAGGCTAACGAGAGTACGCAGGCCAGCGAATTCTCATCATTGTAGGAGAGGATGCTCGTGTTCTCGTCGTGCGCTGCGTCTATGCCTCGGACTACAGCCTCAGCATTGGCGGAGAGTGTATCCTCAAGGAGTCGCTCCGATTTCTTGATGGCCTCAGCCACGTATGCCCATCTGACATCTTCCACAGCATAGACAAATTCGCCGGCCACCTCGCTGTTGGGTATATAACACTCCTTTCTCACCCTGTCATACGACAGGTAGCCCAGATGAATGAGCACTGTCAGTGCGTCATCCTTTGAGTAAATCTCCGAGAGGTCATTTCTGAAGTGAGCCGGGTTTACGCAGCAGCGTCCGCCGGCCAACATCTTTATGATGTCGTCCTTCAGTCCGTCGAAGTTCATCTGGATATAGTGACTCACTGTGTCGTATGATCCGGTTCTGTTCCAATAGCTGTCACACCACTCATTTCTGATGGCTTGCATCACGCTGTTGGGGTTGAACACATGGCTGACGTTGCCTATCTGGTAGCCGTCGTACCATTTCTCCAGCTCGTCGAAGTCCATGCCGTGCTTCTCGGCCAGTGCCTTTACCTCGTCCTTAGTGAAGCCGAAGGCGCCAGCCATGCTGCCTGGCAGCACCATGGAGTATTCCTGAAAATTATTCATGGCCGACTGCGTCTGATATTTCTTGATGGGCAGTATGCCGGTGAGGTATGCTCCGGCGAAGACCGTGAGCCCCTCGCTGCTCTTAAACATGCGGCGCAGCCAGTCAAGATAGTTCTCCATAGCCTTGGTTCCTGATTTGAACTCGCGGCAGATGGCATCCCACTCGTCGATGATGAAGAAGAACTGCTCGCCGGTGGTTTCCGTGATGCGCACGAGCAGTGCCATCAGGTCGTCGCCCTTCTGCTGTGGCACGTCAGGATAAGCCCTATGCACGTCGGCCATCACCTCATCGTTGATATGCTCTACGATGGTGTCGTTGCGGAATCGGGTGATGAAACTCGTCATGTCCACATAGATGACGGCATACTTGTTCAGATGCTGCTCGAACGACGCATCGCCGACAATCTTCAGATCCTCGAAGAGGTGGCGCGAGTCGCAACTATGGTCGTAGTAGGCGCATAGCATCTCGGCCGCCATCGACTTGCCGAAGCGGCGGCAGCGGCTCACGCAGCTGAATCGCTGGCGTGTCATCAGCGTGCTGTTGACAACGGCTATCAGTGCCGACTTGTCAACGTATTCGCTGTTGCGACTGCTCTGGAACGCGATGTTTCCTTTGTTGATGTATGTACCCAAGACGATTTACTATTTACAGATTTACGTTATTTTCTATTTTCGATTTAAATGCCAGGCGGCAGCCAACTCTTAACTCTTATAGTCCCACGTCGATGTCGGTTGTCTGAACGTCGTCCCACGGCAGTATCTCGCACGTGTCGAGATATATTTCGTGCTCGTGGATGTTGCCTATGCGGAGGTAGAAGATGTATTTGTTGTCGGGCAGCCATGTGAAGTGGCTCGGCTCCTGTGCGTCTTCGTCGTGCATGATGTTCAGCCACCGCGAGTAGGTCTCCTCGTGGTAGTCGGTTCCGCCGACATCCCACAGCTCGCCTGTTTCCTCGTTGAAGTTGGTCTTTATCTTCACCTCCACCTTTATCTCCACGTCCTCCTGCGGTATCTGCAGCAGTTCGCCGGGTGTCAGGTCGTAGGCGTTCTCGCGGTGCAGGTGCTGGTGCAGGTTCAACAGCGTCGCGCTGCCTGCCGGCTCGTAGTACTGTCCGTGGCTCAGCAGCGTGTACGGAGCAGCCACGGTAGTGGGCACCGTGGTGTTGGTGGTGAACGCCCCCAGCTTGAGTTCGTCCGTGTTGGAGGCGGTATATGTCTTGCTCTCGGTGATGAACTGTCCGTCCTTGCCGTGTATGCTGATGGTCATCGACTCGAGTATCACGTGGTATGGTTTCTGCTCCGGCGCGGGGTTGTCGATAAACACGCGGAATCCGACCTTCGTCATGAGGTGATGGAAGGGCATGTGTACCTCGCGGGTAGCATTTGCCTTTCCGGCAGTGTTGATGTGCTCATTCTTGATGATGTCGGTGTCTTCATACGTGCCGTCGGCTTGCTGTATGCGGGTCACGTGGCACGCCACGTAGGGCTCGCAGCCTTTGTTGGTGTTGTCGCCTGCTCTCGTCTCCGACTTGAAGTAGTAGTCGTCGGTGCAGTTGATGGTTATGCCTGCGGTGGTGATGTCGGTGTGGTCGTCGTAGGGTGCTATGGCGCGGAACTCGTAGGGGAAGGCGCTGAGGTCCCAGTAGCGTAGCACCTGCGAGCCTATGCTCTCGTAGTGCCAGTTGTAGCCGTCGCCATAGTCGGTGAAGGCGGTCTCGCTGTACTCCACCCTGTAGCCGTTCATCACGTTCTGCTGCGTGGCCTGTCCGAAGGCTTTCCACGTACCTACCTTGAAAGTCTTGAAGGTGCCCTCCAGTGGTGTGCCGCTGCGTGTGACGACGGTCTCTGCCTGGGCCGCCGGTGCGCCGAAGACCATGGGCTGGCGCACTTCCACGCGGTTCTCCTCCTCCAGCGTTGCGTCGTTGGAGCAGGCTGTGGCCAGCAGGGCTGCGGTCAGTATCTTGAGTATCTTCACGCTATTCATTGTTCACAATCTTGCAGCTGTGCATTTTTGTTTCCTTATCGTAGTTGATGCCTACCAGCAGCAGCCTGTCGGTGTGCTGCCTCACCTTGGCCGTGTATTCCCTCTGCCGTATCTGGGCTATGGCCTCGTCGGCGCTGTGGCCTTTCTTCAGCTCTATGATGATGGCGGGCTTGTCCACGCTTTTGCGTGGCATGAGCACCAGATCAGCAAACCCCTTGCCTGTGGCCAGCTCGCGGTGTATGACGTAGTTGTCGCGGGCAGCATAGTAGGCTATGGAGAGCACGCAGGCCAGTGAATTTTCGTCGTTGTAGCTTAGAATGCTCGTATTCTCGTCGTGCGCCATGTCAATAGCCCGTGCCACGGCCTGCTCGTTGCCGGCGATGGTTGCCTTGAGCAGTTGCTTCGACTTCTCAATGGCCTCATAAACGTATGGCATGTCAATGTCCTTAATGGCATGTACCATTTCGGCGGACACCTCGCGATTAGGAATATAGCATTCTCTTTCCTCTCTGTCGTAAGCGAGATACCCCAGGTGTAGGAGTATGGTCAAGACATCATCTTTTGTACGCACATCCGACATGTCGTTGACGAATCCAGTCGTGTCCACAGGGTATCGTTCACCGGCCAGCATTCGTATGATGGCATCCTTAAGACCGTCGAAATTCATACTGATGTAGTTAGAGACTGTATCGTATGAAGCGGTTTTGTTCCAGTAGCTCTCACACCAGTGCCGCTTGATGGCCTGCATTACACTGTTAGGGTTGAAT
Organism: uncultured Prevotellaceae bacterium; assembly: GCA_946541745.1. GTDB lineage: Bacteria > Bacteroidota > Bacteroidia > Bacteroidales > Bacteroidaceae > Prevotella. Next base: position 11,990 of record CAMNJY010000038.1, read on the forward strand.
ATATGGCCGATGCTTCCAATCTGGTAGCCGTCGTACCATTTCTCCAGTTCGTCGTAGTCTGCGCCATGTTTCAGGGCCAAGGCCACGACTTCATCTTTAGTGAAGCCAAACAGCCCCCCCATATCGCCTGGCGACACCATGGAGTATTCTTGGAAATTATTCATCGCCGACTGTGTGCTATATCGTTTGATGGGCAGGATGCCGGTGAGGTATGCTCCGGCGAATACCGTGACTCCCTCGTTGCTCTTGAACATACTGCGCAGCCAGTTCAGGTAGTCGTCCATGGCCTTTGTGTCGGACTTGAACTCGCGGCAGATGGCATCCCACTCGTCGACGATGAAGATGAACTGCTGGCCTGTGGCCCCATGTATGCGTATGAGCAGTGCCATCAGGTCGTCGCCGTCCTTCAGGGGCACGTCTGGGTAGGCTTCGTGTATGTCGGCCGTCAGCTCGTCGTCGATGTGCTGCACGATGGTGTCGTCGTGGTAGCGCGTGACGAATCGCGTCAGATCGAGGTAGACGACGGGGTATTTGTTCAGATGCTTCTCAAACGACGGGTCGCTGGCTATCTTAAGGTCTTCAAACAGGCTGCGCGAGTCGCACGACTTGTCGTAGTAGGCACACAGCATCTTCGCCGCCATCGACTTGCCGAAGCGGCGGCAACGGCTGACGCAGCTGAACCGGAACTCAGACAGCAGCGTACTGTTGACAACGGCTATCAGTGCCGACTTGTCAACGTACTCTCCGTTTCTGACGCTTTGGAACCCTGCGTTGCCTATGTTGATGTATGTGCCCAACGTTATTTACGATTTACTGTTTACGTATTTACGATTTTCTGTTATCGAATTTAAGAGGAATACTGACCCCATCCCCGGCTCCTCCCCTGCGAGGGGAGGGGAGCCGGAGTGTAGTGTCTGGCGGCGGCCAGGAATGGGGTCAGCGTCTTCATCGTTTTCACCTTATTATATTATACAGCAGCGGAAATTGCTCTGTAAGGGTGTGGCTTACGGGGTAACAGTTTAATAGTTTGTTCCCTCAGACACAGTGTACTCGGAGTAGTTAGTCTGCCAGTCCTCGATAGTAGCAGCGTCGAACACGATGGGATAGAGCGACTTGGTGTCGTCCACGTCGGGGCTGGTGGGATCGATTTCAGTGTCCGGGTTCGTCGTACCGTTGCTGTTGCGAGTGAACTTAAACGTGTAGGTGTACTTCACGTTGGGCTGCCAAATGGTGATCAGCTGCCCATCGGTCTTTGTTGTCTCATCCCACTTCTTATCTTCCGAAATCATTTTGCCCTGGTAAGGCACGTGCACGGTAGCGTTGTGAACAGTGATGACCTCATTGTTGTCCTCAGCAATCACTCGGTAAGAGATGTGGAAGGTCAGTCCATTCTTGTTGTTTTCTTTAGGCTGAGACACAGGATAGTAGATGGTGGGCGAGTAGCTGTACTTCTGCGTGCCGTCAGTTACCTTCTCCTGAATCACATTGTGATTGCCAAAGACAGTCAGGTTGGCGGGCGCATCGGCGGCTGTTTTTTTGCCTTCCTCAGGGATGAGGAACATCAGTGGAGTTTTCACGGGCTCTTCGCCACTCCAGTCTGCTGCGAATGTGGGTACCACCGATGTATCAAAGGTTACGGTAGCACCCTGCTTGGTGTAGTAAGAGCCGAGCGTATAGACACCTGGTGTCTTGATGTCGCCGGGCTTCTTGGCACCGGGCAGCTGGCTGTTGTAGGCCTTTGCCTCGGCATCGGTGTAATTCACAGCTGCGGTCTTCTCGGTGTTGGTGTCTACGGCTCCGGTCAGTGTGGCGTTGTGTGCATTCACCTCAGCATCGGTATAATATACAGTGGGATCCTTCAGCGAGCCTTCGGGGTGCTCAGTGGTAGCTTCACCTGCACTGTAATACGTTGCATCGGTCTTCACTTTACCATAGGCCCATGCTCCTTCCAAAGTCGCGTTATATGCATTAGCTTCCTCCTCCGTATAATTCACGGCTGGGGTTTTCACGGTGCTTGTGCTTACAGCACCAGTCAGAGCAGCATTGAGATCATCTGCCTCTGTCTGGTTGGCAACTGTCACAGGAGCAGTGGTCTCAACGGCGGGCGTGGCCTGAATGCCCTTCATGCCGTCTTTTTCAGGCTCAGTAGCCTTGTCGGCAGCAAGATTAATGATTTCCACCTTATAGCCGGGAATCTCCTCGTAGAAGCGGATGAGGAGCTGGGCGCCCATGTGCTTGAAAGGCACGGTCACGTCAGCCAGGTCAGCATTTTTAGCCTGCACGCCGGCATACATAAACTCACCGAGGCTGCGGCTGTAGGCGTCGTACTCATGGTTGCGCGGCTCGTCGTAGCCGTCGCGGATGGTGCCTGCGGGGAAGGTCATCTTGCCTGTAGCCTTGTCGAACGTCACGTTGGCGTTGTACGGAGCATAGGCATAGAAGTTGGTGTTGGTGTAGGCCAGGTCCCAGTAGCGCAGGTACTGGTTAGCGTTCACCGACTTGTAGTCCACCCATGCCATGGGCTTCTTCGACTCATAGTTGTTTACAAAGTAGTAGCCCGTGCTGGCATCATTGTTGGTGTACTCGCTGGTGCCCAGTCCCTCGTAGAACCAGGGCGACACGTGGTTCAGATAGCTGCCCGGCGTTTCTGCCCATGTGGTGGCTTTGCTGTGGTCGTAGCCAACGCCATTGCCGCCATATCCTACCAGATAGTGATTCATCACCTCAGCGTCGGCAAGTTCATTCTTACCATTTACCTTCCAAGCCCACACACCGAAGTTGTAGTGTTTCACCGTCTCAAGATTTTGCGCGCGTGTAATGTTCTGCTTCTGAACATTGAACCCGATTGGAGTCTGGTCCACCTTTCTGGTGCCCATCTCATTGACCAGATCGTCATTGCTGCAGCTGACCGTCAGAGCGGTGGCAGCGGCGAATGCGAATAAATAACTCTTCTTCATAATAGTACTATTTTTAGATGATTAATAAATATTTTTATATCTCACTCAATTTTCAATTATTTAAAGGTCCACCTCCCAGTACACCTCGTTGTAGTCCTCCACGGTGGGCCTGAACAGGCTGCCGGTGCCCTCTTCGGGGGTTTCCGGTCCGTCGGGCGGCACCAGCTGGCTGCAGTCTATCCACACCGTGATGACGCCGCCGTGGGCCTGGGTCTGGCACTGGTCGGTGACGTCTACCGAGTAGGTCTTCACGCCGTCGTTGCCGAACACGAGGTCGAAGAACAGGTGGTTGTTCAGCATGCCTCGCGAGCCCTTGTAGATGGTGCCCTGTCGGGTGTAGGGCTCCATGTCGCACAGCCCGAAGGTGGTCAGCTTGCCGCCGATGATGTCGCAGGCCTGCCCCTCGGCTATCAGGTTGGACTTCAGTCGGGTGTTGAAGTATATGATCGACGAGCTGTAGCTGGTGTGTCCCGTGTTGACGTTCACACCGTTGGCCATCGACGAGATGGCGGCGTTGCCGTTGATGCCCTTCACGCGCCCGTCGTTGTTGAGCAGTATGATTTGTACCAGATAGATGTAGACCATGGGCTTCAGCTCGGTCTCTATGTGCTTCAGGTAAACCTTTTCCACGGGGTCGTAGACATACTCGTTGAGGTCGCGCGAGATGTAGATGTCCTCGGGGTAGGTGGCAAAGAATGTCTCCGGCTGGTTCTTCAGTCCTATGATGCTGGCAGTGTCGGTAAACTCGCGCGAGCCCACCAGTCGGCTCACCGTTCTCGACAGTCCGCGCGTGCCGGTGGTGGTGGCCGTCACCGAGTCGGGACTCTCGTGGAAGAGCAGCACCTGGGTGCCGTCCTTGGAGTCGATGTCGCTCCACACCAGCATGTCGTAGAATCCGAACGCGAAGAATCGGCGGAACTTGCTGGCCCTCACCGAGAAGGCGTCCACGTCGCTGTGCGGAGCGCTGGGGTCGTCGCCCGTGTAGTACCGTCGCACCTGGTAGCTTGTCGGCATGATGTAGCCCATGCTGCCCCAGATGGAGTCGTCCTTCTCGTCCCATCCGTAGTACCAGTTGGCCGTCCAGTCGGCGTCCGTGTTCCACACCACGCTCAGCTGCACCTCCACGGCGGGCATCTCGGCCACCAGCTCCTGTCCCGGCAGGTGGAGCGGCGGCTCTATGCAGGAGAAGAGCAGGAGAATGAAGAATGAAGAATGAAGAATAAAGAGCTGGCCGCCGCGACATGTGCCGCGGAAGCTGTCCCTGAGTCTTGCTATGATATTTCTGTACGTCATCTTCATTCTTTATTCTTCATTTTCTTCTTGCGGTAGATGATGTCGTAGGTGATGTGAACGCCGGCGTTCGTCGGTCCGAACCACGTGAACTGGTGGTTGCGCTCCTTGAACTCGCTGCTGTTGCCGTAGTAGTCGTAGTAGTATAGCCCGTCCTCAGTGCGGGCTATGGGGTTGCCGTAGACGTAGGGGTCGTATCGGGTGATGAACAGCCCGATGCTGGCGCTCAGCTCCAGTCGCAGGCTGCCCTTGCGGTTCAGTGCCGTGGTGTAGCCCACGCTGATGCCGCCGCCGCCGCCTTCGCCCTCCCAGCCTTTGGTCTTGCTGAAGCCTATGCCGTACTTGGTGCCCTCGGCATAGAGGCCGAGGTAGGGGCCTATGAAGGCGCCGCCGCCCTTAAAGTAGCGTCGCAGCTCTATCTGCAGGTCGCGCAGCTGGAAGAACTTGTAGTCGCTCCAGTGGCGGTGGTTGGTGAAGGTGAATCCGGCGTTCATGGTGTAGTGTCCGCGCAGGGGGTAGTACTCCAGCTGCAGGTTGCCGCCGTAGGCCCATCCGAACTGCGGCACGTAGAGCAGGTCGTGAACCAGGTTGGTGCGTGCGGCTATCAGGTGGCGGCGGGTGTAGGCCAGGGGTTGCTCCTGCTGTGGCATGCTGACCTCCATGGTGAGCCTCTCGGGCAGCTGCAGCGCCACGTCGCCGTGTCTGAGGTCCAGGGGCTTCATGTCGGCGTGCATCTTGCGTGCAAACCAGAGGATGACCCTGGCCTGTCGCAGCGTGGGGAAGTACTGCTCCTTCAGCCGCTGCCACAGGCGGCCGCCGTCCATAGCCCTGAGGCGCCGCTTGCAGCAGGCCTCGTCGCCCTGGCACTCCTGCCACACCTGGCTTACGCGGCCGTAGTCGGCGTCGTTGGCCTGGCCCATCAGCTTCACCAGCAGGCCGTAGTCCTCGGTGATGCTCTTGGCGTCGACGGGGCGGCTGGCGTCTACGGGCTGTCCCAGCTCGGCGCTCAGAAAGTCGATGAGCTTGCGGGTGCGCTCGCGGCTCAGGCGGACGTTGTTACGGTAGGAGCCTTCGGGCGAGGCGGCGCCCTTGACAAACACCTGTCGCAGCATCATGTCGTGCTCCTTGAGCCAGGGCACCAGCTGCTCGCGGTAGAGCGTGATGAAGGGTTCGGTGGGTTGCAGGTCGGTGTTGTTCACGCGGAAGCGCAGGCCGCGGGCGGCAGCGTCGAACAGCGAGTCGGAGATGGCGGGCGGTGTGGTGACAAATTCGTCGGATACAATCACAAAGGGGAAATCTGGCAGCTGATGGTATAGTCTGCCGTCTGGCCTTTGCGCCTGTAACTGTATGAATGCCAACATCATAGCGACAGTTGTGATTATCCGTCTGTTAAGCTTCATCATTCGCCCGGGTTTATGGGTGTGAAATTATGAATTTTTAATTTGCAAATTTACAAAATTTAATTGATATTTCAAAAGAATTTCCCCGTTTTCGCTTCATTTATTAAATATAATTAACAACTGTTGAATATCCCGTGACAAGCATTCCCAAGTATATAAAGTACTCAATGTGGTGATAAGCTCCCTTTTACGCGAAAGTAGCTCCCTTTTACGCGAAAGTAGCTCCCTTTTACGCGAAAGTAGCTCCCTTTCGGTAAATCCAAGGCCTGGATTTTTTCAAATATGGAGTCGTGCTGTGATTAAAGTTTCGAGAAACTATGCTATGTGTGCTATAGTTGGCTGTAATAAGTTGACAGTCATTGATTTATCCTATAGCATAGTTTCCGTAAACTATGCTATAACTATGCTATAAACTATGCTATAGTTTTGACTGTTAAGTTATTAAACA
>CAMNJY010000039.1 GCA_946541745.1 uncultured Prevotellaceae bacterium
CACAGCATGACAGCTGCGATAAGCGTAAAGATTTTTTTCATAATCAAAAAATGTTTAAATGAATAATTAATGAATGTTTGAAATGTGTTTGTATGTATTAACGATAACATATTCCGTCAGCGGCAGAATGGCGTCGCAGCCATCTGCCCCTGACGGATGAAATGGTTTAGCGTTTCTTGCCCCAGTAGGTCTTGATGCCGTTGATGCCGGCATAGACCAGGGTGTGGCGGCGCGGCGAAGCCTCCCAGTCGCACTCACGCGATACCTTCAGCTTGACACCGTTGGCGGTCAGCGTGTTGGTCTGCGGGTCGAAGCTCCACTTGCCTCCCTTCCAGATGCCTGACTTGATGCTGCCGTCGGCATCGAACGTCATGTCGCTCGACGACTTCTGGTTGCCTTGGCTGTAGCCCAGGTCGATGTGCTCCCAGACGCCGATGATGTCGTCGGCGGTAATCTCAGCCTGCGGCACGGCGGCATAGCGCTCGGGCATGACGAGGGGCCAGCCGTTGTCGTCCCACACGATGCGGCGCACACCGCCCAGCATGACGGCGTTCGATGCGTTGCCGGGATAGTTGCCGGGGAAGCGCTGCTGCGAGCAGTAGTACCAGTTGCCGTTGCCGTCGTCCCATACGGCGCAGTGGGAGATACCTACCCAGCCGTAGTCGCCGTAGAACTTGTAGGGGTGGGTGACGATGGGGAAGGCATTGGCTCCGTTGGTGACGTTGGCTCCGTCGATGCCGGAGTACGGGCCGTCCACGCGGGTGGAGCGTACCACGCGGGTGTTATACGGAATGTCCAGACCGTCGTAGGCCATGAACAAATAGTAGTAGCCGTCGTGATAGACAATCTCCGGACCCTCGGAACCCTGCCAGCGTGCCCATGTTCCAGAGGCCACGCGGGTGTTGATGCGCTTGCCGTAGCCGTTGGCTTCCAGCTCGGCGGCGTTAGCTGCCCAGGGCTTGCCTAAGGGCTGCAGCGTCTTGCCGGTCTCGGGGTTGAGCTGCACGATAGCAAAGCCGCTGTGCCAAGAGCCGTAGGCCAGCCAGTGCTCACCCTCGGGGGTGATGATGAACGTCGGGTCGATGGCGTTGTAGCGGAAGTAGGCAGAGCCGTAGTCGCCGTCAATCTTGGAGCGGTTCCAGTTGGTGCCACGGTCGGAGGCAGAGCAGATGACCATGCCCTTGTCTTCCCACTGGCCGGAGGCGGGGTCGGCGGTCTCCATCATGCCGATGAAGGCACGCTCGGTCCATGAGCCGTCGAAGTTGGCGGCATCGCGGCTTGACTTACCGGTCTTGATGAAGTTGTCGAGTCCGATGGCGTAGTACATGCGGTACAGGCCGTCGCGCACCTTGCGGGCGCACGGTGCCCAGTAGAGGTACTGCGGGTCGGTGATGGCGGGCAGTCCTAACTCAGCGCGGTAGGCGTTGGCCTGCTCCAGCACCCATGCCGGGGTCTCCATCATGCAGCTCGGCGCACCGAGGTACTCCCAGTCGATGAGGTTCTTCGAGCGGCGGCCGTGGAAGTGGCCCTTGCCGGCACCCATGCTGGCATTGCCGTAGGAAGCGTCGGTCTGGTACATGTAGTAGTAGCCGTCTTCAGCCAGGAATACCGTCGGGTCGTGAACGTTGGCCAGGTTCCACTGGTCGCGGTAGTTCCATCCGGAGATGCTGCGATAGTCGTCAGCATAGGTGGGAGCCTTCCACTCGTCCAGCTCGTCCAGTCCGCTGCGGGCCTTGGTGGTAAACGAGATCTCGTTGGCCGAATAGAGTGTCTGTGCCTCGGTCATGGCGTAGGCACGGGCATAATAGGTGGTGGCGGGAGCCAGACCGGTCAGACTCAGCGTGAAGTCGTTGCCGGTGGCCATGGCGTCGTGGTCGTTGATGGTGGGCATGCTGTGCGTGGCATAGCAGATACCCTTGCGGAAGATGCCGCCGCCGCTCACCGATGCCGAAACGCTGACGGAACTGGAGGTGATGTTGGTGATGGTGACCGTGGGGGCGATGACGACGGGTGTGCCGTCGCCTGCCGATGTGTTGGTCACGTCGTCGCTACAGGCCGTCATCAGCAGGCCTGCAACACCGGCGAAGAGAATATGAAATAGTTTCTTCATTATCTTGATGTTTGATGGTTCGTATGTGTGTGTACTAACTCATAGTATGTCCGTGTTTACCAGCCGGGGTTCTGGCCCAGGTTGGGGGCACGCTTCACCTCGTTGTTGGGAATGGGGAAGAGGTAGTTCTTCGGCGAGTTGAACACGCGGGTGTTCACCGTCTCGGCAGGACCGTATGTGAAGGTCGGGGCGGCCTGTACGTCGGTACCGGTAATCTTCACACCGTAGAGGTTGAGCAGCTGCTGGTAGCGGGGCTTCGTGGCCTCGTTGGCCAGGGTGACACCCTCGTAGGCCTTCCAGCGGCGCAGGTCCCACATGCGGTGGTCTTCGAACGCGAGCTCGATGCGGCGCTCGTTGCGGATGCGGTCGCGCAGCTGTTCCTTGCTAAGACCGGCGAAGTCGGGCATGCCGGCACGCTGGCGAATCTGGTTGATGTACTGGTAGGCAGCCGTCGGACCCTCGGCCTCGTTGATGGCCTCGGCAGCGTTGAGCAGTATCTCGGTGTAGCGGAAGACGGGCCATCCGTGGGGATAGATCTCGCCCTGCTTACAAGAGATGTTGTTCACCCATTTCTTCAGGTAGTAGCCCGTATAGGTGCCACCCATCGACGAGTTGTAGTCCACGCCGGGGGCACCCTCGTTCGAACTCATGTCGAGCTTGCGCTGCTCCGAGTCGTCGGCACGGCCCCATGTCATGCCGTGGTAGAACACCAGCTGGGCCAGACGCGGGTCGCGGTTGTCGAAGGGATGCTGCTCGTCGTAGCCGCTACCGGCCTCGTCGATGGTCATGCCGTTAGCCATCTCGAAGCAATCCACGAAGTTCTGCGTCGGGTTGGTACGTCCGGCACCGCTGAAGCTGCCTGTAAAGCCGACGGGCAGGAATACCTTCTCGATCTGGTTGGTATTCCACACACTGCGGGCCAGGATGAGTTCGGGGTTCTGCACGGGGTTGACCACCGTCTCGCGATAGACATCGTCGCCGGGGTTGCCGGTGTTGTAGAGCTTGTAGGGCTGACCGGCCACGTCGTTGGCATTGATGAAGGCACGGGCGGCAGCAGCAGCGGCAGCCCACGGCGCATTGTCGTTCGACGGGTTGTTCAGTGCAGAGGCGCGGTAGAGGGCGGCACGGCACTTCAGGGCGTAGGCCACGGCACTGCTCACGCGGCCCCAGTTGGCGGCCTGGTTCTGGTAGTGGAAGGGCAGTGCGCCACTGTTGATGATCTCGTCGCACTGGCCCATCACCCATTCCAGGGCTTGCGGGGCCGGTGTGCGGCTGATGTTCATGTCGTCGTCGGCTTCAAACACGTCGGTGATGATGGGAGCGGCACCGAACCAGCAGATGAGGTCGAAGTGGAAGATGGCACGCAGCAGCTTGGCCTCGGCCATGTAGCGGTCGAACAGGCGGTTGTCGTCGCCGGTGGCACTGCTGTTACCCACCACGGAGCTCTTGGCATTCTTGATGAACTGGTTGCACTTGCGGATGCCGTAGAGATCGACGTTCCACTGGCCCAACAGCGGGTGGTCGGCAGAGGTGTAGCCGTCGCTGGCCACCTTGGTATAGTAGTGCAGACCCCACGAGGTGACGGCATTGTCGGTGATGCAGTCGCGCGAGGCTCCGGTGAACTGGTCGTCGGTGAGCGGTGCAAAGCCGTCGGGCAGGTTGGTATAGATGTTGGCCAGGAAGCCACGTGTCTCTTCGGAGTTGTTGAAGACCTTCTCTTCGGACAGCGAGGCATCATACTCCTTGTCTAAGTCGCAGGAGGTCAGCGCGGCCGTTCCGCAACCGATGAGAGCCACGGCAAAGATATGTTTTATGCTTTTGGTAATCATAATTCTTTATTTCTAATGACTGTTTAAAATGCTACGTTGACACCGAACGAGAACGAGCGGGTCTTCGGGTAGGCCCAGATGTAGTTGGTGGGGTTCTCCGGGTCGAAACCGTTCTCGAAGTGGCTCCATGTCTTGATGTTGTAGGCGCTGAAATAGACGCGGCACTTCGACATGTAGAGCTTGGCAATGAGTTTCTTGGGCAGCGAGTAGCCCACCTCGATGTTGCGCAGCGACCAGAAGTTACCGCTCTGCAGCCAGATGTCGCTGGTGTTGTAGGGGTAGTTGCGGTCGATGTCGCTGAACGTGGTCGAGAGGCGCGGATACTCGGCGTTGATGTTGCGCGGGTCGGTGGGGTCGTCGGTGTAGTAGCCCCAGGTCTTGGTCACCTCGTGGGTGGACGTGCCGCCCCATCCGAAACCGTAGTCCATGTTCTCACGGCACTCCACGGTGCGGTTCAGATAGCCGGTGAAGATGGCACGGGCATCGAAGCCGTACAGCTCGAAACCGATGCGGATATTGGGGATGAGCTCGGGTATGCGGGTGTTCGAATAGCCCGAGGGCACCTGGTCGTAGGTGTCGATGATGCGGTCGCCGTTGGCATCCTTGAACACGGCGTTACCCAGCTTATAGACACCGGCAGCGTGATACGGATACTTCTCCGGGTGGTCGATGGCATCCTGGTGGCTGGTGGGGATGCGGGCAGGGTCGCTGGCCCACTGGTCGAGCTCGAACATGTAATACTGGCCGATGCGCTGGCCCGTCTTGGCCTGGTAGGCGTAGTCGGGTGTCAGCTCGTCCATCTCGGTAATCTTGTTGCGGTTCCATGTCAGCATACCCTCTACGAAGTAGCTGAAGTGCTTGCCGATGCTGTTGCGGTGGCCGAGCATCAGCTCGAAGCCACGGGTCTCAGCCTCGCCGTAGCTGTCCTGCGGGGCAGCCAGACCGAAGAGGGTGGGGATGGTGGAGCGGTCAACGAGAATCTGCGAGCGGTACTCCTTGAAGAGGTCGAACTGTCCGTAGAACTTCTTGTGCCACAGGTCGAAGTCGATACCGAGGTTCCACATCTTCGACACTTCCCAGATGTTGTTGGGGTTGCCGGCGGTAGCCTCGTAGGAACCCTCGGTGTAGCTCTGGCTGGTACCGAAGTTGTAGCCGCCGCCGGTGGCGAAGGTGCTCTGGTAGGGATAGCGCTGCCAGCTGTTGGTGGTCATGCCGGCCTTACCCCACGAGGCGCGTACCTTCAGCAGGTCGAACAGCTTGAGGTTCTTGATGAACGGCTCCTCGCTGGCCACCCAGCCGACGCTGACGCCGCCGAAGGTGTCCCAGTTGTTCTCGGGGTCGAAGTTGTCGCTGCCCATGTAAGAGAAGTTGCCGCTGACGATGTAACGGTCGTTGTAGGCGTAGGTGGCCTGTGCGTTCCACGAGATGTTGCGCCACGACGAGTTCTGGCCGCGTACCACATTCTGATAGGTGCGCAGGAAGGCCTGTGCGTCAACGAGGTGCTTGCCGAAGCGGCGGTTATAGCTCAGTCCGAAGCGGGTGTTGACATTGTAGTAATACTCACGCGGGCTGGTGGTGGCTACGGGCAGTGCCTTGAACGTACGCATGCGCTGGTAGGTGTACTGGTCGGGCGATGTGACGTTGCTGTTCTGGAAGTCATACGAGAACACGTTGATGTCGGCCCGCTGCACCTTCTGGAAGGTCTCGTAGGCATCGAAGCTGACCACGGCGTGGGCTTTCAGGCCCTTCACCAGCGAGCCGAGGTCGCCGGTAGCGGTGACGGTGGTGTAGAGGTTGCGGCGGCGGTTCTGCTCGATACCACGTCCGGCAATCTGGGCGGCACCGTTCTTCGAGTCGTTGGCCGTAGGCATGAAGAACTCGCCGTTGGGACAATAGACGGGATAGATGGGCAGGTTCTCACCGGCACCCCATGTGAAGAGGTTCCAGATGTCGATACCGGGCTGCAGGATGTTGTCGATACGTCCGCCGAGGTCCAGTCCGACGGTGAGGAACTTGTTGATGTTCAGGTCCACGTTGACACGCAGGTTGAAGCGGTTGAGCACCTGCTGCGTGCTGTAGTCTTCGTTATACTCCGTCCACTTCTTGTCGAACAGGCCCTCCTGGCGCAGGTAGGAGAACGACACGTAGTAGCGGGCACGGTCGTTACCGCCCGACATCTGCAGGTTGGTGCGATACATCGGGGCAGCGTCGCGCAGCATGGTCTCGTGCCAGTTGGTGTTGAAGTAGTGGTAGCGGTCCATGCCCTGCAGCGGCTCACCGTTGCACACCTTGCGGTACTGCTCGATGTCGTAGTCGGTGTACATGGGGCTCAGTCCGTCGAGATAGCGAGCCTGGTTGTACGTCAGCGCATAGTTGTAGGAGTTCTGCGTCTCGGGAATACCGGCATTGGTCTGGAAGCCCACCTCCTGTGTGAAGTTGATCTTCAGCTTGCCGGCCTCGCCGCGCTTGGTGGTGACGAGGATGACACCGTTGGCACCGCGCATGCCGTAGATAGACGTGGCGGCGGCATCCTTCAGCACGGTGATGCTCTCAATGGGGTAGGCATCGAGGAACGACAGGTCGCGCTCCACGTTGTCAACAATCACCAGCGGGGCGCGGGCGGCAGCGTTCATGGTGCGCACGCCACGGATGTACATCTCCGTCTCCGACCATCCCGGCTCCGACTGGGCCTCGTAGGTCTGCACACCGGCCACGGTGGCGGTGAATGCGTTCTGCAGCACCGTGATGGGGTGCTTCTCCAGCTCTGAGCCGGTGACCACCGAGGTGGCTTCGGTGACGAGCTTCTTGGGCTTGGCCGAGAAGGCCACGGGAGCCAGCAGCTCGTACTCGTCCTGCAGCTCCAACTTCACCTCGAAGTTACCGCTGAAGTCGGCCTTCTTGCGGGCCTGCTTGTATCCTAAGTAATCGACGAACACCTCGTCGGTGGGGTCCACCTTCTTCAGCTCGAAGTTGCCCTCCTCGTCGGTGAGTACCATCTTCAGGCCTTCGCCCAGGTTCACCATGGCACCGACGACCGGCTGCCCCTCGCTGTCCACAACGCGGCCTTTCAGCGTGCGGCCCGGCCCGGCGGCAAAGGCCGTCTGGGCGGTCATGGCAATCAGCAGTGATGCTATACCTTTTATAATATGTTGTTTCTTCATAATATTCTGTATTACTTTATTCGTTCATACTATTACCAGTTAGGATTCTGGAAGCCGGTCTTCCAATACTCGCCCTCGGGGATGGGGTAGAGGTACATGCGGTCCTCGAAGACACGCTTCTGGGCCACCTTGCGGCTGTAGCGTCCGTTGTGGGCGATGTCCATGCCGATGATGTCGCGCGAGAGGGCCTCGCGGGCCACACCCCAGCGGCGCACGTCCCACCAGCGGTGCTCTTCGAAGGCCAGCTCCACGGTGCGCTCCTTGTGTATGAAGTTGCGCATCTTCTCCTGCGAGTCCAGGTCGGTGCGGCTGCTCATGTTGCCGGTGATGCCGCCACGGTGGCGCACCTCGTCAAGCAGGTTGTTGATGGTGGTGCGGTTGCCATAATAGTCCACCTCGTTGAGTGCCTCGGCATAGTTGAGCAGGATTTCTGCATAGCGGATGAGAATCCAGTTGCGATAGCTCACGCCGCTGTGGTTGTTTATCAGGATGGCCTCGGGCATGTACTTACGCAGGTAGTATCCGGTCGGCGTGGCGTTGGCATTGCCTATGGGGTTGTCGTCGCCGCCACGGATGATGTTCAGCGTGCGGCCGTTCCATGCCGTGCCGTGGGTGAGCACGGTGGCTGCCAGGCGCGGGTCACGTCCGCCGTTGGGCCGCGAGTCGTCGTAGTAGCTGCCGGTACGGATGTCCGGGCAAGTGGCCGTCGAAGTATAGACGGGAGCACCGGTGGCATCGTAGTCGGTGAACGGCGAGACACCGTTGGCCATGTCGTACATGTCGATGAGGTTCTGGCTGGGGCATGCGCCTCCGTTGCCGCCCTCACCCACGGGCACGTCGATGTAGTAGCCATAGCTGCCCCATCCCTGTGCCACGTCGTTGCGGTAGAAGATGACCTCGGGGTTGGCCTCGTTGTGGGCGTTCCTGAGGATGGCGTTTTCGTAGGTGTCGGCCAGCTTGTACGATGTGCCGTAGTTGTCGATGAACTCCTTGGCGGCATCGGCAGCCTGCTGCCATGTCACACCACTCTCGGCAGCATAGCGCGGACTGGCCATGTAGAGCAGGATGCGGCTCTTGAGGGCCATGACCACGGGCTGGTTCACGCGGCCCTCGTTGCCACTCTCATAGCTGGTGCCTTTGTCCATCACCAGGGGATAGGCGGCATCGAGGTCGCTGATGAGGAAGTTCTTGAATTCTACCAGCGTCGGGCGCGTGTTGTAGTTGCTCAGCAGGTCGCCGTCGGGGTTGAGCACTTCCTTGATGATGGGCACGGTGCCATAGCGCAGGAACAGCTCCCAGTAGAACCATGCGCGCAGGGCCATGGCCTCGCCCTTGTAGTAGCCCTTACGCTTCTCGTAGGTGGCCTGGTCGATGTCGGTGGGCTGGGGCACGGTCTCGATGCGCTCCAGCAGCATGTTACACTTACGGATGGCGCGGAAGCGGCTCTCCCACGGGGTGGTCAGCTCGGCAGCTCCGCCGGCGGCATAGTAGTTGCCAATGTTGAAACTGGTGCGTGTGCCCGAGTTCGACACGCTGGTCTCCGCCAGGTCGGTGGCGGCGTCGAGCCAGCTGCCGTTGATGCGGCACTCGCCGTTGAGCAGGAAGTTATAGGTGTCGAAGTGGAACTGCTCCATGGTCACCCAGTCGCTGAACACCTGTTGGCCGGTGAGCTCGTTGCTGGGCTCCTTGTCGAGGAAGTCGCAGGCGGTCATCGAGAAGGCTACGGCCAGTGCAGCTATACCTTTATATATATATGATTTCTTCATAGTCGTTAATCGTTAGAGGTTAGAATCTGATGTTTACACCCACGTTCACCGTCTTCATGATGGGATACTTGTTCGAGCCGGAGCTCTCCGGATCGACGAGGTCGTCCAGGTGGTCCCATGTGATGAGGTTGTTGGCATTCACGAACACGCGGCACTCGCTCATGGCCAGCCGGTTGATCCACTTCGACGGCAGGTTGTAGCCCAGCTCGATGTTCTTCAGTCGCACGAAGGCACCGTTCTTCAGGAAGAACGAGTTGACGCGCTGGTTGTGGTTGCCGTTGGCATCGTAGTGCAGCAGGGGATAAGAGGCGTTGGCCAGGTTGTAGGCATCGCTGGCGTTGGGGTTCCAGCGTCCCAGGTGGTGCTCCTTGACCTTGCCGCCGTTGACGAAGGCATACATGGCCTCGGCGTCGTAGTAGCGGCTGACGTGGTCAACGCCCTGGAACATCATGGAGAAGGTGATGCCCTTCCACTCGCAGCCTAACGACAGCGAGTAGGTGTTCTCGGGAATATCGCTGTAGCCGATGTATGTCACGTCGCGGTCGTCGATGAATCCGTCGCCGTTCATGTCCTTATACTTCAGGTCGCCCACCTGTGTGTTGCCATAGGTAGAGACGGGCAGCGTACCGCTGAGGATGTCGGCCTGGGTGATGAATCCCTCGCAGACGAGGCCCATGAACTGGTTGATGGGCTTGCCGGCCAGACGGCGGTAGGCGGTCTTCAGGCCCGGCTCGTCCAGCTCGTCAATCTCGTTGTGCGAGTGGCTGAAGCTGAGGCCGACGTTGTAGCGGAAGTCCTTGCCGATGGTGTTGGTGTGGCGCAGCTCAATCTCGTAGCCCTGGTTCTTGGTCTTACCGAGGTTGCCGGCAGCCATGGTGACACCCACCGACTGCGGGCGTGTCTGGTATTCGGTCAAGATGTCGTTACGACGCTCGTAGAAGTAGTCGAAGTTACCGCGCAGCAGGCCGTTGAAGAGTGCGAAGTCAACGCCGAAGTCGAACTTGTGGGCGCGCTCCCAGGTGACGTCGTAGTTGGGATACTGGTTCTCGAAGATACCCGTCTTGCCGGTGGTGCCGAAGTAGTAGTCGTTCACAATCTGGCTCCAGCGCTCTTCGTAGAGGAAGCGCTGTCCGGCGTAGTTGTCGTTACCCACCTGACCGTAGCTGCCGCGAATCTTCAGGTTGTCGAGCCATTTCTTGGTCTTCTCCATGAACTTCTCGTTGCTGACTATCCAGCCGAGCGACATGGCGGGGAAGAAGCCGAAGCGCTTGCCGCTGGCAAAGTTCTCAGAGCCGTTGTAGCCGAAGTTGAACTCAGCCAGGTAGCGGTCGTCGAATCCATAGGTGACACGACCTACGATACCCTGATAGCGCTTGGCCAGGTCGGCCTGGAACCGGTAGTCGTTCTGGTTGTAGAGCACCATGGCGGTGACGTCGTGCTTGCCGAACTTGCGGGCATAGTTCAACTGATACTCCATGTAGAGCTTGTACGTCGTGGTCTGGTCGTCGCCGGCGTAGCCCAGCTCAGAGTCGGTGTTGAACTGGTTGTACGACGACTGCAGCAGGGGCTGTGCCGAGTTGATGAGCTCGTAGGTGGCAAAGGAAGCCGTGAACTTACGGTTGTAGTAGGCATTGTAGTCGAACGACACCATGGCGCGTGCCGACAGGCCCGGGGTAATCCAGTCCATCTTGTAGTTGGCGATGAAGTTGGTCTCGCTGATGGTGTTGGTGGCGCGGTAGAAGCCGGCCTTGGCCAGCCGTGCCACGGGGTTGTCCTGATACTGCGAGTTGCCGGCATAGAGCTGCTTCATGGAGTCGCCGTTATCTACCTGATAGCTGACGGGGAACAGCCAGCCCGGCGTGTGGTTCAGTCCGTAGAATATCTGCGAGTAGCTGCCGTCGAAGCGCTCGTCGGAGTTAGGACCGCGACGGTTCTCGAAACGGGTGCCGAAGTTGATGCTGAGCGTGAGGTCCTTGACCAGGTCGAAGTCGAGGTTGGCACGGAATCCGATACGGTTGTACGACTGGTTCGACTTGTTGCCGTACTTGTCTTCCGAGAAGTTCTTGAACAGGCCCTGCTGGTCGTAGTATTCTGCCGACACGTAGTAGCGCATGCGCTTCGTGCCGCCCTGGATGTTGACGTTGTAGCGCATGGCGGGAGCCGAGCTGCGCAGCACGGTGTCGTACCAGTCAACATTGGGGTAGAGCATGGCGTCGGTGCCGCTCAGCTCGCCGTTCACGCTGCGGCGGAACATGTCGATGTCGCGGGCCGAGAACTGCGAGGGCAGGCCGTCGTTGGCCAGTGCCTCTTCGAGCAGCTTCACGCTCTCGTAGGAGTCCAGATAGGTGTTCTTGCGCGTAGCCATGCTCCACTGCCAGTTGGCGGTCAGGCTGACGGTAGGCTTCTGGTCCTTACCGCGCTTGGTGGTCACCAGGATGACGCCGTTAGCACCGCGCACACCATAGACGGCGGTGGCCGAGGCGTCCTTCAGCACGGAGATATTTTCAATGTCGTCGGGGGCTATCTGCGAGAAGGGACGCTCGATGCCATCGACCATCACCAGCGGCTGGTTGTCGCCGGCAAACGAGGCGCGTCCACGGATGAACAGCTGCATGTCGTCGGCACCCGGGGCACCCGATGTCTGCGACGTCACCAGACCGGCCACCTTACCGGCCAGTGCCTGCGACACGTTGCCCGAGGGCGACTTCAGCAGCTCCTTGGTGTTCACCTGGCTGATGGCGCCAATCACACTCTCTTTCTTCTGATGGCCGTAGCCCACGACCACCACTTCCTCGACCACCTGGCGGTCTTCGAGCAGCGTCACGTTCACGGTCTTCTGTCCGTTCACGCGTACGCTCTGGCTGGTGAAGCCGATGTAGCTGAAGCGCAGCGTGGCGTTGGGTTTCACTTGCAGTTTGAAGTTGCCGTCGAAGTCGGTAATCGTACCGTTCGTCGTGCCGGCCTCCAGGACGCTGGCTCCGATGATGCCCTCACCAGCCTCGTCGGTCACTTGTCCGCTGACCGTTATCTTCTCCTGGGCTGATGCCCCTAACGAGAGGAGCACCAGACACAGGGTCAGGAATAGTTTATTGATAGGATTTCTCATAGTCGTTTTATACCTTTAGTTATTGATATACGCTATACAGTGCCTTGATCTGTGCGGCTGTCAGGGCAGCGTTGAAGCACATGATGTCGTCGAACTCGAAGCCGGCATCATTGTCGGCCCAGTCCCAAGCCTGGTTACCGCCGAGGCAGATGTACTTCAGGTCGGCACCGTTGGTGAACAGACCCTTCTGGGTGTTGTCGCCGCTGCTGTTCCACTCGTTCTTCAGGTCGCCGTCGAAGAACACCTTGGCGTTCTCGCCGTTGAACACCACCGTATAGAGGTGCCACTCCTTGTCGGCCAGCCAGTCGTTGTCGCCGTGATAGAGGGTGTTGACGCCTGCCGTGTTCTGAGCATCGACATAGTCGGTCCAGCCGTTGCAGTTCAACTGCAGCACGCCACGGTACTGGCATGCAAACATCGGCCATGTGTTGGGCACGTTCTTCTGTGCGTAGGCCATGAAGAGCGGAGCCCACAAGTATTCGGCGCTCTCGCCGCACTTCGAGGCGTTCACCCAGAAGCTGATGGTGAGTTGCTCGGTCTCGGCCGAGTGGGCCAGCAGGTCTTCGGGCAGCAGCAGATAGTTCTGTCGCGGAGCCGTCGAGGTGTTGTTGCTGAACACCCATCCGTGGTTGTCGGTCTTCTCAATCCATTCGCCGCTGCCGACGATGGTCAGTCCGCGGTCGGTGGCTTCCTCGAAGGTGTTGCGGTAGTACGGGTCGGGGATGTCGGTAGGAATGGTGCCGCCGCCACCTGCCTTGTTGGAGATAATCTTGTTGATCAGCTCTTCGTCGAGGGCCTGGTCGTACACCACGAAGTCGTCGAAGGCGAAGCCCGGGTCGTTGTCGGCCCAGTTCCAAGCCTGGTTACCGCCGAGGCAGATGTACTTCAGGTCGCCGCCGTTGTTGAACAGGCCGCGCTGGTTCGCACCGTCGCCGCCGTCCAGCTGCCACTCGTTGGCTATCTTGCCGTCGAAATAGACCTTTGCATTGTCTTCGTTGAGCACTACGGTGTAATAGTGCCATTCGTGGTCGGCCAGCCAGTCGGTAGCATCATGGTAGAGCGTGTTTACTCCGGCTATGTTCTGAGCGTCGGTATAGTCGGTCCATCCGGCATTGTTCACCTGCAGCACACCGCGATACTGGCATGCGAACATCGGCCATGTGTTCGTGCCGTTGGCAGGAGCGGCACCGTATGCCATGAAGAGCGGAGCCCACATGTAGGCTGCCGACGGTCCGGCGTTGGTGGCGTTCACCCAGAAGCCGATGGTCATCTGCTGTGTCTCTGCCGAGTGCGACAAGATATGGTCGGGCAACAACAGGTAGTTGGAGCGCGGCGTGGTGGATGCTGCATTCTGGAACACACGGCCGAACTTGTCGTTGGCATCGGTGGTGAAGCTGCCGGCACCCACGATGGTCAGTCCGTCGCTGCTGTCGAAGTTGTTGAAATAGACGGGGTCGGGCAGCGTGACCACCTTCGTGATCTTAGGCCGCTTGGTATCGCTGGCGTTCATCGTGTTGCGCACCAGGGTGATGCGCTCTACGGAGAGGTCGCCGTTGTTGTCGGAACCGATGATAAGGTAAGGATTGCTGTTCAGCGCAGCCACCAGGAAGGGGTCGGCGGGGTAGGCTGCCGATGCCACCTGCTCGCCGTCGCGGAACACGGTGCATCCCGTAGCGTTGATCTGTACGCCGAGGAAGTGCCACGTGTTGGGCTCCAGCAGCTGCTCGGTGGTGGTCTGCACACTGCCGGTGGCCGTCGGCGTCACCAGCTTGCCGCCCGTGGTGAAGTAGATGGGCTGCGAGCCGTCGCTGCCGGCCAGGGTGAAGATGCGGTCGTCGGCATTCGCGCCGTCGGTCTTTACCCACAGGGCGATGCCTGCTCCGGTCTGCAGCTTGAGGGCTGTCAGCGGGTTGGCCATCGTCGCCGTACCTTGGTTCACGTGAAGCACCTCTGTGTAGAGGTCGTTGTCATAGACGATTTCGGCATTGCCCGTGTGGCCCACGATGAATGGTGCCTCGTCAATGTCTGTCAGCCCCTTCATGCTGAGGGTGCTTGTCGCCTCACGACTCGGAAATACCTGGTTGCCTGCCTCGGGGTCTTGTTCGCCCCAGTCTGTACATCCGGTCGTACAGAAGAGCAGAACCGCCATCCCGGTAAGCACCAAAGAGGATTTCAGATAGTTCATAAGTAACAGTTTTTTTGGTTAGTAATTATTTGTTGTTTGTTAATTGTCGTATAATAGGCCACAAAGTTACGAATTACGCGCGTGAAAAAGGTGGACAAAACGCTTTTTGAGGTGGACAAAACGCGCTACGGCTCCTCTGTGTCGCCTTTATTGTCCACTTCTTTGTAGTTTTTGGGCGATACGCCATATCGCCGGCTGAAGCACCGCGTAAAGTACTTCGGGTCGTTGAATCCCACGCGGTAGGCTATCTCGGTGATGTTGCGGCTGCCGTCGCCTTCGGTGAGCAGCCGCTTGGCCACGGTGAGCCGGTAGTTGCGTATGAAGGCCCCCCCGCTCATGCCCGTCTCTTCGTTGAGGCGCTTGGAGAGCGCGCTCACGCTCATGCCGATGGCCGCCGCCAGCTCGTTGACGCCGAAGTCGCTGTCGTGGTAGTGCTGCTCCATGATTTCGGTGATGCGCTCGACGAACGGCTTCTGCTGCTGCACCTCTTCCTTGTCGGCCTCCACGCTGCGGTGGATGCTCTGCTGCATGCGGACGCGGTTGGCCAGCATGTTTTGTATGTGCTCCTTCATCTGCTCCGGGGCGTCGGCCTCGCTGATGGCCTGCTTGATGGGCTGTAGCAGCCGCTCCGTCTCCTGCTGTTTCCATCGCTCCATCTGCCGGCGGTAGAGCAGGTAGCCGAGGGCGGCCAGCGCCATGACCACGAGCGCGATGAACCACCAGCTCTTGTAGAAGTAGGGGGCCACCGTGATGTCGATGCTGATGGTCTGCAGGGCGTCGGGGCTGGACTTGGCGGAGTATCTCACCTCAAGGGTATAGCGGCCGGGGCGCAGACTGGTATATCGCACGCCGTGCTCGCCGGGCTTCAGGGTGGTCCACTCGTTGTCGAATCCGCGCAGGCGGTAGCTGTAGTGCCCCTGGGTGTGGCTGGCGTAGGTGAGCGACGAGAAGTCGATGGCCATAGAGCGGAACGACTCGTGCAGGCGTATGCACGAGGCTTCGGTGATGTCGGCATCGAGGATGTCGCCGTCGATGGCCGTCACCGTCTGGTTATCTACCGTCAGCCGGGTGAAGGTGAGGTGGGGCTGGCGCCGCTCGCTGTTCTCGCCGCGAATCTCGGTCAGCCCGTCCATGCTGCCTAAGTAGATGGCTCCGTCGGGGGCCTTGGTGGCGGAGTTGAAATAGAAGCGCTGGCTGAGCAGCCCGTCGCTGGTGCCGTAGTGTACGAAGGTCTGCGCGTGGGGGTCATAGACCGACAGCCCGTTGGCGGTGGTAATCCACAGGCGGCCCTGGGCGTCCTCGACGATGCCTTTCACGGCGTTGCTGGCCAGTCCGTCGTTGGTGGTCAGACAGGCGAACGACTCGCGGCCCGTCTGCTTGTCCACCCTGCGGCGGTAGATGCCGTAGCCGTTGGAGCCAAGCCAGAGGGTGCCGTCGCGCGTCTGGCAGAAACAGCATATCTTGTCTTGCAGGGCGGACGCGGGCTGGTCGAGCTTGGCGGACAGCAGGCGGTGGGCGAAGTGGCCCTGGCGGTCGCGCCCTTTCTTCAGGTCGATGATGCAGGCTCCGTGCATGTAGCCCATCCACAGCATGCCGTCGCGGTCGATGAGTGCCCCGATGCAGCCGCGGATGGCGTTATGGCCGGCAAAGGGCACAGCGATGGTGGCGGTCTGCGGGTCGTAGGTGTAGATGCCCTCGTTGGAGCCTATCCACAGCAGGTGGTTCTGCCGGTCGTAGGCCATGGCGCCGATGTGGCTCACCTGTTGCTGCAGGGGCGGCGGCAGGTGGATGGCCTGTATGGCGGCTCCTTGTCCGGGCGTCGGCATGACGTTCAGGCCGCCTCCCCAGGTGCCTATCCACAGCTGGCGGTGCTCGTCGGGCACGATGACCGACACGGAGTTGTGCGACAGCCCGGAGTTGGCCGTCGTCCAGTGGTCGAAGCTGTTGCCGCTGCCCTTGCGGTTCAGCCCGCCCTCGACGGTGCCCACCCACACGGTGCCTTCACGGTCGGCATAGATGGCATTGACGGGGTGTGGCGACAGCGACTCGGCACGGCTGTCGGAATGGCGGTAGTTGAAGAGCACCAGCGGGTTGGGCGATGTCTTGACGATGCCTGCCGTCTCGGTGCCTATCCACAGCTGGCCGTCGCGTGCCAGCAGGCAGTGGACGAAGTTGCTGGGCAGGGGCTGGCGGGTGGAGCCGGTGTCCCAGTGGGCAAAGTGGCGGCGGTCGCGGCTCATGACGTTCAGGCCGTGGAGCGTGCCGACGAGCAGGTGGCCGTCCTGGCCGATGGCCAGCGAGGTGACGAAGTCGTGCGACAGCGAGCCGTCGTCGCCCTCGTCGTGGCGGTATGGCGTCAGCGTGGCGTCGTATTGGTTGTAGGCCCACAGCCCCCGGTTGGTGGCTATCCATACGGTGTGGTCTTGCCGCAGCAGGTCGGTGACGAAGTGGTATTGCAGCTGCTGCATGGCGGGCGAGATGGCGGTGCGCTGCAGGCGGGTGCCGTGGGCCGACAGGCGGAACAGCCCGCCGTCGATGCCGCACCAGACGGTGCCGTTCTGCTCGACGTCGCAGACGGTGATGTCGGGCACGTTGCCCGTGTAGCGGCAGGCGGCCACATGGCTCAGCGCGCCCTGGGGGTCGAAGGTGTAGCGGAAGATGCTGTCGGTGGTGACGTGCCAGATGCAGCCTTTCGCGTCGCGATAAACCTTTACCGACGGGCGCATCAGCCTGCGCTCCATGCTGCCGCCGGTGGCGGGGGGCACCACGCGCTGCATGGTGTTCATGTCGATGACGGTGGTATGCTCGTCGTAGGCTATCCACAGCCGCTGGTGGCGGTCTTCGGCAAAGCCCTTGCACGATATGCTGACGGTCTGCGGTTCGTGGGCCGTCGGGGGGGCGGTGAACGTGTAGCCGTCGTAGCGCACGGCCCCGCCGCCGTAGGTGGACACCCAGATGAAGCCCCGGCTGTCGGCGAAAATCTGGTTTACGTTGCTGTTGGGCAGCCCCTCGGCCAGGTCGATGCGGGTGGCCAGGAAGCGGTCGGCATGGTTGCGCTGGGCACGGGTGCTTGCCGCCGTCAGCAGCATCGCGGTACACCACAACAAAACCGCCGTCAGCAGGTGTGGTGCTGTCGTTGCTGTATGTGGGGTGCCGTGGGTTCCTGTCATGGGTGCTGTCGGTAATAAGTCGTTTTCTGTTGTTATCGGTGTTGCAAAGGTACAAAAAAATAGGTGGACGGCAAGCGTTTTTGTCCACTTTTTTTGTTTTTGTCCACCTTTTTGTCCACCTTCGCGCGCGCAATATATAAAGGTGATAAAAAAAACAACCCGCACATCCCGCACATCTCGCACGTAACCTCTGCTGCTGTTGAAAGTTTTTTACGTGCGAGATGTGCGGGATGTGCGGGAT
>CAMNJY010000040.1 GCA_946541745.1 uncultured Prevotellaceae bacterium
GATTCTTTTATTAGGCTCAGGAGAACTGGGCAAGGAGTTCGTCATCGCCGCCATGAGAGCCGGCCAGTATGTAATCGCTTGCGACCGCTACGACAATGCCCCTGCCATGCAGGTGGCCGACGAGCGCGAGGTGTTCTCGATGCTCGACGGCGATGCCCTCGAGGCCGTGGTCAACAAGCACAAGCCCGACATCATCGTGCCTGAGATAGAGGCCATCCGCACCGAGCGCCTCTTCAAGTTCGAGGAGCAGGGCATTCAGGTGGTGCCCTCGGCCCGTGCCGTCAACTACACCATGAACCGCCGGGCCATCCGCGACCTGGCTTCCAAGGAATTAGGCCTGCGCACGGCGAAATATTTCTACGCCAAGACCTTCGATGAGTTCCGGGCAGCCGCCGACGAGATAGGGTTCCCCTGTGTGGTGAAGCCACTGATGTCGTCGAGCGGCCACGGCCAGAGCTACGTCCACAACGACGGTGAGCTGGAACAGGCTTTCCGCGAGGCTATGGAAGAAGGTAGGGGCGATGTCAAGGAGGTCATCATCGAGGAGTTTATCGACTTCGACTCTGAGTTCACCCTGCTCACCGTTACCCAGCAGCACGGCTGGCCCACACTGTTCTGCCCCCCCATCGGCCATGTGCAGAAAGGTGGCGACTACCGTGAGTCGTGGCAGCCCTACAGCATCAGCGCCGAGGCCCTGAAGCAGGCTCAGATGATGGCCGACAAGGTGACCCGCGCACTGACCGGTGCCGGTATCTGGGGCGTGGAGTTCTTCCTGACAAAGCAGGGCGAGGTCATCTTCAGCGAGTTGTCGCCCCGTCCCCACGACACGGGCATGGTGACCCTTGGCCACACCACCAACCTTTCGGAATTTGAACTGCACTTCCGTGCCGTCATGGGACTCCCCATAGCCGGCATACACCTGGAACACGCCGGTGCCTCGGCCGTCATCCTGTCGCCGAAGGAGGCGTCAACACCTGTTGACCGTTCGCTGCTTGACTACAATTTCGTGGATGCCCTGAACGAAGACCGCACCCGCGTCCGCATCTTCGGCAAGCCGGAGGCCCACAAGGGCCGCCGCATGGGTGTCGTGCTCTGCTACGGCGAGGTGGGCGACGATGTCAACGCGTTGCGCGACAAGGCCAAGCGGCTGGCAAAGACTGTACTTGGAACCGACCCCTATGCCGACCTTAGACATTAAGCTGATTGACCTGCCCAAGATTAGCGACCCCCGCGGCAACCTGACCGTTGCCGAGGGGGCCGGCACCGTGCCCTTCGACATCAAGCGTGCCTACTGGGTTTACGACGTACCGGGGGGCGAGAGCCGCGGCGGCCATGCCCACAAGCGGTTGAAGCAGTTCGTTGTGGCGCTGAGCGGGTCGTTCCACGTAACTCTCGACAACGGCTACGAGCGTAAGACCGTGCTGCTCAACCACCCGTATCAGGGGCTGCTTATTGATGTCAACACGTGGCGCACGCTCGACGACTTCTCCAGTGGTGCCGTCTGCTTAGTGCTGGCTTCCGAGCATTACGAGGAAGATGACTATATTTACGACTACGAAGAGTTTCTGCAGTATATAGGATGTACGAGGTAAGACGCTTTACGCCTGCTGATGCCGAACTGTGGAACAAGTTTGTGGCTGAGTCGAAGAACGGT
This sequence comes from uncultured Prevotellaceae bacterium, assembly GCA_946541745.1. GTDB lineage: Bacteria > Bacteroidota > Bacteroidia > Bacteroidales > Bacteroidaceae > Prevotella. The sequence continues at coordinate 1,655 of CAMNJY010000040.1, forward strand.
ACATTCCTCTTCATCCGCCGTTTCATGGACTATCATCAGGACCGGTTTGAAGACCATTCGCTGATGGTTTACCATGGCCAGCGGCTCTATGCCCTAATGCCTGCTAACCGCCGTGGCGACATGCTTGTATCACATGGCGGGCTTACCTACGGCGGGTTGGTCATGAGCCGCCAGTGTACGGCCAAGGGAGTCATCGAGACATTCGAGGCTGTCAACGATTACCTCAGGTCGGCAGGTTTCAGGCGCGTGGTCTACAAAGCCATTCCCCACATCTATCACCAATTGCCGGCCGAGGAGGACCTCTATGCTCTGGCCGCCGTCTGTCATGCCCGCCTGGCTGTTCGCGACATTTCGTCGGCCATCGTTTCCGACCACCGACAGAAGTTCACGGAGTCACGCCGCTCAGGATTGCGAAAAGCGCTCAAGGCCGGGCTGCGCATGGCGGAGTCGGCTGACACTGATGCTTTCTGGAACATTCTCAACGACAATCTGACGGCCAGGTATGGCGTGCATCCCGTCCATACTGCCAGCGAACTGAAGTTGCTCCATTCGCGATTTCCTGACAACATCAAACTGTGGTTGGTCTATGACGGTGAAACACCTGTAGGAGGCACTCTCTTGTTTCTTACCCCACGGGTGCTCCACACCCAGTATATCTCAGCCAACAGCTACGGTAAGCAGCACGGCGCACTCGACCTGCTTTTCGACCATCTTATTAACCACGTATATGCCGACTATCCCGTCATCGATTTCGGTAAGTCGACCGTCGGCGACAGTGCCGACCTCAACGAGCAACTGATATTCCAGAAGGAGGGATTCGGCGGCCGTGCCGTCTGCTACGACACCTACGAGTACACACTATGAAGATACCTTACCTGCCACTGAAACGGGTCAACGACCTCTATATCGACGATATCCGCGCTGCCGTAAACCAAGTTATCGACTCCGGCTGGTATCTCAAGGGTGAGGCCACCGCCAGGTTTGAGGCCGACTATGCCCGCTACATCGGTACCAGCCACTGCATCGGCGTTGGCAACGGGCTCGACGCCCTGACCCTTATACTGCGCGCCTATATGGAGTTGGGAGTCATCAATGAGGGTGACGAGATTATTGTTCCTGCCAACACGTTCATTGCCACCATCCTCGCCGTCACCGGGAACAGGCTTGTCCCCGTGCTTGTAGAGCCTGACGCCGAGACGCTTCAGATAGATGACCGCCAGATAGAGCAGGCCATCACCGGGCGCACCCGCGCCATTCTCATCGTTCACCTCTATGGCCGCTGTGCCTATACGGACAGAATTGGTGAACTGTGCCGCCACTATCATCTCAAGCTGATTGAAGACAATGCCCAAGCCCACGGGTGTACTTTCAACGGGCGGCACACGGGTTCGCTGGGCGATGCTGCCGGCCACAGTTTTTACCCCGGCAAAAACCTGGGGGCATTAGGCGACGCAGGCGCCGTCACTACCAACGACGACCAGCTGGCAACGGTGGTAGCAGCCTTGGGCAATTATGGGAGTCGCCAAAAATACGTCCACGACTTTCAAGGCCGTAATTCACGCATAGACGACATGCAGGCGGCCGTTCTCGACGTGAAGCTGCGCCATCTGGACGAGGCCAATCACCGCCGCCAGGCAATAGCTGCTTACTATATAAATAATGTGGAGAACCCGCAGTTGCATATCCCTGTGTCGGGCCGCGACTGTGTTTGGCATATCTTCCCCATTTTCTCAGAGCATCGTGATGCCTTGCGGGATTATCTGCGGCAGAACGGTGTAGAGACCCAAATCCACTACCCTACTCCGCCCCACCGTCAGCGCTGCTACGAAAGCTGGTCAGCGCAGTCGTTACCCGTCACCGAACTGTTGAGTGCTCGCGAGCTCAGCCTGCCCTGCCATCAAGCCATGACACAAAAGGAGGCCGACCGCGTGGTCAGCCTCCTCACTCAATTTAAATAAAAATAAAATTTACTTAGCAGACTGTGAAGGGGCCTGCTGAGCGGGAGCCTGCTGAGCGGGAGCAGCCTCTTTTTGCTGGCTGGCACCGAAACCGGGCAGGTTGTTAGGATTAGCTGTCGGGTTCTCAACACCCTCCATGACCGAACCTGTAGCAGTTGCCTGAGGAGCAACGTAGGCACAGGCCACGCTGATAACTACCATGGCAATGGCCAGGCCCCAGGTGGTTTTCTCAATGAAGTCGGTAGTCTTGCGGACACCACCAATCTGATTGTAAGATGAAAAGTTGGAGGCCAAGCCACCACCTTTTGATTCCTGGATGAGCACGATGCCAATCATAAGCACGGCTGCAATCACGATAAGAATTACTAATAACGTGTACATTTTTTTTACTTTATTGTTTTGTTGTTGTTTATTATCAATTTCTCTAAGAAACGAATTTGGTCTGCAAAGTAAGCATTTTTTTTCGGATATTGCAAACTTAATCGCTTAATTATTTCCAAAGCTTTCGAATATCTGCCTTGTTTTATGTAAATTCGTGCCAAAGTTTCGGTAAAATAGCTATCTTCGCCCTCTGCGCCGTCCTCGTCTCCCTGTTTCTCGCTCTCAGGGGTGAACTGGGGTGTCTCCTTCAAAACTATCTTCCCTTTGTCATTATTTATGAACGAATCGATAAGGTCCTGTCCTTTGAGTTGGGGCACGTCTTTAGCCTTGTCCTCTTCTGTTTCGCTCTCCAGCAGGTAGGCCACATAGTCGACGGCGGCGTCAGCCGGAGTAGGCTTGCGTTTGCCTTTGTCCTCCTCTGTGTCTTCCTTGGGTATGGAGTCGAGAAAGGAGTCAATAAGCGTGATAGTACGGTTCTCCTGCCTACCTGAGCCTTCTGAGGCCGACTGAGATACAGACTGCGTTGTGCGCAACCGATAGTGGGCGGCCTCTATCATTTGGAAGAGCACTTTACGGTCGGTGATATAGATGGCGGCCCGGCGAAGTTCTTCGTCGAACGACGCATCGTGCAGCAGGTACAAGTTCTGCAGCATGAGCAGCCTGGCCGTCTGGAAATAGGGGTAGAGGGCCAGCATGGAGCGCAACTCATACAGTGTGTCACGGTCGAGTTGTTCCGGGTGTTTTATGAGCGCCACCAAATCCATCTTTTAACCTCTCGTTCTCTCAATTCCTCATTCTCTCTTATCCCTATCACCAGTTAGCTACGGTGGCATTGAATATCTGGTCAGTGATATCCTTCACCATCTGCGTCACCAACTCCTCCTGTACCGAATTGAGCGACTGTGTAGTGTCGTAGCTGGACTGAGCTGTGAACTGGCGTTCAAAGTCCTCCTTGTGGTTCTTGTTGTTAGTAAAGCGCACATTAACCGTGATCGACAGTTCCGTCTGTGCCGAGTAACCTTCGGCAGATACCGACTTGTTGCGCTGTTCGTAGTGGGTTATCTCTCCTTCTATGCGTAGGTCGCCGTTACGTTTTACCTGTATCAGTTTGGTATGATTGGCAAACTGGTCCTTCAGCTGGTTGTTGAAGATGCTCGCCATAGGTCCCCACACGTAGCTGGAACGTATGGGAAACTCGGCTATCTGTATCGTCTTTGTCTGACTGTAGTCTATGCTGGCCCCGTTGAACGTATAGCTGACAGAACAGCCGACGAGCAGCAAAACGGTGATGACCGCCAAGCCGAACTGCTTCAGTCTGCGGTAGAGCGTACGGTCGCTGATGCCCAGCTCCTGGGCCGCCTTCTTGCGGTTGCCATTGTTGCGCTCCAGTGCCTTTTCCAGCATCTGCAGTTCTAAGTCTGTCAGGTTAAGGCTCTCGGGTTCCTTCTCCGGCTCTACGTATTCCTCGGCGATGGCATCCTCAGCATTGTCCATAGAGCCTATAGGACTGATGGGGGTCAAAGGACTGAGCGGGGGAAGCTGGGTGGCGGAGCGTGAACCGCTTTGCACATCCTCCAACTGCTTCTTCAGCTCACCCATCTCGCGCCTCATGTCGTTGACGTTGCCGCGCAGTTCAAACAGTATCTTGTACAGTATCTCGCGCTCATTCTCAAACGAGTGGTCTCCGCCCTCCCTGGGAATGGTGGCCAGCTGTGTACTCTCGCGATCCTGGGGAATAAACTTGGCCAGCACCTCGGGGGTGATGTTGCGCTCTTTGCTGAGCACCGATATCTGCTCGGTGATATTCTTCAGCTGACGCACGTTGCCGGGCCATTTATAGCGCATGAGCATCTGCTTGGCCTCCTCGCTCAGCACGACCCGGTCCATCTTGTACTTCTCGGCCATCTGCATGGCGAAGAGTCTGAACAGCAATACGATATCCTCCCCCCGCTCGCGCAGTGGCGGCATGTTGACCGGCACCTGGTTCAAGCGGTAGTACAGGTCTTCACGGAAGCGCCCCTCGCTGATGGCCTGGCGAATGTTGACGTTGGTGGCAGCGACGATTCTCACGTCAGTCCGTCTCACCTCTGTCGCACCTACGGGTATGTATTCACCGTTCTCCAACACCCTGAGCAGCCTGGCCTGAGTGGCCATGGGCAGTTCGCCAACCTCGTCGAGGAAGAGGGTGCCCTTGTTGGCTACGCCGAAGTAGCCGGGCGAGTCGTTGATAGCCCCGGTATAGGAGCCCTTGACGTGTCCGAAGAGTTCGGAATCAATGGTTCCCTCAGGTATAGAACCGCAGTTGATGGCAAAATACTTCTCGCGGCGTCGCGGTGAATTGTCGTGAATGACTCGGGGAATAATCTCCTTACCCACACCGCTTTCGCCGATGATGAGCACGCTCAAGTCGGTAGGCGCCACCTGCAGGGCGACGTCGAGCACGCGGTTTAAAGCTTCGCAGTTGCCTACGATGTTGTACCGCTGTTTGATGTTCTGTAACTCTGAACTTTTCATTTAGCTGACAAAGTTACACATTATTTCTCATATAATCTGCAATTTTGGCAGAAATTTATTGTTTTTTCTCTGTTTCTTCCATTTTAGGCTCCTTGGCCTTGGGTATCGCGAAGCGCACTTTCTCGCTGTCGTCCCGTTTCTCCTTGTATAGTTTTGGCAGCGGATTGGCCAGCGGCTCATCGTAGTCGATTCTGTTGCGGAAGACGTCGATACCGGTGAAGACAGCCTGCCGCAACGGTGCCTCGTCGGCTACTCCCTTGCCCGCTATGTCATAGCCCACACCCGTCTCCGGGCGCGTGCAGACGAAGGGCATACCCGTCATGAGACTGACGACGGTTTCCCGGGCCAGCGTGTTGAGGGGCATCATACCCTGATTGTAGTACATAGCCAGTATGCCGTCAAACTTGAAGTGGCACCCTTGCCCGAAGAACTCCCCGGCATCATAGGGTCCGAAAGCCTGTATGCCGGCCTGCTCCAGTTCCTCAATGGCCGGCATGATGATGTCCTTTTCCTCCTCGCCCCAGGGCTCCTCAGCATGGTCGGTCTTGGGGTTGAGGGCCATGACCGCAATTCGCGGATTGGAGATACGCAGGTCGCGGCGCAGACAACTGTGCATAATCTTACCCTTTTCAACAATCTTCTGCCGGGTGATGGCCTCTGGCACGTCCTTGATGGCCAGCAGGTTGGTAATCATGGCTACGCGCAACTCATCTGCCAGCCTGACGCGCAGCACCTCGGGCTCCCTAGACAGGAAGTCGGGCAGATTGTCAGGCGCCATCACCAGCACGTCGGCCAGTCCCTGCTGCACGTCGACCATGGCGCGCTTTAAGGCTTTGCGGGCGGCGTCGGTAGCCTCGTCAGAGGGTTGGCCCATCTCTATCTTGATTTCTTCGTCAAAGGTAGCCAGCAGGTTCAGTTTGTTGTCCTTGGCTTCTTCGGCCGAGGCTATGATGGTAAAGGCTGCCTGTGAGTCAAGTGCCTTACGGTGATAGGTAGCCACCTTGGGCGAACCGTACACGATGGGGGTACACAGTTCCAGCATCGTGGGGTCTTCAAAGGTTTTAAGTATCAGTTCATATCCAACACCGTTGGTGTCGCCGTGCGTGATGGCCACGCGGGGTTTTCTTTCTTGTTCCATTGTTTTATGATTGGGTTATTGATGGGAATCACGAGACTTATGAGCGGTTGACAACAGGCCGCAGGCGGCAAAGATGTCCTGTCCGCGGCTGGCGCGGATGGTGGTGAACACGCCGTGGCTGGTCAGGTAGTCGCGCAGCCGCTCCATGCGCTGCTCGTCGGCGGCGGGCAGGTCTACACCGGGTACAGCGTGGAAGCGTATCAGGTTGACCCGACACTCCAAGCCCTCTACCAGCCTGACGATTTCGCGGGCGTGTACCAGGGTGTCGTTCAGTCCGCCAAAGCAGATGTACTCAAACGAGCAGCGGCGCTGGTGGGTGAAGTCATACTGCTTCAACAAGGCTACCACCTCCTCGATAGTCATCTGGCCCTCGGCGGGCATCAGTTGTCGGCGCTGTTCGTGCAGGGGCGAGTGCATGGAGATGGCCACATGGCATTGGCTCTCGTCCAGGAACCGCTTCAGCTTGCCGCGTATGCCCACGCTGCTCACCGTGATGCGCTTAGGGCTCCAGACGTAACCGTCGTCGGCCGTCAGCACGCTGGTAGCCTGCAGCACGGCGTCGAGGTTGTCCATAGGCTCTCCCTGGCCCATGAACACGATGTTGGTCAGCTGTTCACGCTCTGGCAGGGCATATATCTGGTTCAGTATGTCGGCCGCTGTGAGATTGCCCTCCCAGCCTTGCTTACCCGTCTGGCAGAAGAGGCAGTTCATCTTGCACCCCACCTGGCACGACACACAGAGCGTAGCCCGGTCGTCGTCAGGTATGAAGACGGTCTCAACGAACTTCGCTGGCTGTCCGGTTCCGGCGGTCGTCCTCACGGGGAACAGGTATTTCACCGTGCCGTCCTGGCTGCGCTGACAGTCAATGGGCGGCATGGCACCCACCGTGAACAGCTCTTTCAGCCGTTCGCGGTTCAGTTTCGAGATGTTGGTCATCTCGTCGATGGTCGTCACGTGCTGCTGGTAGAGCCAACGGGCTATCTGTCCGCCGGAAAAGGCCGGCATGCCCATTTCCTTCACAGCGGTTTTCAGCGCCACCGTGCTCATCCCCATCAGCACCTTCTTCTCGTCAGCCATTGGTCATCAGATGTTGGGCGTGTCCCACGTCTTGGTTTGTTTGCAGTAGATGTTCTGCGTCAGCCGTCCTATCTTCAGCGTGAAGTCGCCTTCTTCCAAGGTCCAGCGCCCGTCGGCGCCTACGAAGGCCAGGTTCTTGGCCGGCAGGCGGAAGCTGACGGTCTTGGTCTCACCCGGCTCCAGAGCCACCTTGGCAAAGTCGCGCAAGCGCCGGTTGTCGGGTGTCAGCGAGGCTACCAGGTCGCTGGAGTACAGCAGCACGGCCTCCTTGCCGGCCCTGCTGCCCGTATTCTTGACATCCACGCTGACGGTCAGTATGTCGTCGGCCGTGAACGCTGTCTTGTCTACCTTCAGGTTGCTATAATTAAAAGAGGTGTAGCTCAGACCGTAGCCGAAGGGCCACTGCAGCGACACCTTGGCGTCGTAGTCGTAGGCGCCGGCCATGGTGCCCACCTCCTCGCTCACCTTGTAGTCGTAGTTCATCAGCGAGTTGATTTCCTTGGGATAGGTGTAGGGCAGCTTGGCCGAGAAGTTGGCCTCGCCGCTCAGCAGCCTGGCCAGGGCGTCGCCGCCGTAGTTGCCGGGAATGAGGATGCTCACCACGGCAGCGGCCAGCGGTTCGATGTCGGCCACCAGTCGCGGGCGGCCTTCGTTGAGCACGAGGATAACGGGCTTGCCCGTCTTGGCCAGTGCCTTCACCAGGTTGCGCTGGTTCTCCGAGAGCCACAGGTCGGTCAGGTTGCCCGGTGTCTCTGTGTAGCTGTTCTCGCCGATGGCTGCTATGATGACGTCGGCCTTTGCGGCAGCACTGACGGCCTTGTCTATCTCGGGCGTGTTCTCGTCGTAGTAGGCACCGTTCTCGTTGTAGGTGACGCCCTGCTCGAGTATGATGTTGTCCTTGCCGTACTTGTTGCAGAGGGCCTCGTAGATGGTGTTGTACTTTTCTGAGAGGTCCTCAGCCTTCGACCCCTGCCATGTGTAGCTCCATCCGCCGTTCAGACAGCGCATCTGGTTGGCATTGGGGCCGGTGAGCAGTATCTTGCGGCCCTTGGCGAGCGGCAGTATGTTGTCCTTGTTCTTGAGCAGGACGATGGTCTCCTCGGCCGAAGCGAGGGCCAGCCTTGCATGTTCTTCCGAGCCGAACTTCTCATAGCCCTTGCCGCCGGTATTGGGCTGGTCGAAGAGGTTGAGGCGGTACTTCACACGGAGGATGCGGCGCACGGCATCGTCGATACGCGACATGGGCACCTTGCCTTCGTTCACAAGCTCCTTCAGCAGAATGCAGAAGTCCACGCTGTAGGGGTCCATCGACATGTCGATGCCGGCATTGATGGCTATGCGGATGGCGTCCTTCTTATCCTTGGCCACATGCTCGCGCTGGAAGAGGTTGTTGATGTCGGCCCAGTCGGTGACGAGCATGCCGTCCCACTGCAGGTCGTCCTTGAGCCATTTCGTCAGATACTCGTAACTGGCATGTACGGGCATGCCGTTGATGGAGGCCGAGTTGACCATCATGGTCAGTGTGCCTGCAAGGGCTGCGGCCTTGAACGGCTCGAAATATTTCTCACGCAGCATCTGTGGCGAGATGTAGGCCGGCGTGCGGTCCTTGCCCGTCCAGGGAGCACCGTAGGCAAAGTAGTGCTTGGTGCTCGTAGCCACATGGTAGGGGCCTAAGTGGTTGGGGTCGTCGCCCTGGTATCCCTTGATCTCTGCCTCCACCATCCGTGCGTTGACGATGGCGTCCTCGCCGAAGCTCTCATAGATGCGCGGCCACCGGGGGTCGCGTCCCAGGTCTACCACGGGGTTGTAGACCCACGGGCAGTTGCCGGCGCGGCTCTCATAGGCCGTCACCTCGGCCATCTGGCGCGCCAGTTCGGTATTGAACGAGGCTCCCAGGTTGATGGGCTGCGGAAAGAGCGTCCCCTGCTGGGTGTAGGTGACGCCGTGGTTGTGGTCGAGTCCGTAGATGTCGGGGATTCCCATGTACTTCATCGACTTCTCCTGGATGAGCCTTATCCAGTACTGCCACTGCTCCACGGTGTGGGCCCTCGTGCCGGGGGCATTGAGTATCGAGCCCACCTTGTATTTCTTCATGATGGTGTCGAGCATCGTCTCGTTCAATTTCCATACCCGCTGAGCGCCGCCCTCGTAGATATCTACCGGGTGACTGCCGAAACGCTCTACGATCTGCGCGTCTTTCATCTTCAGCAGTTTGTCTATCTCCGCCTTCGGCGCTCCATATTGCTCCATCAGCGACCGCACTTTGGCACGGTCTACCTTGGCGTTCTCCGCCTTCATGCTGCCCATGACGTCGAAGTTCAGCTCCAGCATCTGGCCTATCTTCTCGTCGAGGGTCATCTTCTGGAGGGTCTTCTCTACTTTGTCCTCTATGTCCTTACTCTGCGGGATGGCGGGCTTCTGAGCCGTTGTGCCCAAGGCCAGCCCTGCTAAAATGACAGTGGCTAATAGCTTCTTCATATTTTTCTTACAGTTTTATTATTGTGGCTGCAAAATTACAAAAATCTTTGCAATTCCTTCGATAGTTACGGATTTTTATTGTAATTTTGCACGAAATTTTGCAAATATGAGACACATGATAGACTGTTTCCTCCCCGATTTCGACCGTCAGGCCATGGCCGGCACCGCTGACCAGCTCGACGAGAGTCTGTCGGTGAGGAATATATTTTGGACTGCTTCCATGACCAGCAGCCAGGTCGTCATGAGCATGGCCGAGCAGGCCCGGGCCCCCTACGTGCTGCTGTTCACCAAGCCTGCACCCGTCACCTTGGGGCAGGGTGCCCTCGAACGGCTGCTCCGCGTGGCCCTCGACTCCGGGGCCGCCCTCGTCTATGCCGACCGTATAGAGCGCCGGTTCACCGACGGCCAGTGGCACGAGGAGCGCCATCCCGTCATCGACTACCAGCTGGGGGCCATCCGCGACGACTTCGATTTCGGCTCGCTGCTGCTTATCAAGACCCAGTTGCTACACACCTTTGCCATGCAGGCCGGCGAGCACGACTACGAGTACGCCGGGCTCTATGCCCTGCGCCTCTTCCTGAGCCGCGAGGGCACACTGCTGCACCTTAACGAGACCCTCTACACCGAGGTCGAAGCCGACACGAGGGCATCGGGGATTAAGCAGTTTGACTATGTCAACCCCCGCAACCGCGAGGTGCAGGTCGAGATGGAACAGGCCGCCACGGCCCACCTGGCCGCCATCGGGGCCAAGATCGACCCCTCCTTCTACCGCACGCCCGACTTCGACGAGCAGGAATTCCCGGTAGAGGCTACGGTGGTCATCCCCGTCTACAACCGTGCCAAGACCATCGCCGACGCCGTCAGCAGTGCCCTGCAGCAGCAGACCACCTTCGCCTACAACGTCATCGTGGTTGACAACCACTCCACCGACGGCACCGCCGACATCCTGTCCCGTATGGTACAACCGTGTTGCAACAACCTTCACGTCATCACCCCGCAGCGCACCGACCTCGGCATCGGCGGCTGCTGGAACATGGCCATCAACGACCCGCGCTGCGGCCGCTTCGCCGTACAGCTCGACTCCGACGACCTCTATTCCTCGCCCCACACCTTGCAGCAGGTGGTCGACGCCTTCCGCCGCCAGAAGGCGGCCATGGTCATCGGCAGCTACCGCATGTGCGACTTCGACCTGAACACCCTGCCGCCGGGGCTTATCGACCACCGCGAGTGGACCGACGAGAACGGCCCTAACAACGTCCTGCGCATCAACGGTTTAGGCGCGCCCCGCGCCTTCTTCACCCCCCTGCTGCGCCAGCTGCAGTTTCCCAACACCAGCTACGGCGAGGACTATGCCTTGGGGCTGGCTTTCTCACGCCATTACCGCATAGGGCGCATCTACGACGAGCTGTACCTCTGCCGCCGCTGGGGCGGCAATAGCGACGCTGCCCTCTCCGTGGAGCGCGTCAATGCCAACAACCTCTACAAAGACCGTTTGCGCACCCTCGAGATCGAGGCCCGCCGGCGCATGGTCGGCGGCAACGACGACCAGGCCATGGCCGACTCCACCCTGCAGCGCTTCTTCGACCGCCAGCTGCAGACGTGGCCCGAAGTGCGCACCCGCTATCGTGAGCTCAACAACGTGCAAACCCGCGAGCTCACCCTGGGCACCTCTGCCGTCGTGCTGCAGTGGAACCCGGCGCGCATAGGCTCCACCGGCGCCAGGATTGACAGCCGCAGCCTCAGCGAGAGGCCCTGCTTCCTCTGTGCCGCCAACCGGCCCAAGGAGCAGCTGCACCGCGTGGTCGACGGACGATGGGAACTGCTGGTCAACCCCTTCCCCATACTGCCCATGCACTTCACCCTGCCCACGCTGAAGCACCAGCCGCAGGCCATCCGCGACATGTATGGCGAGGTGTACCGCCTGCTGAAGGACTACCCCGAACTGATGGTATTCTACAACGGTCCCCTCTGCGGAGCCTCGGCTCCCGACCATGCACACCTGCAGGCCGGCATGCCCGGCGTGCTGCCCCTTATAGACTCCTGGCAGCGGCTCTCGCGCAACCTCACCACCCTTGTCACGCTGGCCGAGGGCGACGACCTCTCCGTCATCGACGACTACTTCTGCCCGGCATTTCTCATACGCTCCCGCTCCCGCGAAGCCGGTGAGCAGCTCTTCGCACGCCTCTATTCCTCTATGCGCAGTCCGCAGTGTCCTGGCCATCTGGCACAGGGTGCCGCCAACGATGAACCCGAGCCTATGATGAACATCGTGGCCTGGCGCAAGGGCGACGACTACCTGGCCGTGGTCTTCCCCCGCGCCAAGCACCGTCCCGACTGTTACGGCCGGGTAATGGTGTCGCCGGGGGCCATCGACATGGCCGGCCTCATCATCACCCCCCGGCAGGAGGACTTCGAAGCGCTGACCGCCGAGCAGGCCGTGGCCATACTTCAGGAGGTGTCGCTGCCCGCCGAGGCCATGGCTGCCGTCATCGACCGCCTGCAGCATCCCGCCGCCAGCACCAAGGAGGAGAAGAAAAACGAGAAGCGACAGGCCGCCAAGGGCCTGCCCACCAAGGAGCCGCTGGTCAGCGTCGGCATCATCAGCGCCAGCCAGATCAGCTTCACCCTCAACGCCCCCTACACGGCCAAGGGTGCCGCCATCAGCGGCCGCCAGGAGGTGGCCTTCAGCGAGGGCGGCATCCTCTGGCACGGCCAGCAGTACCGCGAGCTGCTCTTCACGCCACAGTCGGCCGATGCCTCGTTCTCGCTCCACGACGTCACCATAGGCTCAGGCTTCCACTGGGAGCGCCGCCAGACGCAGCGCTTCAACGGCACCCTGCGGCTCGTGGTAGAGAGCGACCAGATAACGGCCATCAACGAGCTGCCCGTGGAGCGCTACCTGACCAGCGTCATCTCCAGCGAGATGTCGGCCACCTCGTCGCTCGAACTGCTCAAAGCCCACGCTGTCATCAGCCGGTCCTGGCTGTTGGCGCAGATGGAGAAGCGGCGGCGCCTCAGCAAAGGCGGCACCGACAATTTCTTCTCGTTCACCAAGAAGGACGACGAACTCATACGCTGGTACGACCGCGAGGACCACACCATCTACGACGTCTGTGCCGACGACCACTGCCAGCGCTACCAGGGTATCACCAACGCCGGCAACCCCTCGGTGGCAGAGGCCGTGCGCCAGACGCGCGGACAGATACTCACCTACGACGGCGACATCTGCGACGCACGCTTCTCGAAGTGTTGCGGCGGCCGTACCGAGGAGTTCCAGTACTGCTGGGAAGACACGCCCAAGCCCTACCTCACCTCCGTGCCCTGCCCTTATTGCAACACCACCGACCGCACCATCCTCTCGCAGGTACTCAACGACTACGACCGCGAGACTCCCGACTTCTACCGCTGGACGGTGGCCTACACCCGGGAAGAGCTCACCGACCTGGTCAACAGCAAGCTGAAGACGGACCTGGGCACCGTGACCGACCTCGTGCCACTGGAACGCGGACGCAGCGGCCGCATCTGGAAACTGCGCATCGTAGGCACCAAGCGTTCCTTCACCATCGGCAAGGAGCTGGAGATACGCCGCACCCTCAGCCGCACCCACCTCTACAGCTCGTGCTTCGACGTCGAGAAGTCGGCGTCGGGCTTCGTGCTCCACGGCCGGGGATGGGGCCACGGCGTAGGCCTCTGCCAGATAGGCGCCGCCGTCATGGGCCACCAGGGCCACAGCTATGATGACATCCTGCTCTACTACTACCGTGGTGCCGCCATCGAACGCATCTATGACTAATCTCAAAACTAACACAACACCAAAGTGAAAACTCACAATTCTCAACACCCCACTTACAACACCGGGCGCAACCCGTGGACCTGGGTGCCCTCGCTCTACATAGCCGAGGGACTGCCCAACGTGATTGTCATGACCGTTGCCGTCGTCATGTACATGCAGTTAGGACTCACCGACGGCGAGATAGGCCTCTACACCAGCTGGTTAGGTCTGCCCTGGGTCATCAAGCCCTTCTGGAGCCCCTTCGTAGACCTCTATAAGACCAAGCGGTGGTGGGTGCTCGCCATGCAGGTGCTCTTAGGCTCGTCGCTGGCCGGCATTGCCTTCACCCTCAATGCCGACTTCTGGTTTCAGGGCACCATGTTCTGCTTTTTCCTCATGGCCTTTGCCAGCGCCACCCACGACATAGCCGCCGACGGCTACTACATGCTCGAACTCGACGACCACCAGCAGGCCTGGTTTGTGGGCATACGCAACACCTTCTACCGCATAGCCGTCATCCTGGGCAACGGTGTGCTGGTGCCGGTGGCCGGCGTGCTGCAGGTGTACTTCCGCAACCAGGTGGCCTTCACCTGGAGCCTCGTGTTCTACGGACTGGCAGGCGTCTTCATAGCCTTGTGGCTGTACCACGGCGCCATCATGCCCCGGCCTGCCGCCGACCGCCGCGGCAACGCCAGTCCCGGCGAGGTGGCCCACGGCATTGTGCGCATGTTTGTCACCTTCTTTACCAAGCTGCCGCTCAAGCAGATGGTGTTCGCCCTGCTCTTCATCTTCCTCTACCGTTTCCCCGAGGCCATGCTCACCAAGATGGCGGCCACCTTCCTCATGCGCCCCACCACTGAGGGCGGACTGGGGCTCTCGCCCCAGGAGTACGGACTGGCCAACGGCACCGTCGGCCTCATAGGCCTCCTGCTGGGCGGCATCGTCGGCGGCATGCTGGCCAGCCGCGACGGGCTGAAGCGGTGGCTGTGGCCCATGGTCTGCGCCATCACCCTGCCCGACCTCGTCTACGTCTACATGAGCCTGGCCCTGCCGTCCAACCTGGTCCTCATCAGCGGCTGCCTCTTCATAGAGCAGTTTGGCTACGGGTTCGGCTTCACCGCCCTGACGCTCTACATGCTCTACTTCAGCATGGGCGAGTTCAAGACGTCGCACTATGCCATCTGCACCGGCCTCACCTACTTAGGGCTGATGCTGCCCGGCATGGTCTCCGGCTACCTGAAGGACGCCGTGGGCTACAGCACGTTCTTCATCATCGTCATGGCCCTCTGTGTCGTCACCTTCCTCGTGGCCGCCTTCATCACTATCGACCCCGAGTTTGGTAAGAAGCACCAGGAGGCATAGGGAAAGAATGCCTCTTCGATGCCGCGGGCATGAGCCTCCTCGCCTGCGCACACGCGCATGACGCTTAACCGGAGGCCGCCGTACCCGAGGCTTCTCCCTCGGCTACATGCCTGCGCACACGCGCATGTGGTATAGCTATCAGAAAAAAGCCCTATAGGGTGATGACTCAGCTGGACGCCCCGATTAGAAGTAGAGGCCGAAGGCCAAGGACTTGAACTCGGGGCCACGGTCGGTCTTCAGCACACTCATGGGTGAGTATTTGCAGTAGAGGCCGAGTTTCCACAGGTGGACGATGCCAAGGATGTCGACGGTGACGGGCCGCTCGCCTATCTTCCTGGTGTCAACGTTGAACTTCTCGTCGCCATTCTCAAACTGGTTGACCACACGGGCATAGAAGTTCCAGTTCAGCTGGCCACCCAGCGAGATAGCAAAATTCTTGGAAAACCGCTGCTTGACGAGCAGGGGCACAACCAGCGAGCGGGTGTGGATACTGGAGGCAAGGTTGTCAATGCCGCCGTCGGGGGTACCCACGGCGATGAAGTCGTTCACCTTGCCAAACATCTGGTCATGACCCTTCAGGGTATAGTTGCGCCAGTTGAGTCCCAGGCCCGCCGAGAAGGTGGTGCTGGTGCTCTTCAGCGTATAGTCATACTGTATGACGGTCCACTGGATTTCCCACGAGCGGAGGGGGGCGAAGCTCATGCCGTCAGGTACGCTCACAGGCACGTCGACACCCACCTGGAAGTGCATCGAGAAGGCGTCGTTCTCGCCCTCGTTCATCACCAGGCCGTCGTGTACCTCGCTCTTGTCCTCATCGTTATCCACCACGTTGCCGGCGCCGGCGGTCACGGCAGCTGCCAGCAAAGCCAGAAGTAATAGTTGCTTTTTCATCATCACACGGTTGTTTGTTAAATCTCTACTGCCGGCAAAGATAGCTATTTTTCAGCTAACGCGCAAGAAATCGGTGAAATAATTCTTAAAGGGTGCAACTTTTCTTTTGAAAATTTGGCCTTTTCGGCAAATATGCGTACTTTTGCCGAACGTTTCAGAAACTATTTTTTATATACGACCAATGAAGAATTTAGACTGGGCAAATTTGTCCTTCGGTTACATGAAGACCGACTACAACGTCCGTTGCTACTATCGCGACGGCAAGTGGGGCGAGATTGAGGTCTGCTCCGACGAGTATCTGAACCTGCACA
>CAMNJY010000041.1 GCA_946541745.1 uncultured Prevotellaceae bacterium
CGCTGGACGTCAGCCTGATGGACAACTACGAGAAAATCAAAATCACCATCGACAAGCTGAAGGAGCTGCTGGAACTGTAGGGCAACAAGTTGAGGAGTTAGAAAGTCAAATGACTAACAACGACAATCACTTCTAAGGCTTGCGGAGAGCCAGACTAATGACTTCTAACTGCATGAGGCCAAAGGCCGATAACTCCTTCCTACTCTGAAAGTAGAGCGAATAAGAAACTTGAACAGGGTAAAACAAAATAAAAACTACGGAAAGTTTGGTGGAGAAGAAATAAAATAGTATATTTGCAACGAAAAGTATGAGACGAACTCATGTTGTAGATAAGATTAGGGAGCAGACAAGGAGCTATCTGCCCGAAGCTCAGACTATACTCTATGGTTCTGAGGCGCGTGGTGATGCCTGTCCTGACAGCGACATCGACCTGCTGATTCTCCTACCAGAAGACAAGGTGTCTCCAGAACGTGAGCACTACATTATAAGCAAGCTTTACGAGGTAGAAATCATGTCGGGTGTCGTCATCAGTACCCTTGTACTACCACGCCATCAATGGGAACATCCAAAGGTGATAACCCCATTCTACCTAAACGTCAAGCGAGAAGGGGTAACGCTATGAAAGAAGAGCAGATGACAACCGAGCAGCGTAATGATTTAGTTGCATACTATTTTGAGAGGGCTCACGAGTCGCTTGCAGAGGCCAAATACCTACGCGATGGAGGGTATTTCAACGGTGCCGTTACTCGTCTCTATTATGCATGTTTCAATGCCTGTCGAGCTTTACTGACGGCCAATGGTATCGACACATCTACCCACAATGGCGTGAAGGCCATGATTTCTATGCACTTTATCCGTAAGGGATTGCTCTCTATTGAGCATGGCTCCACGCTGGCAGACCTCTTCAACCAGCGACATATCAGCGACTATGAAGCTTATGCCTATCGCGATGCAAGCAGTGTAGAATTTCTACTGCCCAAGGCCGAGGCTTTCGTCGAAGCGGTAGAGTGTCTGGCTAAAGAAAAATAGAGTTCACTCCAACAGTCATATTTATTCAACTTTCTCAAGTTGAGGAGTCAGAAGGAGTTAATTATAGATGGTGTTCAGCCCTACTGGCGGGCTGAACACCATGTATATTACTTGGCTATCATCTTCACCGTCTTGCCGTCGGTGCGGACGATGTTGAGGCCACGCTGCAGCTGAGTGCGGCGCTGGCCGTCGAGGCCGTAAACGGCACTGGCGGCGGGAGTCGCCTTCGGCTCTACGGCAGCAATGCCGGTCGATACCTCCTCGCTGTTGTAGGTCAGGCGGAAGTTGTCGAGCTTGAACCAGCCCTTGCCGCTGCCCTGCAGTTCGCCCAGGTCGCTCATGCTGTTGGTGCGGAAGCCGATAACGGCAACCCCCGACTCATCGACGTCGAAGTTGACCTCCATCGGGCGCAGCAGGTGCGTCAGGGGGTCGCTGCCGTCACAGGTGTAGCCGGCGTAGGTCACCACCTTGGCGTTGCGGGCATCCTCGGGCAGGTTGATCTCATGGTAGCCCTCCGAACCGAACATCTGCACGAAGTCGTTGGCAAAGAGGCGCTGGGTGGTCAGGCAGTTGCCGGCCCAGTTGAACTCTACCATCACGTCGGCCTGCAGCGTATAGTTGCCGGCGGGCAGGTTCTTCAGCGTCTGGCTGAGCTCTACCTCGGGTATGTTGCCGTTCCAGATGCCCCAGAGGAACTCGCCGTCGGTGTACTGGTGGTCGTAGAAGTTGCCCTCGTCGTCGGTCACGCTGATGGCGTCGCCACGGTTGATGGCGCACCAGCCGCCGCCCACGGTGCTCACCTGCTCGCCGTCAACCTTCAGCGTCCATCCGGCGGGTGCGGGCTGTGCGCCGTCGCTGGGCGAGTTGTTCTGGCTGCTCAGATCCTCGAAGCTGGGGTTCTTCAGCACGTAGGTGATGTCGCCTATGGTGACGGCCGTGGCCTTCAGTTCCTCTATGCCTTCGTCAATCTTGGCTATCATGTCAGCAATGTCGCTGGTGCCGGCCCAGCGTTCTTCGTACATGTCCTGAGCCGACATGAGCAGGTCGCTGAAGTCGTCGACGCTGGCGCTGTACTGATACTCTATGGAGTAGGCAGTGCCCTTGTTGATGGCTTCCTGCAGTTTAGCGTAGGCATCGACCGACGCCTGGACAGTGGGATAGAAGTCCTTCAGGCCGATGATAGCGTTGATGATGTCGTCCTGACTGCTGGAAGCGCTGACCGAGCCGTCCAAGAGCGCCTTGACGGCGGTCTCGACGCTCTCCTGCATGGTCTCGCCCATCAGGTCGTTGCAGACATCGGCAAAGTGGTTGTAGACGGCCATTGCGTCCTCGGCTATGTAGCCGTCCTTGGTGATGTGGAAGTTGTCGAGCTTGAACCATCCGTCGCCACCGGCGCTGTTGCCCGTCTCGCGGTTGGCGGCGGCAATGTTGCCGTCGGTGCGCAGGCCGAAGGTCAGCGTGCCGTCGTAGACGAAGGCGCGTACCGTCATTGTCTGCAGCAGACGGTCGGTGACAGGCTCCTCAAGGCCCTCAAAGCTGTAGACCTCGCTGTTGTCGAGCTGCTCCTTGTTGTAATCCTCCTCGAAGGCGAAGTACTTGGAGTTGAGGTTGCCGAAGAGTCGCTGGGTGGTGCGGCGCGAGCCGTTGCCGTTGGCACCCACCATGACGCCGGCGGTAATGGTATAGGAACCGTTCTCCAGGTTGTTGATAGTCTGCGAAATCTCATACTTGGGCACGCCGCCGGTCCACAGTCCGAAAGCGTAGCTGCCGTCCTTGGCGTCGCCCTCGGAGTCGCTGTTGACACCGTGCCAGTTGGCGATGCCGGCATTTCTCACATCGTCGGCAGTCACCACCTGCTGGCCGTTGACGTAGACGTTCCAGCCGAAGGGAGCACCGGCCACGCCCGACGTCTCGCTGCCGTTCTGGGCCGAGAGGTCCTCGAAGCTCATGTTCTGTCCCAGCGTGGTGAGGTCGTCGCCACTCATGGCGAAGGCCGTCTCGGCAGCCTTGAGGGCGCTCTGGGCAGCGGCCAGGGCCTCAATGCCGGCCTGTGTGTTGAAGTCGTTGACGGCGGTGCTGATAGCTGCCTGCAGGGCGGCGTCGGTCTGCTCGCCGAGCAGCGTCTGTGCCGCCGTTATCTCCTTGTAGAGGGCGTTCTTGGCATCGATGATGGCTTTGGCAGCGGCCAGGTCCTCCTCGGTGAAGGTTTCCTTCTCATAGTAGGGCGTGGCGGCATCGATAGCCTGCTGGAAACCGGCCTTCATGGCCTCGTTCTGGGCGGCACTGGCCTCCAGCTCCTGGATGAGGGCGTAGAGCTGCACCTTGACGCTGTAGGCCGGCACGTCGTCGATCTCGATAAAGGCCCAGTAGCGCGAAACAGGGTCTAAGGGCACCACGAAGCCGCTCTCGTCGTAAACAGGCTCCTCAAACTCGTCGCGCTGTATGCCGCCGTAGAAGTCGGGGAACCACTGGTTGGTGGTCTCGGTGATAACCAGGAACTCGCCGCCGTTGTTCAGGTGGAGATAGCCGCCCTCGGTGAGCGCGTTGCCCTGGCCGACGCCGGCCTTCAGCATGTAGTAGTCGCTCAGTTCGGTAGGCTCCACCGTCCAGCTGACGGGGTCGTACTCCTGGATACGCAGGTTGTCAGTACCTGAGGGAATACCCATGTAGACCTGGTAGGTGTAAGGCTCGTCGCCCTCCACCTCTTCCACGACGTCCCTGTAGAAGGTCCATGTGCCGTCGTCGTTGAGCTTGGCGGTGAAGGCAGCCTTCTGCTGCTCGTTCAGGTCGTAGCCCTGCAGGTAGAGCGAACTGTCCCAGCTGGTGGGACGCAGAAAGGCAGCGGGCTTCACCCTGCTGGCCAGGATGTAGGTCTTGCCGTCGACAGGAGCCTTGGCGTAAGGCAGGCTGATGGCCGACACCGTCGTGGCCGACAGCAAACCAGCTGCCAGCAACACGTGCTTGAAGTAGTTGTTTGTCATAAGCAATAATGATAGTTATAGTTATTTGAAAATGATTTTTTGCTAAATCGTTGCAAATTTACAATCTTTTTTCATATAAACCTTATTTTAATATATAAAAATTATAAATATTGGCAGATTTTTCGTATTTTTGCACCGAAATACGAACTAAATATTGTCAACCATGATGAAATTAAAGCTTTTGATGAGTGCCGGCGCATTGTGCCTGACGATGACAGCCAGTGCCGGAGGACTGATGACCAACACCAACTACCACATTGCCTTCGACCGCATGATGGCCCGCGGCGCCTCGATGGAGATTGACGCCGCCTACTCCAACCCCGCCGGACTGGTGTGGGGGTACGAGGGTTTCCAGATGTCGCTCGACTTCCAAAAGCCGTGGCAGAGGCGCGACATTGAGCTGGGCGGCACCACCTACGAGGGCAAGGCCTCGGCGCCCATCGTGCCGGCCCTCTTTGCCAGCTACAGGAAGGACCGCCTGGCCGTGTCGGCCATGATAGGCATCGTGGGCAGCGGTGGCTTCGTGGAGTACAGCGACGGCGTGCCCATGTTCAATGTGCCTGTCAGGACGATGATTGCGCTCAGCAGTATGCAGGCTCCGTACACCCTCGACTCAGAGATGAAGGGCAAGCAGTACATCTACGGCGGGCAGGTGAACGTGGCCTACCGGCTGACCGACTGGCTGTCGGCCGCCGTCGGTTTCCGCGCCAACTACTATGACGGCTACTACAAGGGCCACGTGGTGGCCGACATGAGCGGCACAAAGTTGGTCAACCTGCAGCTGGACTGCCCGCAGAAGGGCTGGGGCTTTGCGCCCATCGTGAGCGTTGACTTCCACCAGGGGCCGCTGACGGTGGCCGCCCGCTATGAGTTCCGCACCAAGCTGGAGACCGAGAACGACACGAAGGAGCTGAAGGCCGAGATTATGGGCAACACGCCGGAGCAGACGGCTAAGGTCTTTGGCTCAAGGATGGCGGGCTACATGGACGGGGTGAAGACGCGCTACGACATGCCCGCACTGCTGGCCGTGGCCGTAGGCTACGAGCTGACGCCCAGGCTGCGCGCCACGGCGGAATACCACTTCTTTGACGACAAGAACGCCAAGATGGCCGACAACCGCCAGGAGCACCTGACGCGCGGCACTCACGAAGTGCAGCTGGGCGCCGAGTACGACATCAACGACCGCTGGACCGTCAGCCTCGGCGGACAGCGCACCGACTACGGCCTGAGCGACGACTACCAGCAGGACACGTCGTTCGCCTGCGACAGCTACTCCATAGGCATAGGCGGTGCATGGAACGTCACCGAGAAACTGCGCCTGAACGCGGGCTACTTCATATCGCTCTACAGCGACTACACCAAGACGTCGCAGCTGGGGCAGGAAACCTTCTCGCGCACCAACAACGTCGTCGGCGTAGGCATAGACTATAAGTTCTAAAGAGGGTCTACGTCGTAGTAGACCTGAAGGGAGGCGTAGCGCTTGTCCTGCAGCATCTGCTGCTGGGCAAGCGCTAAGTATTTGCGCACGTCGGCCATGTTGAGCTGGGGCTCCAGCTTCAGTACCAGCTTGCGGATGGAGAGCGACTTGACCCTCGCCACGCCGGGCTTGTCAGGTCCCAGCACACGGCCGCCAAACCACTGGCGCAGCCTGAAGCCCATCTCCTGGGAGGCGGTCTCCACGAGCGCCTCCTTGTTGTGCTTCAGGTAGACGTAGACCAGCCGGTAGTAGGGCGGATAGTGGAACTCGCGCCGCTCGGTGCTGAGCATCTGGTAGAGAGCGTCAAAATCGTTGCGCACGACACACTGGATGACGGGCGACGAGGGCTGGCGCGTCTGCAGGATGACCAGGCCGCGCTTGTTCTTGCGCCCGGCCCGTCCGCTGACCTGCGCCATCATCATGTAGGCATGCTCGTAGGCCCTGAAGTCGGGGTAGTTGAGCATGGTGTCGGCGTTGAGAATGCCCACCACCGAGACGCGGTCGAAGTCCAGACCCTTGCTGATCATCTGGGTGCCTATGAGCAGATTGGTGCGCCCGGTACCGAAGTCGCTGATGATGCGCTCATAGGCATTGCGGGTGCGGGTGGTGTCGAGGTCCATGCGGCTGATGCGCGCTTCGGGGAAGATGTCGCGCACGTCGGCCTCTATCTTCTCGGTGCCGTAGCCCCGCGTCTGCAGGTCAGTGCCGCCACAGGCCGGGCAGGCCAGCGGCACCTGGTAGACAGCCCCGCAGTAGTGGCACGTCAGCTGGTTCATCTGGCGGTGCAGCGTCAGCGAGACGTCGCAGTTCTGGCAGTGGGGCACCCATCCGCACTGCTTGCACTCTATCAGCGGGGCATAGCCCCGCCGGTTCTGGAAGAGGATGGCCTGCTCGCCGCGCTCCAGGGCTTCGCGCACCCGCGTCAGCAGCAGCGGCGAGAAGGGGCCGCTCATCATCTTGCGGTGCTGCAGGTCGGCGGTGTCCACCACCTGTATCTCGGGCATCTCTATCCCCGCATGCCGCTCCGTCAGCTGCACGTAGCCGTACTTACCCGTCCGGGCATTGTAATAGGTTTCCATGGAAGGGGTGGCGGAGCCGAGGAGCACTCTGGCGGGCCCGCCCCCAGCCTCTCCCTTCTCTATGGGGAGGGACTGGACCTCCTGGGGCTGATGCGCCAGCATAATCGCCGCGCTCCTCGCATGATAGCGGGGCATAGGGTCTTGCTGCTTGAAACTGGTCTCGTGCTCCTCGTCGATGATGACCAGGCCAAGACGCTGGAAGGGCAGGAAGACGGCAGAACGGGCTCCGAGGATGACGTCGTAAGGATGGCCGGAGAGTTGCTTCTGCCAGATTTCCACCCGCTCGGCATCGCTGTAACGGGAGTGGTAGATGCCTAACCGGTCGCCGAAGACGCGCTGCAGGCGCTCCATCATCTGCACCGTCAGGGCTATCTCAGGCAGCAGGTAGAGCACCTGGCGGTGCTGGTCTATCTCGCGCTGGATGAGGTGGATGTAAATTTCGGTCTTTCCGCTGGAGGTGACACCGTGAAGCAGGGTGACCGGCTTCTTCAGAAACGAGAAGAGTATCTCGTTGTAAGCTTTCTCCTGAGGGGCACTCAGCCGCTTGATGTTCTCGGGGTGGGGCTCGCCGCCGTGGTTCAGCCGTCCCACTTCCACCTCGTAGGTCTCCAGCATGTTGCGTTTCTGCAGCAGGCTGATGGTCTGCAGCGTGTGGCCCTCGTTGAGCAGCTCGTCGCGGGTCACGGCACCGCCCTCGCCCTCATCCCAGCCCGACAGGGTCAGGTAGTCGCTGAAGGCTTTCAGCTGTCTGGGTGCCCGCTGCAGCAGGTTCAGGGCTACGTGCAGGGCCGTCTCGTTGCGGTAGGTCTCGGTCAGCCGGATGTAGGTCTCGGTCTTGGGCTTGTAGCCGTCTTCGGCCTTCAGCCCGGCGGGGAGCGCGGCCTTGAACACCTCGCCGATGGGCGACATGTAGTAGTCGGCTATCCATAGCCACAGCTTGTATTGATGGGGAAGCAATATGGGCTGCGTGTCTATCAGCAGCAGCAGGGGTTTCACCTCGTAGCCTTCGGGCTGACGGTCGTGGGCGCCGGCAATGAGGCCCACGTACTGCTTGTTGCGGCCGAAGGAGACGAGCACACGGCAGCCGGCCTTTACCTGGTCTTCAAACTGCTGGGGGACGGAGTAGGTAAAAGTGCCGTTGAGAGGCAGGGGCAGTATGACATCGACGAACCGCAAGGCTGCTTAGAAATAATAGGCCAGCGAGACACGCCACGCATTAGTGCGCGACCTGGCACTGTTCCACGTCTCGTCGCCCAGTTTGTCGCCTAATCTCTCCCAGGTGAAGTCGCCCGTCTTTCCTACCGGGATGTTGTAATAGGCGGCGGCTTCGAGATGTCTGCCGATGGTCACGCCAGCGCCCAAGTCGGCACTGAGCAGAGTGTTCTGAAAGGTGAAATGGCTGTCGTTGCCGTTCTCGTCGGTCCAGTGGAACACGTCGTTGCCTAAGTTGAAGCTGAACTGCGGACCGGCGGTGACAAAGATGGACAGCACGTCGCCGATGCCTACCCCGTAGCGCACGTGGGCCGGCAGCAGCAGGCTCTTCTGCGTCGTACTCTCGCCGTCAGCCTTCAGGTCGCGCTGGCTGTAGAACACCGACGCGTCGAGACCCAGTCCGACGATGGGGAGATTGAACCGCAGCGAAGGCCCCACGAAGAAGCCGGCGCGGTTGGACGCCTTCAGGGCGTCGGCGTTGAAACTCATGTTGATAACCTCAATACCGCCCTTGAAGCCGAAGTTCACCAACGACTGGCCCCACACAGATGTCATCACCACGGACATCAGCACCATTATGACAATCCTCTTTCTCACCAACTCCAAAGTTCAAAGTTAAATGTTCAATGCCTCTGCCGGCGGACCGACACGCGGGCTGCCGAACTCGACGATGACGATGACGACGACTTGGAGCGGCGGCTGGCCTTTTCGGTCTTTTCCTTAGCACGGCGCTCCTTCTTGGCCTTGGCCTTCAGGACGTCGGGCTGGGCGTTGGCAATAGAGTCGAGCGAGTCTTTCTTAGCCTGGTCGCCGAAGATGTTGTTCTTGAACGCGGCCAGCTCGGCCTCTATGCGCTTCTGCTCCTCCGACAGCTTGGTAGAGTCGCCGCCGGCTATCTGCGCCAGCGTTTTGCCCAGCATGTTGTTGGTCTTGTAAATCTTTCCCTTGTACTTGTTCAGCGTGAAGTAGTCGTCCATCGACATGACGGCAGCGTTGTTGACGTTCGACGTCATCAGCGTCTGACGGCTCAGGAAGGGTTCCAGGTCGGCATACCTGACCCAGAACAGCGGGTACTGCGTAGCCTCGCCTCCAAAGTCGTCCTCGCGCATCATGATGGGGCAGAGCGCCAGGGGCTTGATGCGGAACGACGAGTTGGCCTGGTCGTAGTAGGCGCTCTCTTTCAGATAGTACTTGGTGACCTCGGCCGAGGGAATGTCGCTGTTGTCCACCTTCAGCTTGCCGTCGGCCTCCTCGTAGAATATATGCTTGTCGTCGAGTACGGTCTTGAACTTCACCTTGGCGCTCTCCGAGAAGTCGTCGTTACCGTCGTTGGCCACCGAATACTCATAGATGGGTATGTAGCCGTTCTGCGCCAGCTTGAAGATGTAGGTAAACAGGTTGAGCTGCTTACCCTGGGGCTGGACGGGGTAGTACAGTCCGGCGTTGGCATCGTCGTTGAGGTCAATCTCGCGGTAGATGTCGCGGCGCCACACCACGTCCTCGGGCATGTCGAAGGCCACGGGATAGCTGATCTGCATGCGGCGTGTCATGCCCTGCTGGCTCTGGGTGCCCGACTTCTGCTGGCTCTTCTGCTGCGCCTGCTGCACACGGCTCTTCTTGGGCTGGGCCACAGCGGCACCAGCCGTCAGCACTATCATCAATAAGAACAAAAGTCTCTTCATATTCTATGACTATTTTACTATAATTTCCATTGGGTTTTGTAGCGTACGCTGGATGCCGTCGGGACCGACGGCCGTCACCCGCGAGACGTAGAAGCGGCGGTTGCGCTGCAGCTTGCGGAAGGTGTCCTTCTGGCGGTCGGAGAAGTGCGCGCCATTGCTGGGAATGGGCACGGCGTTACCCATGTTGTCGAAGAACACCGTCTCGAACGACACCACCTTGAACGTGATGTCGAGGATGCCGTCGTCGATGGCGGCCCCTATGCCGTCGATAGCCATCAGCTGCTGCTTGGGCAGTCCGCCTCCACGGAACCGCGAGGGGTTGCCCTGGTCGTCCTTCATGGCGATGAAAGGCGTAGGATCGGGCAGCTTACGCACGCGGAAGGTGAACTGCCCCATCTGCTGCGGCCGGCCGGTGTTAGTCGACGTGACGGTGATGGTGACATTCTCGCCCACCTTCGACGGCCGGGCGATATACTTGCCGGGGCCTGTGGGCTGCAGGGTGCCGCCGCCCGACATCGTCGCCTGAATCTTGTTCAGGGGCACACCCGGCACGGAGACGCTGATGGGGTTGTTGTAACCGGCGTAGAGCATGTTCATCAGGTCGGCCGAGACGGTGGCCGAGGGGTCTACGACGGTGTATTTCTGCGAGAAGTCGCGACGTATGCGGTCGCCGTTGCCGTTGACCGTCTCTATGTAGCCGGCCAGGGTGAAGTCGCCCGTCGTGCCGCAGATGCGCTCATACAGATTGTCGCGCAGCGTCACCTTCTGGTTGCCGATGTAGATTTCGGGCACCTGGGTGGTATCGACGGCGGCCATCACGATGTGAGCCGAGAACTTGTCGCCGCGCACGATGGTCTGCGAATTGGGGATGACGAAGGCCTCGAGGGCGTTGACGCGGATGTCCTTCACGTCGATGTTCTGCTCCAGGGTGTGCAGTATTTCGCCTTCGGTGTAGCGCACGCTGCTCTGCAGCGTTGACAGCAGCGTGACGGCAGCAGCGGCGGGCATCGACTCAAACATGTACTCCTGCCAATTCTTGCCCAGCGTGCGCTGGTCTTCAGGAATGGTGGTTGACAGGATTTCGGCTATGGTCCGCTTCTGGCGTGCGTTGACGGTCATGTCGAGCATCTTGCTGCGGTAGTTGTTGATGGTGTTGAACAGCTCCTGTCCGCGGCCGCGCCCCGGGGCGAGCATCACCTGGTTGGCAGCCTCCATGTCCTCCTTGTTGCGTATGTTGTCCAGGTCGCCGTCCTCGCCGTCGGCCTCCTTGACGATGGCCATCTTCAGCTCGTAGGCCAGGTTGAAGAGCGAGTCGCTCATCTGGCGCACGTACATAGCCTTGTCGTACCACTCCTTCACCTTCTGGGGATTGGCCTTCATCTGCGTGGCAAAATCGTCGTATATGGCGAGGTTCTCCTTCGTAGCGTTGGCCGTCGTGCGCTTCAGGCTTTCCTCCACGATGGAGAAGCCGTTGAGCACCTCGTTGGAGACGTTCAGCGCTAACATGGCCATCAAGACGACGTACATTAGGTTGATCATCTTCTGGCGCGGAGAGACTGGTCTTTTCTTTATTGCCATAGTGGGGATTTCTGTATTTTCGATTTACGATTTCGGGGCGGCCACATTCATGTTCACCGTCATAGCTTCTATCATGCGGGTGTAAATCTGGTTGAGCTCGGCTATCTGGTCGGCCATCTTGCGTGTCTGCTCGTTAATCTGGTCGATGGTGCCTATCTGCTGGCTGGCACCCTTGAGCTGCATCTCGTAGATCTTGCAGATGCCGGTCAGCGTGCGGTTCAGGTTCTCCATCTCCTCGGAGTCGCGGGTCAGCCGCTCGCTCTGCTCAGCCACCTTATGCAGCATCTCGGTCAGGCTCTTCAGCTCGTCCACGTAGTTCGACGTGGCCTCCTCCAGCTCCGGGTTGACCTGTGGCACTGGCGATACCACGGCGCCGCCGGCCATCGTCGTCACCGACGAAGCCACAGCCGCAATGGCCTCCGTATCGGCCACCGGCGCTCCGCTCTCGGCGTCCTTTCCCGTAGGCTGCATCTCGGTTGCGGCAGTGCCGCCGCCAATGATGCCGCCGCCGATGATGACCGTTCCCCCACCGCCGCCTACTACACCGCCACTGGCAACAGCGGCGGTGCCCTCAGCATCGGTAGCGACAGCCACGCCGGGCATGCCGGCAATAGTAGCACCCTCGGGGGCTGAAAGGGGGGTCTCCACGTCAACGTGCGTAGGCAGGTCCATACCGTCGGCCGTCTTGTCAAAGGGCCGGTCGAAGGCTGCTATGAAGAACACTACCACCTCTGTTCCCATGCCAAGGAACAGCATGAAGTTGGCACCCGGCAGGTGGGTCAGCTTGAAGAGCGTACCCAGAATCACGATGGATGCACCCCAGCTGTAGGCGTAGTTCATGAACGTCTGTCCGGGGACGCTGTCCAGCCACTTCTGCAAGCGGTAGATGATATTGAATTTGCTATACTTTGTCATGACGATTTACAATTTGACCATTTACGATTTACTATTTCCTCTTGGCCTTCCTGGCCGGCTTCAACTTCTCGCTCGTGGTGTTGGCCAGTGAGCGCACGCAGCGGAACCCGATGTAGCTTCGGGGCTGGTTCTGGAACTCACTGCTACGCCAGGCCGAGCGTATGTAGCTCTCGGGGTCTTTCCACGAGCCGCCGCGCACTGATTTCTTCTTCAGCCGGTAGGGGTCTTCCTTGGCGGCGTTGTAGCGCAACTGCGGGTTGACGTCGTTCATGGCGTCCACGCCGGCCTCGGTGTAGATGGTCGACGTCCACTCAGCCACGTTGCCGGCCATGTCGTACAGCCCGTTGGTGTTTGAGCTGTAGATGCCCACCTTCGAGGTTATCAGGTTGCCGTCCTTGGTGTAGTTGCCGTTGTCGGGCTTGAAGTTGGCAAAGAAGCAGCCCTTGCCCGACGCCACGTCCTCGTTCTCCCAGGGAAACTCCGTCCCGTCCTTGCCCCGGGCGGCATACTCCCACTCGGCCTCCGTCGGCAGACGGTAGCGCTGCACGAAGCGGGCCGCCGGCCCCAAGCCTTTCAGCAGGTACTCCGTGCGCCAGGCGCAGAAGGCGTTGGCCTGCTCCCAGGTGACGCCCACCACGGGGTAGTCGTTGTAGGCGGGGTTGGAGAAGTAGTTGCGCATGTAGACCTCGTTGTCGGCATTGGGGAAATCGTTCACCCAGCAGGTCGTGTCGGGATAGATATTTATAATGTACGTGTTGAGGAAGTCCCAGGGGCCTGAGAGCGGACGGTTCAGCGTCTCGCGCACTATCTTGCCCTCGTCGTCGATGTAGGCGGTGTCCTTCGAAATCCACACCACCTCGTTGGGGTCTACCTTCACGTCGGTATTGAGGTTGCGCTCCTCGGGGTTCAGACGGTTGCGGCGCAGGGCGGCCGTCGTGTAGTCATACACCTCGTAGCGGAAGTTCATCTGTGCCGCGTCGAGCATCTTCTCGCCGGTCACGGGGTTGGTGACGTAGATGCTCTCCAGGGCCCGCTGCTCGTCCTCGTTAGGCTTGCGGGGCAGGGCCTTCTTCCAGTTCAGGTAGGGCTTGATGGGGTCGCCGTTCCTGTCCTCCTCTATCTTGTAGGTCTCGTCGCCGCCGTAGTTGGGGTCGGCCATCCGCTCGCGCAGGATGGAGTCGCGGACGTAGTTCACAAACTGGCGGTATTCCGAGTTGGTGATTTCGGTATCGTCCATCCAGAAGCCGTCCACCGAGATGTCGCGCACTGGTGTCTGCTTGCCCCACAGGGAGTCCTGCTGCTCGATGCCCATCTTCAGGTGGCCGCGTTTCACCAGCACCATTCCGTAGGGTGCCGGCTCGGAGAACGCCCGGCCTCCGCTGCCCGTCACCTCGCCGCCGCCACCCGACGACACCTTGCTGCCGAAGCAGGACGTCAGTAAGAGTAAAAAGGTAAAAAGGTAAAAAGGTAAAACCTTTCTCCCCTTAATGCCTTTCACCATTCTGTTATTCATCATCGTTTTCATATTTCGTTTTCTTATTTTACCTTTTTTACCTTTACAGTATTCTCACGCTCTGGTGCCTGTTGCGGCCTTTCTTGCCCAGGTTGATGTCGGTCTGGTAGCCCACAAACAACTCGTGGCTGCCGTTGCCAATGTTGATGGCCGACGTGTAGGCCTCGTAGCTGTAGCCGAGCATGATGCCGTGGAACTGTCCGCCGATAAGCAGCGACACCGAGTTGGTGGGGCTGCAGGAGATGCCGGCATACATCACGCGCTTCTCGTGACTGTAGCGCAGACGGGCTGTCACATCGCCCCGATAGGCTACGCCGTCGGTACGCCCCATGACTGAGGTCTGCAACATAAGAAACGGATTTCTGAGCCGAATATTGTATCCGCCCGTAAAATAATAGCTGCGCGACATCTCCAGCTCGTTGGTTTCGCCCAGGTCGATGACCGGTGCGGTGATGTGCTGGGCCGAGAGTCCTACATACCAGTTGCGGTGGGTGTAGTAGAGGCCGGCCGTCAGGTCGAAGCCCGTTCCCGTCACCTCTGACTTGGCAAACACCTGGTCGTTGCTGTCCTCCAGGTCTACCCCCGACCCGTCGAAGCCCTCGCTGAGCAGCCCCCCCTGCAGGCCGACGCTGATTGTGCCGCCCAGCAGGCGGTGCTTGTAGGCATACTGCAGGGCCACCTTCTTGTGGGAGAAGAGGCCGATGTCGTCGTTCAGCAACTGGAGGCCTAAGCCGTGGACGGCGCCTAAGAACGACAGGGGCAGGTCGGCGGCTATGTACATCGTCTTGGGGTTGTGCTCAAAACCGGCCAGCGTCATGTTGTAGGCACCTACCACGTTGAGCTTCGACTCCTTGCCCGCCGCGGCAGGGTTGAACGACGTCTCCATCGCCCAGTAGTGACTGAACGACGGGTCGTACTGCGCCCTTGCCCCTGACAGCGTCAGACAGGCAGCGATGAATAGCCATAAACGTTTTTTCACGTCTTATATAACGTTTTTTTTGTCGATTTATTATGTTGTGCGCCCTACTTCTTCTAACATGAAGTCGAAACGCAGGCCGCCCCCCTCGTTGTTGCAGGCGGTGATATGGCCACCGTGCAGCAGGACGGCATTCTTGACGATGGCCAGTCCGAGCCCGGTGCCGCCCATGTTGCGGCTGCGGCCCTTGTCCACCCTGTAGAAGCGCTCAAAGATGCGGGGCAGGTGGGCTTCGGCCACGCCCACCCCGTTGTCGCTGAAGGTGAAGTGCCACCCGTCGGCCTGGTGCTCGGCCGAGAGTTCAATCACCGTACCCTCGCCGGCATAGCTGACGGCGTTGTCGGTCAGGTTGCGGAACACGCCGTAGAGCAGTTGCCAGTTGCCCCTGATAGTGATATCCTGAGGCAGGTAGTTCCTGAACGTCATCTGCCGCTCGGCGAGGGCCTGCTCTGACTCCTCCACGATGTCGGCCACCATGGCCGACACGTCCACGCGCTCCCACTGCAGGCGGTCGGAGGCGTAGTCCATCTTGTTGAGCGTCGAAATATCCTGCAGCAGGGCCGTCAGCCGGCGGGCCTGGGCGTTGGCGCGGCTGATGAACTTGTGGCGGGTGGCCTCGTCCATGCCGGGGCTTTCGAGTATGGTGTCGGTATAGCCCAGTATGCTGGCCACAGGGGTCTTCAGCTCGTGGGCTATGTTCTGCGTCAGCTCGCGGCGCATCTGGCTGTGCTGCTCCTGCTGCTCGCGGCTGATGCGCTCGTCCATGCGGCGGGCATAGCCATGCAGCAGCCACCCCAGCCCCATCATCACCACCAGCGAAAACAGCAGCAGGTGCCAGTCGCTGGCTTCGTTGAACGGGCGGATGAAACGACGGTCGTAGTCCTCGAAGACGATGAAGATGACGGCATACACCACAAACACCACCATCACGCTGGCAAACATCTTGCGGCCCTCGGTCAGTTTTCTCATACTTCAAGCTGTTACTTCAAACAGGTAGCCGTAACCCTGACGGGCCACCACGTTCTGGCTGTAGCGGCCTATCTTCTTGCGCAGCCGCGCCACATTGACGTCCACGGTCCGGCCGGTGACGACAACGTCCTTCGGCCATGCGCCTTCCAACAGCTGCTGCCGGGTGAGCACCTGGCCACGACGGCTCAGCAGCAGGAGCAGCAGCTCCAGCTCGGTCTTCGTCAGTGCCACGTCCTCGCCGTCCACGGTGACGGTCTTGCGGCCGAGGTCAACGACCAGGCCCTCATAGCTTTCAGTGCTCCCCTCCTTGTGCTGCGACAGGCTCCGGCCCATCACCGCCTTCACCCGCGCCATCAGCTCGCGCACCGAGAAGGGCTTCCTCACATAGTCGTCGGCCCCCAGGCTGAACCCCCGCAGCATGTCGGCCTCGGTGTCTCTTGCCGTCAGGAAGATGACAGGCGTCCGGGCGGTCGCCTCGTCCTGCCTCAGCCGCCCGGCCAGTTCAAAGCCCGACATGCCCGGCATCATCACGTCCAACAGCAGCAGGTCGTAAACCTGTCCGCCGCCCAGCTTCGCCAGGGCCTCCTCGGCCGAGCCGGCAGACTCAGCCTCATAGCCCTCACCCGCCAGGTTGTAGAGCAAAATGTCGCACAGGTCCTGCTCGTCGTCTACTACCAAAATCCTCTTTTTCTCCATGATGGGCACAAAGGTACTGAAAAAGGCTGAAACTAACGAGAGATTATGGAGAATTAACGCAGAAAGCTCGAAAATAAAAACAGGTGCCGGTAACATGCCTATATGCTTCTCCATATAATGTTTAAATTTTGCCTTCACTTTGTCATTTTGCTCGTAATTCACTGTTATTCAGATATAAAAAAGTGACAGTGTAGTGATTTTACTGTCACTTTCGGCCTTTTACTGTCACTTTTCAGGCTCATTTTGGCCTCAAAACCTTCATTTCAATCACATCAGGCTGCTTTTTTAGGTGATAGTGCATCTGAGCCAGCCGTAAAACAAGGGCTTGCTGTTGCCGAGATACGGCCTTTCGAGGTACTAAGACTGGCTGGCGGCGACAGCCACAAGGTTTGTTAGACAATGCTCCAGGGCTTGGAGCGTTTTGCTCCAGGCCCTGGAGCGTTCGTAAAGGAGCTGGTTTTGGGCGGTTGGAGCACCCCCTCGGGTGCAGCCAGCGGTTCCTCGCATGGAAAAGTAGCTGCCATGTGATTGTTTTTGCTTTTTTCTTGACAAATTTACCCAAAATAGTGACAGTAAAACCCATAAAAGTGACAGTATTGAAACCGTATAACCTGCTAAAATACAGACCAATACAAAGAAAAAGTGACAGTGAAGGCAACTTTTAAACATTTCTTGTAGTAGCTATCCGCACCTTAGGCAACTATTCCCTATCCGTCGGAACGAGCCCCGTTTCATGCAAAAGGGGCGACTGCATGGACATATTGCGCGGGATGCCTGGAAACTCCTCCTACAAAGCCACGGAACTGGGGACTGACCGCCGACTGCTGGCGAGCAGTCTTTATCGTACTTGGGATATCCAGTACCGGCCTTCTGCCTTCTTATCTCTCCTAAATTCCGCAGCACTTTAGTTTATTTATTTTTCTAAGTTCCTGAGCAACAAAAAGTTCTTGCTGGGGCAAGCGGCAAGATAGTGGAGTTCTATAACCTCAGAGGCGGCAAGGAGCGTATCTTTGACGACATGAATAATGGCTTCGGCTGGGCAAGGCTGCCTAAGTCCTTCATGGCAGAGAACACCGTTTTCCTGCTGCTGACGGCAATGATACGCAACTTCTACAAGTTCCTTATGGGCAGGCTGGACACAAAAGCCTTCGGACTGAAAAAGACAAGCCGAATCAAAGCCTT
>CAMNJY010000042.1 GCA_946541745.1 uncultured Prevotellaceae bacterium
GTCGGCACGCACATTGCGCACCTCCACCTTGGCCTTCTCGGCAATCTTGTTGCACTGTTTCACCAGGTCGCGGCGGCGCTCCTCGGTGGGCTGCGGTATGCCTAAGCGTATCACCTCGCCGTTGTTCTCGGGCGTGATGCCCACGTCAGAGTCCATGATGGCCTTCTCAATGTCGCGGATCTGCTTGCGGTCCCACGGCTTGATGGCTATGGTACGGGCATCGGGGGTTGTCACCGTTGCCACCTGGTTCAGGGGCACCTTGCTGCCGTACGACATGACACGAACGCCGTCGAGTATGGCCACGTTGGCACGACCGGCGCGAATGCGGTTGAGTTCGTCCTCGAGGTACATGGCTGCCATCTCCATGCGCTCCTCGGCTTTTCCTAAAGTTTCTTTTACGTCTATCATAAACTATATTTAAAAAAATTACCAATCAAAATTGTGCTTCCTGTCATACCATTCCGTCCACCAATAAAACATCAGTCCTAAAGCCATGGAAGCCAGAATAAACCATATCCAGTCCCCTATCTCAGCTTTTAGATTTATTTTTTCTTCTGCTTCATGCGAAACCCTGTTTTCTGCCCCCAAAATTAGTGTTTTTCTTTGAAACACACAAACGTTTTATCATTTTTTTTCAACTTTATTTTGTCATTCAAATGATTTTTCATAATTTTGTGCGCAGATTGTCGGTTCTTGCGCATGCGAACTATATATATCATATTGTCAGCAGTTGTGGCTACCATCCTTTGTAGCACGCACGGCACGGCACAGCCGGAAAGCCGGAGCAGGGCCTATACCAAGGAGCACCCACTGGTCTACGAGGACTCGTGGGACTTATGGCCATACACTTTTCTTAACGAGCAGGGCGAGCCCGACGGCTTCAGCATCGACCTGCTGAAGCTGCTGCTCAAGGAGCTTGACATACCCTACGTCATCAAGCTGAAGTCGAACCAGGAAGCCTTCAACGACCTGAGAGACGGCAAGTCGGACCTCAGGATGGGCCTGGCCGCCGGTTTTCACGACGACTACGGTCGCTACAGCCGCAACGCCGTGACCCTGTTCACCCAGAGCGTGGTGACGCCCAAGAAGCTGCCCGTGTCCATTCACACCACGCGCGACCTGAGCCGCAACAAGGTCATCGTCTACAAGAACAGCCTCTGCCAGCACATCATGGAGGACTACGGGTGGGGCGAGAACGCCATCCCCTACGAGGACGTTGACGAAGCCATACAGAAAGTAAGCAACGAGGAACAGGGCCAGATAGTGTGGAACACGCTGTCGCTGAAATGGCTGCTGAAGAAGTACCAGATAGACAACCTGGAGCTGACACCGGTCGACATGCCCCACGGCGAGTACAAGTTCATGTCGAACGACATAAGGCTGCTGCGGCAGCTGGACAGCATCTACACCGTGCTCCACTCTGCCGACAAGATAACGGCGATACAAAACAAATGGTTCTACCCCGAGCTGCAGGAGCAGCAGACGCCCCGCTGGCTGTGGTGGACCACCGCCGGACTGTCGCTGGTAGCGGCCCTGCTGCTGTTCTACTTCATCAACTACCGCATGCAGAGCCAGCGCATCAAGAAGGAGATAGCCCTGCGCAACAAGCGGCTGGCACTGATACTGGAGACCAGCCAGATACGCATCTGGACCTACGACGTGGCTACCCGCGTGTTCACATGGCTCAACGAGAACGGACAGTCCGTGTTCACCTACACCGCCGACGAGTTTGCACAGCGCTACCACGAGGGTGACTTCAAGCGGCTCATGGACGGACTGCACCAGCTGACCAGCCGCCAATGCGAGGACGTAACTCTGGAGGTGAAAGCCCGCGACACCGAGGACGGCGACGCCCAGGAGCGCGACTTCACGGTGGCCCTGTCGGTGCTGCGCTACGACAAGGGCGGACACCCCGCCGTCATCATCGGCACCAAGCGCGACATCACCGAGCAGAAGCGCAAGCAGCGCGAGAAGCAGGAGCTGACACTGCGCTACAAGGCCATCTTCGACACGCCCATGGTGGACGTCATACTATACGACGGCGACGGCTACCTGGTGGAGCTCAACCAGCGGGCCTGCGAGACCTTCATGTGCGACCACGACGCCATCATCAGCGAGCACGTCACATTCCAGACGGTCATGGCCCACAAGCTGGACGACTTCAACTTCAGCGAGGCCGAAACCTACCACACCACCCTGCTGCTCGACTTCGACCGCAGCGACGATAACGGCCAGCTGGCACACTCCTGCCGGCGGCGCAACAAGCTGTACTACGAACTGCTGCTCAAGCCTGTCTACGACGACCAGCACCAGCTCATGGGCGTCTTCGCCATTGGCCGCGACCGCACCATGGCCATCAACTCTATCAGCCAGGTCAAGCAGAGCATCGACCGCCTGAAGGCCGTCAACCAGGAACTGACCGACTACGTGGAGAACATCAACTACATACTCCGCGAAAGCGGCGTCCGTATGGCGGAATACTCGCCCACGTCGCACACACTGACCATCTACAGCGGCATCAACGAGGTGCAGTATGCCATGACCCAGGCCCGCTGCATGACCCTGGTCGACGACCGATTCAAGAAGAAGGCCATGCGACTGCTGACCAATATGGACAACCGCTCGCTGAACCCCATCGACACCGACATACGCACCACCATCAGGGCCAGGGGCGGCAACATCATCCACCTGGAGTTCCACTTCATACCCGTCAGAGACAAGGACCAGGCCGTGACGTCGTACTTCGGCCTGTGCCGCAACATCACCGAGCTGAAGGCCACCGAGCACCTGCTGGCCCTGGAGACGGCCAAGGCCCAGGAGGTGGAGAACGCCAAGAACTCGTTCCTCAAGAACATGAGCTACGAGATACGCACCCCGCTGAACGCCGTGGTGGGCTTCGCCGAGATGTTCGAGATGGGCCACACGGCGGAAGACGAGGCCATCTTTGTACGCGAAATACTCTACAACTCCGACCAGCTGCTGCACCTTATCAACGACATCCTGTTCCTGTCACGCCTCGATGCCCACATGATAGAGCTGTGCAAGCAGCCTACCGACTTCGCCTCCATCTTCGAGGCCCACTGCCACGACGGATGGTCGCGCTACCAGAAGCCGGGGGTGAAGTACGTCGTTGAGAACCCCTACCAGGAACTCGTCGTCGACATTGACGGCAACAACCTGGGACACGTCATAGAGAAGGTGACCGAGAATGCCGCCATGTACACCACGAGCGGCACCATACGCTGCCGGTACGACTACGTGGGCCGGCGACTCATGATATCGATAGAGGACACCGGCGCCGGCATACCGCAGAAGGTGCTCACCCACATCTTTGAGCGCTTCGTCACCAGCCACCACCACGGCAGCGGCCTCGGACTGCCCATCTGCAAAGAGCTGGTGGAGCAAATGGGCGGCACCATCGAAATCAACTCTGAGGTGAACATGGGTACCACGGTCTGGATAACCTTACCCTGCCAGGCTACCGTCATCAAGAGGCGGCAGCTGGCGTAGTCATTAAAATGTAAAAATTTAAAAAAATTAAAAAATAAAAAATTTAAAAAATTAAAAATATAGAAAAGTGAAAAGGGGAAAAAGTAATAGGGTGAAAAGGTGAAAGAGTGAAGAATGAACAGACGACGCTATCATAGAAAAGAGGTGAGACACCTGTGGACGTGGAGAGTGCTGACGGCACTGTTCACGCTTCACTGCTCACTGCTCGCGAGCGTAGCCCAGAACGCCAGTCTCGCCAGCCGCTACTCCAGCGAGCGGCCGGTGGTCGTCACCTGCGACTGGGACAAGCCCCCCTACGAATTTCTCAACGACAACGGCCAGCCCGCCGGCTCCAACATTGACATCATCAAAGTCATCATGAAAGAGCTCGACCTGCCCGTGCGCTTTGTCATGAAGGAGTGGGGCAACGCTCTCAAAACCTTTGAGCGCGGCGACGCCGACCTGATACTGGCCAACGGCCAACGCTACGCCTCGCCGCCCTACGTGGTGAGCAACAACATCGTCAACTACAACCGCATCATGGTGGCCGTGCGCGCCCGAGACTCCATAGCCACGGTCACACAGCAGATGCTGGAGGAGGGCCAAGCCGTCTTCAAGCCCAGCGACTTCGCCGCCAAATACTTCATTGAGGGCGACCCCACACGCGCCACCAAGGTGGAGTTCCAGTCGCCCAAGGTGGCCCTGACGGGCATCGCCGCCGGCGACAACGAGTATTTTGTATGGGGCGAGCAGGCCCTGAAGTGGAAAATCAAGGAGCTCAACCTGGAAGGCATCACCCTCTGCAACGTTGACATCCCTATCAGCGAAATCCACCTCGTCAGCCGCGACCGCGAACTGATAGAGGAGATTGACGACCACTACTCGCGACTGAAGCAGAGCGGCGAGGTGGAGCGCATACACAACCGGTGGTTCCACCCCGAGCGCGTCAGGAGCGCCACACCCTCGTCGGCCGTCTATGCCGTCATCGGCTTCCTGCTGCTCATCGCCCTGTTCTACCTCTTCTACCGCCTGTCGCGCAAAAGGGTGGAAAAAGACACAGGCGACGTGGCCGACCTCAACAAAATGATGTACAAAGCCATGCAAATGGGCAACTTCGTCATCACCGAGTACGACATCAAGGACGACCTCATGACCAACCGCTACGGCCGGCTGCTGCCCGACGGCGGCCTCAAGCTGGAGCAGTTCATAGACCACATACACCCCGACGAGCAGGCCGACTTCCGCCACAAGATGGAGCGGCTGGTGAGCGGCCGCGACCGCAAAAGCGACCTCGAAAAACACTGGCACACCGACGACGGCAAGTGGCTCACCCTGCACGGACACGCCATGGTGGAACTCGACGAGGAGGGGCACCCCGCCTACATCATCAACGCCGTACACAACGAGACCCACGACGTGGAGGAAGCCAGGGACTACCAGAACCTCAAGCGCAAGTACGACTGCCTGTTCAACATGCCCATCATCGGCATGAGCATCTACGACAAGGACGGCTGGCCAATTGTCATCAACGACGCCATGAAGCAGCTCTGCGGCTACGACCGCATAGAGAACGAGCGCTACTGGAACTCGCTCTGCATGTTCGACATACCGCTGTTCCGCTCTGCCTACTCGCCTGACGAACGCGACGACCTCATCCTCTGCCAGCACATGGAATACCCGGAAATGGGCATCGACCGCTACATAGAGTTCCACGTACATCCCGTCACCTACGACAACGGCGAGGTAACCAACTACGTATGCTCGGCCATCGACATCACCGACGAGCATGAGCGCGTCCACCAGATTTACGACCAGGAGCGGCGCATACGCCTGGCCAACGAGCAAATCAACGACTACGAGAAGCAGCTGCGCTACGTGCTGGCCAACGGCAAGATGTACGTATGGCGCTCAGACATGGCAAGCAAGAAGCTGGAGTTCACACGCAGCCTGCGCAAGCCGGAATTTGTAGAGACCTACGAGGATTTCCTCAACCACATGGACCCCGAGCAGCGGCAGCAGGTCATCAAGACATGGACGACGCCCAGCAGCCCGGGCCAGATGTTCAACATGACCTACCACTTCTACCACCACAACAACGACAACTATCCGCAGTGGTGCCACAGCGTGGGATTCCCCATCACCGACGACGAGGGACGGGTGACGGGGCACTTCGGCATCATACGCGACATCACCGACCTCATGGAGGCCCAGCAGCGGCTGCGCGAAGAGACCGCCCGCGCCGAGGACAGCGGCCACCAGAAGAGCATGTTCCTGGCATCGATGACCCATGAGCTGCGCACCCCGCTGAACTCCATAGTGGGCTTCAGCGACCTGTTGAGCAGCGTCGAGTCGCCTGAGGAGAAGCGCGAGTTCATACGCATCATACGCACCAACTGTGACATGCTCCTGCGACTCATCAACGACATACTCGAAGCCTCGAGCATCAACGACGGCCCGCAGTCTATCAACCCCAGCGACGTCGACTTTGCCACCGCCTTCGACGACATCTGCCAGACCCTGGAACAGCGGGTGCAGAACCCCGGTGTCGCCTTTATCAAGGACGCGCCCTACTCCACCTGCCTGACGCGCCTCGACATAGGCCGCATACAGCAGGTCATCACCAACTTCGTCATCAATGCCGTCAAATACACCCGTCAGGGCCACATCAGGGTGGGCTACATAGCCACGCCGCTCGACACCCGGCTCCCGGCACCCGACGCCAAGTTCACAGCGCTCATGTCAAACTTCTACAAAGAGGGGCTGTTCATCTACTGCGAAGACACCGGCGCCGGCATTCCAAAGGACAAGCAGCAGTCGGTCTTTGAGCGGTTTGTCAAGCTCAACGAGTTCGTACAGGGCACAGGCCTCGGCCTCAGCATCTGCAAGTCGATAGCCGAGCGATGCGGCGGCCACATCGGCGTGAGCAGCGAGGGCGAAGGCTACGGCTCTACCTTCTGGATCTGGGTGCCTTGCAACTTGGGACTCATGACCCCGCTAACCCCATAATCGCAACATCACCCGCCGACCATGCAAATCAGCAAATACCTGCTTGCCAACGAGCGCGACGCACTCTGGGGACTCACCGTGAGCACGGTGGGCTACGAAGAGATAGGCCCCGGCGACCCCTACCCCACCCGCGGCCATGCCGACGGCTACTATTTCGACGTCAACCGGGGCCGCGTGCTGAACGAGTACCAGCTGCTCTACCTCACTGAGGGCGAGGGCGTATTCCACAGCGCCACCATCCGTGAAGCCGCCATCCGCGAGGGCGACCTCTTCCTGCTCTTCCCCGGCGAGTGGCACTCCTACCACCCCAACCCCAAGACGGGCTGGAAGAGCTACTGGATAGGGTTCAAGGGGCACAACATTGACTGCCGCGTAGAGGCGGGGTTCCTCTCGCCACAGAAGCCTGTCTACCACGTAGGCTTCAGCGACGAGATAGTGCGGCTTTACAAGGAGGCCTACCAGTCGGCAGTCATCGAGGCCGCCTACTCGCAACAGCTCATGGCGGGCATCGTCAACCACCTCATAGGCATCATGTACTCACTGGAGCGCAACATACAGCTGAGCCGCAACCAGACGCACGTCGACATGATAAGCCGCGCCCGGCTGCGCATCCGCGAGGCCCTGGAGAGCGACCTTACCATACAGCAGGTGGCCGAGGAGATGGGGGTCAGCTATTCCAACTTCCGCAAGCTCTTCAAGGAGCACACGGGGCTGTCGCCGGCCACCTATCAGCAGGACCTGCGCCTGCAGCGGGCTAAGGAGCTGCTGTCGACCACCACCATGAGCATCAAGGAGATAGCTTACCGGCTGAACTTTGAGTCGCCCGACTACTTCTCGGCCAAGTTTAAAATCAAGACGGGCCGACGCCCCAGCGAACTTCGCAACACGACCTAAACCACCCTACACCAAGCAATGACCAGAACCCTGACCACCTTAATGATGATAAGCCTGCTGGCACTCTCGCCGGCAAAAGCCAGGCAAGCAGCCGACTCCGTGACCAAACGACTGGAGGCAGAGATGTACAGATATTATAGCTCAGACTCCACCGAGAAATTCCGCAAGGCCACTGACGAGCTCAAAGAAATATGCCTCGCCGCCGGCAACGAGCATCTGTTCTACAAAACCTGGGGCAACCAGGCCATCTACTACTTCAACCGCGTCAACCGCAAGGAAGGACTGGCAATGGCTGAAACCATGCTCAAGCACGCCCAGCAGCACCAGCACAAGTTTGGACTGTACACCTCAACCTACGTCACCGGCACCATCATGTCCACCCTGCACAACATGAAGGAGGCACGCAAGAACTTCATCCAAGCCATCGACTACCAGCACCGCTTCTTCCCTGACGAGAGTGCCGCCGCACCCTATCTGGCCCTGGCCCGCTTAGCCCACAACGAGAAGAGATATGAAGAGGAAATAGAGTACGCGGAAAAAGCCCTGGCCGAACCTGCCGTCAGCCTGACCCACCAGGTCATGGCCGGTTCGCACAAATGTATCGGCTATGCCGAGCTTGACATGGTAGAGGAGTTTTATGACGCCTATAGCCAGCGGGAGAAGGCCAAGCAGCTGTATGGCCACGACGACAACCTGGGCTTTTTCGTGGAAGTCTACAAATACACCCTCAGCGGGCAGTATGACAAGGCACTGACCACCATTCAGGATTTTCCAACGGCCGGCCTGCCGAGCCAGCTGGAGATGAGGTCAAAAATCTACTTCCGTCAGGGCAACTACAAGGCGGCATACCTCGCCCAAGTACGTTACAAGGCACTGCTCGACTCCATCAACAACGAGGAGATACAGCGGCAAGCCAACGAGTATGCCCAGGAGATACAACTGTCGCAAGCCCGGATGGAGGCTCACCAGCAGGCTGTACGCTCACAGCACATCCTTTACGCCGCGGCAGCGACCGTGGCCGTGGTCATTGCCTTCATGCTGGCCATCATACTGTGGCGACGACGCCAGCAGATGGGCCAGCTACAGGCCCTCAATGACCAGCTGCAGAGCGTCAACCGCCAGTTGAAGGTATCGGAACAGGCCGAGCACGAGGCACGCACCGCAGCGGAGAAGGCCCTTCAGGTGAAGCGCCACTTCCTCAACAACATATCACACGAGATGCGCACGCCGCTCAACAGCATCGCCGGCTTCGCAGAGGTGCTCACCATGCCGGGGCTGGAACTGCCGCAAGAAGAGAAAGCCGACCTGAACCATCGCATACAGGAGAACACCACCATGCTGACAAGCATCATCGACAGAATGCTGGAACTGTCATACTACGACAGTCTGACCAAACTCGACACCACACAGGAAGTCTACGTCAACGCCCTGTGCCACCAACTGACAGAGAGGCACCGGGAACAGGCAACGGCCTCTGTAGCCCTGAGCTTTACCTCGGCGCAGCCTGATGACTACTCGATAACCACCAACGAGCCGGCACTGACACGGCTGATAGATAACCTGCTCGACAACGCCTTGAGGTTCACCCTCAAGGGCAAGGTCAACCTCCATGCCGCACCGTCAACCACAGACGGACTGACCGTGTTCAGCGTTACAGACACCGGCCCCGGCATTCCGCGGGAGCGCCGCGACCAAATGTTCAGCCCCTTTGCCGAGACCGACCACCAGGTACAGACAGTGGGCGTAGGGCTCAGCATCTGCCACACCATCTGCCAACTGCTCGGCGGCAACATCAGCCTCGACGAGAGCTACACCCACGGCACACGTATCGTCTTTACCATTGGGGGCTAAGGAATCACCCACGGAGACTTAGTGTGTCAGAAGAGGAACGTCTTCTCGGCCCAGTAGCAGACGATGCCGGCCACGTAGCCTACGAAGGCTATCCACGTCACCTTCTTCATATACCATCCGAAGGTAATCTTCTCCAAGCCCATGACCACCACGCCGGCGGCCGAACCGATGATAAGCATCGAGCCACCCACTCCGGCACAGTAGGCCAGCAGTTGCCAGAAGATGCCGTCGACAGCCATGTCGCCCGTGGCCTGTACGGGGTACATGCCCATGCAGCCGGCCACCAAGGGCACGTTGTCGACAATGGAGGAGAGCACGCCGATGATGCCCGTCACCAGGTAGTGGTTGCCCTCGAAGACGACGTCAAGGCCCTGGCCGAGCATGGTCAGCACGCCGATGGTCTCCAGGCAGGCCACAGCCATGAGGATGCCGAGGAAGAAGAGGATGGTGTCCATATCGATGCGCGACAGCATCTTCGACACACGCTTCTGCGTGCCACGGTTGTCGGCCGTGTCTTCATGCTCCTGGTGAATGCGGGTATAGAATATTTCAGTCACCGTCCACAGCACGCCGAGCACCAACAGAATGCCGACAAACGGCGGCAGGTGGGTCAGCGTCTTGAAGATGGGCACGAAGATGAGACCGCCCACGCCGAGGAAGAAGATGGCCTTGCGCTGGGCCTCTGTCAGGTCTTCGCTCTCCTTCAGCTCGGCCACCGGCTGCTGCGGCACGAGCTCGCCCTTGAGCGAGAGCGACAGGATGTAAGCAGGTATGACCATCGACAGCAGCGAGGGGATGAAAATCTCGGAGATGACGCCCAAGGCCGTGATGACGCCCTTGTTCCACAGCATGATGGTGGTAACGTCGCCTATAGGCGAGAAGGCACCGCCGGAGTTGGCGGCAATGACCACCAGGGCGGCGTAGATGAGGCGGTCTTTCTTCTCGGCCACCAGCTTGCGCAGTATCATGATCATCACGATAGAGGTGGTCAGGTTGTCAAGGATGGCCGACAGGATGAACGTCATGCACGCGATGCGCCACAGCAGGGCCCGCTTCGACTTGGTCTTCAGCGTGTCGCGCACGAAGTTGAAACCGCCGTTCTGGTCTACCAGCTCCACGATGGTCATAGCGCCCATCAGGAAGAACAGCGTCGTGCTGGTAGAGCCTAAGTGGTGCTCAATGACCTCGCTCACCGCCGAGGCGATATGGTCGCCGACGGCTCCGCTGATGTAGCTGCCGGGATCCAGCATGAAGAGCGTCCAGGTGGCCACGAA
Source organism: uncultured Prevotellaceae bacterium (assembly GCA_946541745.1). GTDB lineage: Bacteria > Bacteroidota > Bacteroidia > Bacteroidales > Bacteroidaceae > Prevotella. Next base: position 10,515 of record CAMNJY010000042.1, read on the forward strand.
CATGAGCAGGGCCACGGCGGCCTTGTTAATCTTTGTCACACTCTCGATGGCTATGCAGAAATAGCCAAGGCAGAAAACGACGACAATCAGGATAGTTAATGTAGACATTGTTTTTAAGGATTTGTTATCAAGTTTGTAGCAATTTGGGTGCAAAGGTACAAAAATTATTGGTAATGCACATTGATATGTGATAAAAAAAATGTAATTTTGCACCCATCATGAAAAAAATGATTATTGCAGGCATAGGGCCTGGCAGCCCCGGCGACATCACCCCCGCCGTCATCGACGCAGTGAGACAGGCCGACGTCGTGGTGGGATACAAGTACTACTTCCAGTTCATACAGCCCTATCTGAAGGCTGACTGCCAGTGTGTAGATACAGGCATGCGCCGCGAGCGCGACCGCGCCGAGGAGGCGCTCGCGCTGGCCGAACAGGGGCGCAGGGTGGTGGTCATCTCGTCGGGCGATGCCGGCATCTATGGCATGGCTCCCCTGGTGTACGAAATGAAGCAGGCCCGGGCCTCAGACGTCGATATCGAGGTGTTGCCCGGCATCTCTGCCTTCCAGAAAGCAGCCTCGCTCTTAGGTGCGCCCATAGGCCACGACCTGTGCGTCATTTCGCTGTCAGACCTGATGACCCCCTGGAGCGTCATAGAGCGGCGCATCACGGCAGCGGCCAAGGCCGACTTCGTGACCGCCGTCTACAACCCCCGGTCGCACGACCGCTACTGGCAGCTCTACCGGCTGCAGGAACTGTTTCTACAGGAGCGCAGCGCCACGACGCCGGTGGGATGTGTGCGTCAGGCAGGCCGCCCAGAGCAGTCGGTCACCGTCACTACCTTAGGCGCGCTGGACCCGGAGACGGTCGACATGTTCACCGTCATCATCATAGGCAACTCGCAGTCGTATATAGCCGATGGCCATATCATCACGCCACGGGGATATGGCCTCGTCCACAGCCCCTCCCCAAAGGCTGAGGGGGGCGAAAAGCCGGGAAGGTCTATCATGACAGCGTCGTTCAGCACCATCAAGGGCGAACTGCGGCGCCAGGACTATCCCTTAGGCCATCTCTGGGCTTTGCTGCACGCCATTCACACCACTGCCGACTTCGACATGGAGCAGATGCTCTATACTGACGACCATGCTGTAGAGACACTATATAATAAGGTGAAAAACGGCCAACTGACCACCATCATCACTGACGTGACCATGGTCGTCAGCGGCATACGCAAGGGTGCCCTCCAGCGCTTAGGCATTGAGGCCAAATGCTACCTGAACGACCCAAGAGCAGAAAGGCTCGCCAGTACCCACTCCCCTGGAGAGGGGGCGGGCCTCACCCGCACGCAGGCCGGCATCCGACTGGCCGTAGAGGAGCACCCCGACGCGCTCTTCGCTTTCGGCAATGCGCCGACAGCCCTTATGGAGCTGTGCGACCTCATACGCAAGGGCAAGGCCCGCCCCGCAGGCATCATCGCCGCCCCTGTGGGCTTTGTCCACGTCTGCGAGTCGAAGCACATGGTGAAGCCTTTCCACGACATTCCGAAAATCATTGTAGAGGGCCGCAAGGGCGGCTCCAACCTCGCTGCCACCCTCTGCAACGCCATCATGACCTTCGACGACGCCGAACAGCTCCGCCCCGGCCGCGACCTTTAGCGAGAGATGAGAAGTGAGAAGTGAGAAATGAAAGATGAGAGATATGATTAGCTTTGTCGTTATTGGTATTACTGACAACCCGCGACCGTGGTTCCCGCCTGAGGTGACAGACATCATCAGGCAGGGAAAGGTGTTCAGTGGAGGCAAGCGCCACCATGAGATAGTGGCTCCGCTGCTGCCGCCGGACGCTGAGTGGATAGACATCGCCGCCCCCCTCAGCGATGTGTTTGCGCAATACACCCGCCTCAACAGTCATCATATCTCTCATCTATCATCTCTCACCTCTCATCTTGGCAGAATCATCGTCTTCGCCAGCGGCGACCCGCTGTTCTTCGGCTTTGCCGACACCATACGGCGCAAGATGCCGGAAGCAGAGATAGTGCTCTTTCCTACGTTCAACTCCCTACAGATGCTGGCCCACCGGCTGGTGATGCCTTACCACGACCTGCGCATCGTGTCGCTCACAGGGCGCCCGTGGCATGCGTTCGACAGGGCGTTGATAGAGCGGGCAGCGAAAATCGGCGCACTCACCGACCACAAGCACACCCCTGCCGCCATCGCCCGCCGCATGCTGGACTACGGCTACAACGGCTACACCGTCCACGTAGGCGAGCACTTGGGCAACCCCGCCGAGGAGCGCGTCACCACCCTGACACTGGAGGAAACCGCAGCCCGCGACTTCACTACGCCCAATTGCCTCATACTAACCCGGCAAGCAAACCGCATAGAACCGTGCCAAACCGCGGCCCCCTACGGCATACCGGATAGCGCGTTCGCCCTGCTCGACGGCCGCGAGAAGATGATCACGAAGATGCCCATCCGCCTGCTGACACTACAAGCCTTAGACCTGCCCCGCCGCCACACACTATGGGACATCGGAGCCTGCACGGGCAGCGTCAGCATTGAGGCTCGCCTGCGCTTTCCCCATCTGCAGGTTGAGGCTTTCGAGATACGCCCGGAGTGCGAGGCCATTATCCGTGAGAACATGCGGCGCCACGGCACCCCCGGCATCGGCATCCACATCGGCGACTTCCTGCAGGCGTCCCTCACCGGGGAAGGGCGCCCCGACGCCGTCTTCATAGGCGGCCACGGCGGCCGTCTGCAAGAGATCATGGCCCGTGTGCTGACGGTGCTCCCACCTGACGGCATCATCGTCATGAACAGCGTGGTGGCACCCCGAGTCGCCACCGACAGCCGACGCCTCTGGGACGACACCTGCCGGCAGCTGGGCCTTCGCCAAGAGCCGCCACTGCACATACAGCTCAACGACCATCACCCCATAACCATATTGAAATGCAAAAGATAGCCATCATACAAATCAGCGAAGAGGGGAAGAACATCGCCCGCCTGCTGCTCCACCACCTGAAAGGTGAGTACGTCAGCCGCCAGAACGTTGGCAAACGCTGGCAGGATTTCGACGCCTTTGTCTTTGTCGGAGCCATGGGCATCTGTGTCCGCACTATTGCGCCCTGTATCAAGGACAAGCACGAGGACCCCGCCGTGGTGTGCGTTGACAGTCTCGGCCTCCATGCCATCGCCGTACTCTCAGGCCATGTGGGCGGTGCCAACGAACTGACCGACAGCGTGGCCGCCATCATTGGCTCGGAAGCCGTCATCACCACCCAGAGCGACAATGCCGGACTCTGGGCCCTCGACACCTTTGAGGCCCGCTTCCACTGGTCTGTTGCCAGCGTAGACGACATGAACCACTGCATCTTCGCCTTCGTCAACCGCAAGCCGACAGCCCTGCTCTTAGAGGTCCGCGACAAAGGGACTGACTATCTGGAGCAGACGCTGCCCGAACATGTCACCGTCATCCGCGACATCGCCGAGGCCGACCCTCAGAAATACCGACTGCTGATCATCGTGTCGCCCTACATACGCCACGCCCCCGACGACATGCTCTGCCTGCACTTCGTGCCCATGGTGGGCACCATAGGCTTTGGGCTGGCTCACCATCCTGAGGACTACGGGCTTATCTACGACGAGATAGACGAGGCACTGGCCGACAGGGGCCTGTTGCCCTGTGCCCACCGCTACTGCACCATCGACGTGAAGCGCGACGAGGAGTTTGTGGAACTGCTGGAAGATGAATACGGCGAGGACGTGGTGTTTTTCACGGCCGAAGAGCTGGCGGCTGTCAATGTGCCCAACCCGAGTGCCACTGTCGAAAAACACGTGGGAACGCCCAGCGTCTGCGAGGCGGCAGCCATACTCGGCTCCAACCACGGAAGGCTGGTTATGCCGAAGGTGAAGGGAAAAAGCTGGACGGCGGCACTGGCCATCAGCCATGAGCACCTGCGCCAGCAGCAGGGGCACATCGAGATAGTAGGCGCAGGCCCCGGCGACCCAGACCTGATAAGTGTCCGGGGGCGCAGGATGCTGGAGCAGGCCGACCTCATACTCTATGCCGGCAGTCTGGTGCCTGAAGCCTTGACGCGATGCCACAAGCCTCGCGCCATAGTCCGTTCTTCGGCCGACATGACGCTGGAAGAGCAGTGCCAGCTGATGAAAAAGCACTACGACAAGGGACACTTCATAGTACGCCTGCACACCGGCGACCCCTGTATCTTCGGAGCCGTCCAGGAGCAGATGGCGTTCTTCGACCAGCAGGGCATGCACTATCATATCACGCCCGGCATCTCCTCCTTCCTGGCTGCCGCCGCCGAGCTGCGCTCGCAGTTCACCATCCCCGAGCGCACGCAGACCATCATACTGACACGTGGCGAGGGGCGCACACCCATGCCCGAGAAGGAGAAGCTGCACCTGCTGGCACGTAGCCAGAGCACAATGTGCATCTTCCTCTCGGCAGCCATCGTCGACGACGTGCAGCAACAGCTGCTCCAGGAGTACCCCGGAGACACTCCCGTGGCCGCCTGCTACCACCTGACGTGGCCCGACCAGCGCATCTATCGCGGCGTGCTCCGCGACCTGGCCCGCATCGTCCACGACCATCAACTGACGCTGACCACCATGCTCGTCGTCGGCGAGGCCATCGACAACCGCCAGGGGCTTTCAGAGCTCTACTCCAAACACTTCACCCACCTCTACAGAACTGGTGAGCAATGATACTGGTTTTCGGCGGAACGACGGAGGGACGCAGGGCTGTAGAGGTGCTCGAAGAGGCCGGCAGCCTGTACTACTATTCTACGCGCAGCGACGGGCAGCAGGTGGAGTTGCTCCATGGTGTGCGCCTGGAGGGCGACCTTGACGTGCCTAAGATGATAGCCCTCTGCCGCAGCCACGACATCAGGCTCATCGTTGACGCCGCCCATCCCTTCGCTCAGGAACTTCACACCAATCTGCTCTATACGGCCCGCCACATCGGTGCGCCTATCATACGCTACGACCGCATCTACCCCGAGCGCAGCGACGACCTCGCCTGGTGTAAGGACTACCGGGAGGCCATGGAGCGGATGGAGGCCGAGGGCATACACCGCCTGCTGGCACTGACGGGCGTCAACAACATCGGCACACTGCGACCTTACTGGGAGAAAGCGGAGAACGAGTGCTGGGTTCGCATCCTAAACCGCCGCTTCTCGCAGCTCCTGGCACGTAAGTCACGGTTTCCAGAAGACCATCTGGTGTTTTACGAGCACGACGACACCGCCACACTCTTGCAGCAACTCAGGCCACAGGCCATACTGACCAAGGAGAGCGGCCTGAGCGGCGGTTTCATGGAGAAGGTGGAGGCTGCCAGGAAGGCCGGCGTCAAGGTGATGGTCATCATGCGCCCTGAATATCCGCCCCACACCCCCGTCCCACAGAATGTCAGAATCGTGACTGTCAACGGCCCGCACGGACTGCGGCGGGCCGTGGAACAGCTGCTGCCCGACTTCTTCGCCTTGAAGAGCGGACTCACCACCGGCACCTGCGCAACAGCTGCCGCCGTGGCTGCCGCCACACGGCTGCTGAAGGGCGAAACGCCCGAAGAGGTGCCCGTCATGCTGCCCAACGGCGAAACCATCCACGTTCCCGTAGGCTACGGCGACGGCTACGCCTACTGCATCAAGCAGGCCGGCGACGACCCCGACGTCACCAACGGCATAGAAATCCGCGCCACAGTTACGGCCACGGTTCTACACGGTTCTTCACGGAAGCCTGAAGGAAACCGTGAACAACCGTGTAGAACCGTGGCCATAGAAGGCGGCGAGGGCGTAGGACGCTTCACGCTACCGGGGTTCGACTACCCCCCCGGCGAGCCCGCCATCAACAAAGGCCCACGCCAGATGATACGCCAAAACCTGGAAAAACTTATAACTCCCCTCTCCTTGGGAGAGGGGTTGGGGGTGAGGCTTTCAATCCCCGGCGGTGCCGACATCGCCCGCCGCACCTTCAACCCCCGATTAGGCATTGAGGGCGGCATCTCTATTATCGGCGTGTCAGGCATCGTCAAGCCCTTCAGTGAGGAGGCATTCATCGGCAGCATCCGTAAGTGCATGCAGGTGGCCAAGGCCTCAGCCACCGGCCGCGTGGTGCTCAACAGCGGTGCCAAGAGCGAGCGGTTTCTGAAAAGCCGATACCCCACCCTGCCCCTTCAGGCCTTCGTGCAGTATGGCAACTACATCGGCCAGGCGCTCTCAATGGCCGCCGAGCTGCAGTTCGCCCACGTCACCCTCGGCGTCATGCTGGGCAAAGCCGTCAAGTTAGCCGAAGGCCACCTCGACACCCACAGCCGACGAGCCACCATGAACAGGGACTTCGTCCGCCAGCTGCTCACCGAGGCCCATTGTCAATTGTCAATTGTCAATTGTCAATTATCAAAGATAACCCTCGCCCGCGAACTCTGGGACCTTCTTCCCGCCGACCGCATTGCCGACTTCGCCCGTGTCGTCATCGCCCACTGCATGGCCCACTGCCGCCCACTGCTCGCCAGCAGCCAGCAGCTTACCATCCTCCTCATCGACGACGACGGCCACATCTACCAGTAGTCTCCTCAGAATCATGGGGACAGCTTCTTCCTCATAAAATGTTTAAAAACAACCTTCACTTTGTCACTTTCGCTCTAAATAACTGATTATCAATATAGAAAAAGTGACAGTACGGTGACTATGCCTTCACTTTTGGCTGTTTACTGTCACTTTTTGGCGCTTTTTAGG
>CAMNJY010000043.1 GCA_946541745.1 uncultured Prevotellaceae bacterium
TTTCACCATACTTTTTCAAACTTTTGGTGTCAACCATATTTAAAATAAGACAGGGCTCATGTCCATAACACTCGATGTTCAACTATTGTGTCATTTCAACCGCACAGCGCGGAAATTTACTGCATCTGTCTGAATGACAGAAAACGCCAACTATAGCATAGTTCATAGCACGGTTATAGCATAGTTACGGGAAACTATGCTATAAGGTAAACCACTGAATGTCAGACTTATAAGTTCAATCATAGCAGGTATAGCATAGTTTTCAGGTGGAAGGAGTCAGTAGGAGTTAGAAGGAGTCAGAGGTCATTAGTTGTACCAGTGATTTGCATGTTACGGCTCAGGAGAGGCAAGACTATTCCCGGTTGCCGTCCTTAATTTTTGTTCCTAATTTTGTTTTATTTCTGCGAGAAGCGTATCTAAAGAGGGATTCGTTGAATAGCCACAATACCGTTCAAAAGATTGAAAAACTGTGAAAGTTTATGTAATAAGGGAAAAATAGGTAAAGGGACTTTGGCCGTTTGGCAACTTTTGCGTAATTTTGCAAGTTGTAAAGAGATATCAATATGGGATTATTTGGATTTTTTGGTAAGAAGAACAAGGAAACGCTCGACAAAGGACTGGAGAAGACCAAGACCTCAGTGTTCGACAAACTGGCCCGCGCTGTGGCCGGCAAGTCGAAGGTTGACGACGACGTGCTGGACAACCTGGAGGAGGTGCTCATCACCTCCGACGTGGGTGTGGAGACAACGCTGAAGGTCATCAAGCGCATAGAGGAGCGCGTGGCCCGCGACAAATACGTGAGCACAAACGAACTAAACGGCATATTGCGCGACGAGATAGCCGCCCTGCTGACCGAGACAGGCTCGGGCGACAATGACAACTGGGAACTGCCAACTGACCACAAGCCCTACGTCATACTGGTAGTAGGCGTGAACGGCGTGGGCAAGACCACCACCATAGGCAAGCTGGCCTGGCAGCTGAAGCGTGCCGGCAAGAAGGTATATCTGGGCGCTGCCGATACGTTCCGCGCCGCCGCCGTGGAGCAGCTCTGCATCTGGGGCGAGCGCGTAGGCGTGACGGTGGTGAAGCAGCAGATGGGGTCCGACCCCGCCTCAGTGGCTTTCGACACACTGCAGAGCGCCAAGGCCAACGGGGCCGACGTGGTGCTGATAGACACGGCAGGCAGACTGCACAACAAGGTGGGCCTGATGAACGAGCTGAAGAAAATCAAGGACGTGATGAAGAAGGTGATGCCTGAGGCCCCCGACGAGGTGCTGCTGGTGCTCGACGGCAGCACCGGCCAGAACGCCTTCGAGCAGGCCAGGCAGTTTGCCGCCGTAACTCAGATTACGAGCCTGGCCATCACCAAGCTTGACGGTACGGCCAAGGGCGGTGTCGTCATCGGTATCTCTGACCAGCTGCAGGTGCCGGTGAAATATATCGGCCTGGGCGAGGGCATGGAAGACCTTCAGCTGTTTAACAAGCGCGAATTTGTAGACTCGCTGTTCAAGAAATGATTCCAACCGTAGACTTCATATCGCTTGGATGCTCCAAGAATCTCGTTGACAGCGAGAGGCTCATGGGGCTGATGGAGGCCAACGGCTACAGGTGTACGCACGACAGCGACGACCCGCAAGGCGAAATAGTGGTGGTCAACACCTGCGGCTTCATCAACGACGCCAAGGAGGAGAGCATCAACACCATCCTGGAGTTGGCCCAGGCCAAGACCGAGGGGCGCATCAAGCGGCTCTACGTCATGGGCTGCCTCTCGGAACGCTACCTGGCCGACCTGGAGCAGGAAATCCCCGAGGTAGACGGGTGGTACGGGAAGTTTAACTACCGGCAACTGCTGGATGACCTGCAGACTCACCCCCTCACCCCTCCCCGCATGGAGGGGAGTGATATGTATGGCGGGCCATCAGCTCCTCACCCTACAGGGAGAGACTGGGAGAGGGTTTTAACCACCCCATCCCACTATGCCTACCTGAAAATCAGCGAAGGATGCGACCGCCACTGTGCCTACTGCGCCATACCTATTATTACCGGCAAGCACCGGAGCCGGCCGATGGACGAGATACTGAACGAGGTGAACTGGCTGGTGAGCCAGGGGGTGAAGGAACTACAGGTGATAGCCCAGGAGCTGACCTACTACGGCGTTGACCTCTACGGCGAACAGAAGATAGCCGAACTCGTTGACCGCATGGCGCAGGTAGAGGGCGTGAAGTGGATTCGCCTGCACTACGCCTACCCCACCCACTTCCCCTGGGAGTTGCTGCGGGTGATGCGCGAGCGGCCTAATGTGTGCAACTATTTAGACATTGCCCTACAGCACATCAGCGACCCCGTGCTGGAACGCATGCGTCGCCACGTGACCAAGGCCGAGACCTACAGCCTGGTGGAACGCATAAGACGCGAGGTGCCCGGCATTCACACAAGGACGACCCTCATGGTAGGATTCCCGGGCGAGACCGACGAGGATTTCAGCCAGCTGCTGGAGTTTGTCAGGTGGGCACGCTTCGAGCGCATGGGAGCTTTTGCCTACAGTGCCGAGGACGGCACATGGTCAGGCGACCACTATGAAGACGACGTGCCGGAGGAGGTGAAGCAGGCAAGGCTCGACCGCCTGATGCGCCTTCAGCAGAACATCAGCGCCGAGATAGAGGCGGCCAAGATAGGGCAGACGCTGCAAACCATCATCGACCGCCGCGAGGGTGACTTCTACGTAGGCCGCACGGAGTACTGCTCGCCAGAGGTAGACCCCGAGGTGCTCATAGCCGCCACCGGCCAGGACCTGCAGATAGGCCAGTTCTACGACGTGCGCATCACCGACGCCGAGGAGTTTGACCTTTACGCAGAGGTTGTCAACCCGAAACAGAACATCGTAAACCGTAAATAAATAAAAGAGGTGAACAACAAGCAATTCATCGCAGAACTGGCCCACCGCATGGGCTACACGGCCCAAGACACGCAGCGGATGGTAAACCACCTGACTGACGCTATGGGCGACAGTTTTCAGGAGGGCAACACCGTGGCCATACTCAACTTTGGAAGCTTTGAGGTGAAGAAAAAGATGGAGCGCATCATCGTCAACCCCACAACCGGCCAACGCATGCTGGTGCCACCTAAGCTGGCCCTGGGATTCAAGATAAGCAGCACTTGGAAAGAGCAACTAAAGAACGGAGGGGCTGACTGATGGAACGCATCACTATACAGGAGCTGGCCGCCGCGCTGAGCGATAAATACAACATCAAGAAGAAGGATGCCGAACGGTTTGCCACTACCCTCTTTGACGTGATAAAAGACGGGCTGGCCAGCGACCGGCTGGTGAAAGTGAAAGGACTGGGAACGTTCAAGGTCATCGACATCGACTCACGCGAAAGCATCAACATCAATACCGGCGAACGTGTACTGATAGAGGGGCACGGCAAGGTGACCTTTACGCCAGATACCACTATGAAAGAGCTGGTCAACAAGCCTTTCTCTCAGTTTGAGACCGTCATCCTCAACGATGGCGTCACCTTTGACGATACCGAAGACGTTGCGGTAGAAGAAACAGAAGTGGAAACGGAACCTGTAAACGAACCTGTGACCGAGGTGGAGCAGGAACCGGAACCAGAGCCAGAGCCGGAACCTGTACCGGAATCGGAGCCGGAACCAGAACCAGAGCCGGAACCAGAACCAGAGCCGGAACCGGAGCCGGAACCAGAGCCAGAGCCGGAACCGGAGCCAGAGCCGGAACCGGAACCGGAGCCGGAGCCGGTCATAGCACCCTTAATGGCAGACACAACAACAGAAGATACTCAAGTAGCAGAAGAAGCGAATGAGCCTGAGGGCGCAACGGAAGAAGATGAAGATACCTACATAATGAACCAAACAAAACGTCCCCCCGTGGGAAGATGGATAGCCGCCGCAGTGATAGCCTGCGCCTGCTGTTTTGGTGCCGGCTACTGGCTGGGACACAATCTGGCGGTCGAAGGCGTGCCTACAGAAACGGCCTACATAGCTCCAAGCCAGCCCACTGACACGATGCCCAAAGCCGCACCACAGAAGGCTGAAGCGCCCACAGCAGAACCACCGAAGACTGAGCAGCCAGAGGCTGAAGGGCCGAAAGTCGAAGAACCAAAAGACGTTGCGCCAAAGGCCGAAGCACCTAAAGCCGATGCGCCTAAAGCCGAAACGCCAAAGGCCGAAGCACCCAAGACTGACGCCAACCAGCAGAAATACGAACAGATGGACGCACGTGTACGCTACGGTGCCTACCGCATCATCGGCACCGCCGAAGAAGTGAAGGTAAGGGCTGGCGAAACCCTGGCCCGCATTTCGCGCCGCTTTTTAGGCCCCGACATGGACTGCTATGTAGAGGTGTACAACGGACTTACGGCGACATCACCTCTCACCGAAGGTCAGACCATCAAGATACCGAAACTGGAACTGAAAAAGAAAAAACAAACAAATAAATAAAAAAGCATACAGAATTATGGCAGAATCAATTGACATCAGAGAACTGAATATCAGGATTGAACAGCAAAGCGCCTTCGTCACCAACCTGGTGACGGGCATGGACCGCATCATCGTGGGCCAGAAACACCTCGTAGACTCATTGCTCATAGGCCTGCTGAGCGACGGCAACATCCTCTTAGAGGGTGTCCCCGGCCTGGCCAAGACACTGGCTATCAAGACCTTGTCGCAACTCATCGATGCCAAGTACAGCCGCATACAGTTCACCCCCGACCTGTTGCCGGCCGACGTCACGGGCACGATGATCTATTCGCAGAAAGACGAGCGCTTTCAGGTGAAGCAAGGCCCCGTGTTTGCCAATTTCGTGCTGGCCGACGAAATCAACCGTGCTCCCGCCAAGGTGCAGAGTGCCCTGCTGGAAGCCATGCAGGAGAAGCAGGTGACCATTGGCAGCGACACATTCGCACTGCCCAGCCCCTTCCTGGTGATGGCCACGCAGAACCCCATTGAGCAGGAAGGTACCTACCCCCTGCCCGAGGCTCAGATGGACCGCTTCATGCTGAAGGTGGTCATCGACTACCCCACGCTCGACGAGGAGAAGCGCATCATCCGCGAGAACATCGGCGGCGGCCTGCCCGAGGTGCGCCCCGTCACCACCGGTCAGGAGATACTCAAGGCCCGCGAGGTGGTGCGCCAGGTGTATATCGACGAGAAGATAGAGCAGTATATAGCCGACATCGTGTTTGCCACCCGCTATCCCGACCGCTACGGTCTGAAGGAACTGAAGGACATGATACAGTTTGGCGGTTCGCCCCGTGCCAGCATCAATCTGGCTAAGGCCGCCCGCGCTTATGCCTTCATCAAGCGCCGCGGCTATGTGGTGCCCGAGGATGTGCGTGCCGTGGCCCACGACGTGCTTCGCCACCGCATCGGCCTGACCTACGAAGCCGAAGCTTCGAACATTACGAGCGAGGAAATCGTCTCTAAGATTATTAATAAGGTGGAAGTACCCTGATAAAAAGTAAAAAAAGGTAAAAGTTGGAAACTTCTGAGATATTAAAAAAGGTACGCAAGATAGAGATCAAGGCGCGCGGACTGAGCTCGCAGGTCTTCGCCGGGCAATACCACTCGGCCTTCAAGGGTCGTGGCATGGCTTTCAGCGAGGTGCGCGAATACCAGTACGGCGACGATGTGCGCGACATCGACTGGAACGTCACCGCCCGCTTCCACCGACCCTACGTCAAGGTGTTTGAAGAGGAGCGCGAACTGACCGTCATGCTGCTGGTAGACGTCAGCGGCTCGCTCGACTTTGGTACCCAGGTGCAGATGAAGCGCGACATGGTGACCGAGATAGCCGCCACCATCGCCTTCTCGGCCATACAGAACAACGACAAGATTGGCGTCGTGTTCTTCTCTGACAAGATAGAGAAATACATACCCCCCAAGAAGGGCCGCAAGCACATACTCTACATCATACGCGAGATGCTGGACTTTCACCCCGAATCGAAGCGTACCGACGTGAAGCAGGCCGTAGAGTTCCTGTCGAGCGTACAGAAGCGCCGCACCACGGCCTTCATACTGAGCGACTTCTTCGTGCGTAGCGACTTCAGGCAGTCGCTGCAGATATGCAACCGCAAGCACGACGTGGTGGCCATCCAGGTGTACGACCCCAGGGCCCGCGAACTGCCCGACGTGGGGCTGATGAAGGTGGTAGACGCCGAGACGGGGTTTGAGCAGTACATCGACACCAGTTCCAAGAGCTTGCGTCAGGCCTACGGCCGCTACTGGATGAACCGCCAGAAGGAGCTCAACGACATCTTCACCCGCAGCAACGTTGACAGCGTCAGCATAGCCACCAACGAGGACTACGTCAAGCAGCTCATGGGGCTGTTCAAAATGCGGGCGTAAAGCCGCCTAAGTGACAAATGACAGATGACAGTTTACAAATGAGAGTGTGAGAATGAATGCTATACAATTCATAATGGCTAAAGACAGAAGGACGATGGTGATGATTTTATCAACCATCATTGGCCTCTTGTCGTTTAGCCACGCAGCGGCGCAGGTGACCGTCGTAGCCGAAATAGACTCCATAGAGATGCTCATAGGCGAACAGGCCCACGTCACCGTGACCGCCACCATGAAGGAGAGCTCGAAGGCCGAGTTCCCCGTCTACAAGCCTACACAACTGCTGACGCCGGGCGTCGAGGTGGTGAAGAGCAAGGAGCTGGGAGTCAAGAGTAGGGACGACGGCTACGTAGACCGCTCAGTGGTCTACACGCTGACATCGTTCGACGACTCGCTCTACTACCTGCCGCCCTTCACGGTGAAGGTAGACGGCAAGCCTTACAAAAGCAAGAGCCTGGCAATGAAAGTTGTTGGCATTGAAGTAGATACCACGCACGTAGAACAGTTCTTCGGCCCTAAGGACGTACAGGACAACCCCTTCTGGTGGAGCGACTGGAGCCTGCTCTTCTGGCTCAGCGTACTGATGCTGATGCTCATGGCCGCAGGCTACTATCTCTACCTGCGCCTGCGCGACAACAAGCCCATCATCACCCGCATACGTATCGTCAAGCGCCTGCTGCCTCACCAGAAAGCCATGAAGGAGATAGAGCAAATCAAGGCCGACAAGATGCAGAACGCGGAGAATCCGAAGGAGTATTATACCAAGCTGACCGACACGCTGCGCAAGTACATAGAAGACCGCTACGGGTTTAACGCTATGGAGATGACCAGTACGGAAATCATTGAGCGTCTCGAAAAGGCAATGTCCGACGACACCCAGACGGCTGAGACCATGAAGCATGAGCTGAGCCAGCTATTCACCACGGCCGACCTGGTGAAGTTTGCTAAGTACTCGACGATGATCAATGAGAACGACGCCAACCTGGTGAGTGCCATCGACTTCATCAACCAGACAAAACTCGAAAACCTGCCCACAGAGGAGACCGTGAAGCCCGAGCTGACAGAAGCCGACCAGCGTACCGTCAAGACCCGCCGCACGCTGAAGGTGGTCATCACGCTCATAGCTGCGGCCTGCGCCTTCCTGTTAGGCTACGTCTGCTACGGCCTCTATCATCTGCTCATGTAAAGTGGAAATTGAAGGTTGTAAAATCTTATAATTGTCAAATCGTAAAATTGTCTAATCGTGGAATTTGCGAATAAAGAATATCTGTTTCTGCTCCTGCTGCTGATACCTTATATAATATGGTATCTGATGTATCGCAAGAAGAGCGAACCGACCATGCGCATGGCCGACACCTTTGCGTTCCGCTATGCCCCCAAGAGCTGGAAGGTGAGGCTCATGCCGCTCCAGATGCTGCTGCGCATGCTGGCCTTCACCATGCTGGTGGTGGTGCTGGCACGCCCGCAGACGCGCAACTCCTGGAAAAACAAAACCGTAGAGGGCATCGACATCATGCTGGCAATGGACGTGTCGACGAGTATGCTGGCCGAAGACCTGAAGCCTAACCGCATGGAGGCCGCCAAGCAGGTGGCCGCCGAGTTCATTGCCGGCCGCCCTGACGACAACATCGGACTGGCCATCTTTGCCGGCGAAGCCTTCACCCAGTGCCCTATGACCACCGACCACGCATCGCTGCTCAACCTGCTGCAGAACGTGCGTACCGACATTGCCCAGCGCGGGCTGATAGAGGACGGCACGGCTATCGGCATGGGACTGGCCAACGCCGTCAGCCGACTGAAGGACTCGAAGGCCAAGAGCCGCGTGGTGATACTGCTGACTGACGGTTCCAACAACCGGGGCGACATATCGCCCATGACGGCTGCCGAGATAGCCAAGAGCCTGGGCATACGTGTCTACACCGTCGGCGTGGGCAGCAACAAGGTGGCTCCCTACCCTATGCCCGTTGGCGGCGGCGTGCAGTATGTCAATATCCCTGTTGAGATTGACAACGAGACCCTGCGCGGCATTGCCAAAACTACCGACGGCGACTTCTATCGCGCTACCAACACCAAGGAGCTCAACCAAATCTACAAAGAGATTGACCAGCTGGAGAAGTCGAAGCTGAACGTCAAGCAGTTCAGCAAGAAGTATGACGTCTATCAGCCCTTCGCCCTTGTAGCCGTGCTGGCCCTGCTGCTGGAGCTACTGCTGAGAATCACCGTGTTCCGGCGCATACCGTAAAAAACCACCCCCCTGCCCCTCCCCAAGGGAGGGGAGTCAGGGCAGGCGAGTGTGGAAATAGAGTTTAATATAATACATAATAATTAACTAAAAAAACGGAGACCCCCGTAGTAATATAAGAAAAACTCCCCTCCCTTGGGGAGGGGCAGGGGGTGGGTTTAATATGTTTAGATTTGAAGACCCACTATACTTGTACCTGCTGCTGCTGATACCCGTGTTGGCAGCCATAAGGTTCATCACCTACCGCAACCAGAAGAAACGGCTGCGTAAGTTTGGCGACCCACGGTTGCTGAAGGAGTTGATGCCCGACGTGTCGCATTGGCGGCCAGGCATCAAGTTCTGGCTCCTGCAGGCCGCCTTGGCGCTGCTGGTGCTGATGCTGGCCCGTCCGCAGATGGGCACCAAGATCAGCCATGAGAAGCGCACCGGCATAGAGACCATCATCTGCGTGGACATCAGCAACTCCATGCTGGCCGAAGACGTGTCGCCCAGCCGGCTGGACCGTGCCAAGATGATGGTAGAGAACCTGGTAGACCACTTCACCGACGACAAGATAGGTCTTATCGTGTTTGCCGGCGATGCCTTTATACAGCTGCCCATCACGAGCGACTACGTGTCGGCCAAGATGTTCCTGTCAAACATCGACCCCTCCATGATGGCCACCCAGGGCACCGATGTGGCCCGCGCTGTCGATATGGCTACCCATAGCTTCACTCAGGAGAAAGGCATCGGCAAGGCCATCATCGTCATCACCGACGGCGAAGACCACGAGGGCGGCGCCGTAGAGGCTGCCGAGGCCGCCAAGAACGCGGGCATGAGCGTCTACATGCTCGGCATAGGTTCTACGCAAGGGGCTCCCATCCCCATACCCGGCACGGGCGACTACATGACCGACAACACGGGCCAGACCGTGATGACAGCCTTGAATGAGGATATGTGCAAGCAGATAGCGGCGGCCGGCGGCGGCGCATATATCCATGTAGAGAACAACAGCAATGCCCAGGACCTGCTCGACCAGGAACTCGACAAACTGTCGAAGAAAGAGACGCAGACCACCATCTATAGCGACTACGACGAACAGTTCCAGGCCTTCGGCATCCTGGCCCTGCTGCTGCTCGTCATCGAGGTGTGCCTGCTGGAGAGCAAGAACCCGTTGATGCGCCGCGTGTCGCTGTTCAAGAAAAGTGAGGGCAGCCCCCAATCCAGGCTCATCCTGCTGGCAGTCGTAGCCCTTGCCTCAAGCCTCGCGCCACTCACCACCACGGCCCAAAACGACCGGCAATACGTCCGGCAGGGCAACAAGCAGTTCCGCTCGGGCGATTTCCCAAATGCCGAGGTCAGCTACCGCAAGGCCCTGGAGGCCAACGACCGCAACGCCCAGGCACTCTACAACTTAGGCAATGCGCTGATGGCCCAGGGCAAGGACTCGGCGGCCGTCGTGGAATATGAGAAGGCTGCCAAGGTAGAGTCCAATGAGTTCCGTAAGTCGAAGGCTTACCACAACATGGGCGTCATCTGCCAGCGCCACCGCATGTTCGGCGAAGCCATAGAAGCCTACAAGCAGAGCCTGCGTCTGAACCCTCACGACGACGAGACGCGCTACAACCTGGAACTCTGCAAGCGCCAGCAGAAGCAGCAGCCCCAGAACCAGCAAAACCAGAACGAGGGCAACGACAAGAAAGACCAGCAGAAGCAGCAACAAGACAAGCAGAAACAGCAACAAGACAAGCAGAAACAGCAGGAACAGCAGAAGCAGCAGGAGCCAAAGATGAGCAAGGAGAACGCCGAGCAACTGCTGAACGCCGCCATGCAGCAGGAGAAGCAGACGCAGGAGCGCATGAAGAAAGCCCAGCAACAGCCCCAGCGGCGCAATGTCCAGAAGAACTGGTAAGCCTGCGGCCCTAAATGAGAAATGACAAATGACAAATGAGAGTGAAAGAATGAGAACTATGAAATACGTAACGGCTA
The DNA here is from genome assembly GCA_946541745.1 of uncultured Prevotellaceae bacterium. Lineage (GTDB taxonomy): Bacteria > Bacteroidota > Bacteroidia > Bacteroidales > Bacteroidaceae > Prevotella. Next base: position 10,574 of record CAMNJY010000043.1, read on the forward strand.
AGGACAGAAGGACAATGGTAATGATTTTATCATTTATCATTTGCCATTTATCATTTAGCCACGCAGTGGCGCAGTCGCTCACGGCCAATGCCCCGTCGCACGTGGCGGTGGGCGAGCAGTTCCGGCTGCAGTACACGGTGAACACGCAGGATGTCAGCGACTTCCGCGTGGGCGACATACCCGATGCCTTCGAGGTGCTGATGGGGCCGAGCCGCTCGTCGCAGTCGAGTTTCCAGATTATCAACGGCCACACCTCGCAGTCGTCATCCATCACCTTCACCTATATCGTGGTGGCGGTGAAGAACGGAACGTTCACAATTCCTGCCGCCCACGTCACGGCTGAAGGCAAGAACATAGCCTCAAGCAGCCTGAAGATCACCGTCTCGGGACAGTCACAGCAGGGCGGTGGCGGCGGTGGCCAGCGCCAGCAGCAAATGCCCTCGCAGCCGCGCGCGGCAGGCACGCCCATCAGCGGGTCCGACCTCTTCATCAAAGTCAGCGCCAACAAGAAGCGCGTCCATGAGCAGGAACCCATTTTGCTGACATACAAAGTCTACACACTGGTAGACCTTACACAGTTGGAAGGCAAGATGCCCGAGCTCAATGGCTTCCACACCCAGGAAGTACCCCTGCCCCAGCAGAAGAGCTTCAAGATAGAGCAGGTGAACGGCCGGCCCTACCGCACAGTGACGTGGTCACAGTACGTCATGTTTCCCCAGATTACGGGCAAGCTGAAGATTCCGGGTATCACCTTCAACGGCATCGTCATCCAGCAGAACCGCAACATCGACCCCTTTGAGGCCTTCTTCAACGGCGGTTCAAGCTATGTGGAGGTAAAGAAGCAGATACAGGCCCCGGGCATAGAGATACAGGTGGACCCCCTGCCCCAGCGCCCCGCCGACTTCTCGGGCGGCGTAGGCCACTTCAACGTGTCGGCACAGTTAGATAACACCGACGTCAAGGCCAACGACGCCGTCAAGCTGCGGGTCATTGTCAGCGGTGTGGGCAACCTCAAGCTCATCAAGCAGCCAACCGTAAAATTCCCCAAGGACTTCGACAGCTACGACGCCAAAATCACCGACAAGTCGCGGCTGACAGCCAACGGCGTGGAAGGCTCCATGATATACGACTACCTGGCCGTGCCTCGCCATCAGGGTAAATACGACATACCGCCCGTAGAATTTACCTACTACGATACGGACGCCAACAGCTACAAGACGGTCAAGACCCAGGGGTTCACCCTGAACGTCCAGAAAGGCACGGGCGGCAGTTCTACCGTCAGCGACTTCACCGGCCAGGAAGACCTGAAACTGCTCAACAAGGACATACGCTACATCAAGACCGGCCACAGCGAGCAGCACGACATAGCCGACTTCTTCTTCGGTAGCACCGGCTACTGGACATCGCTGGCTGTGCTGGCACTCATCTTCGTATCGCTGTTCGTCGTCTTCCGCCAGCGGGCCATCGACAATGCCGACATCGTCGGCAAGCGTGCCGGACGGGCCAACAAGGTGGCCACGAAGCGGCTGAAGAAGGCTTCGCGGCTGATGACCGACAACAAGCCTTCGGAGTTCTACGACGAGGTGCTGCGCGCCCTCTGGGGCTACGTGGGCGACAAGCTCAACATACCCGTAGAACAGCTCTCGCACGACAACATAGCCGACCGCCTCTTGGCCCGCAACGTGGAGCAGGCCGTGGTCGACCAGTTTATTGGCGCTATTGACGAGTGCGAGTTTGAACGCTATGCCCCGGGCGACCCGAAGGGCAACATGAACAAAGTTTTCGAGAAAGCCATGAATGCTATTGAGAAGATTGAAGACGGCATGAAGCGCCGCCGCCCGGCCAAGACCGCCGTCGTCGTGCTGCTGCTGATGCTGCTGCCGGCTGCTGCCGGTGCCGTCACCAAGGCCGAGGCCGACAGCGCCTACGCCCAGGGCCACTTCCAGCAGGCAGCCAAGGACTACGAGGAGCTGCTGAAACAGGGTGTGAGCACCGACCTGTACTACAACCTGGGCAATGCCTACTACCGCATGGACGAAATGCCGCGGGCCGTGCTCAACTACGAGCGCGCCCTGCTGCTGTCGCCGGGCGACCGCGACGTGCGCTTCAACCTGCAGATGGCACGTTCGAAAACGATTGACAAGATTACGCCTGAGTCGGAGATGTTCTTCGTCACCTGGTATCACTCCCTTGTCAACCTGACCAGCGTCGACGGCTGGGCAACGGTGGCGCTCTGCACCCTGGCCCTGGCCATCGTGCTGGCCCTGCTCTACCTCTTTGCCACGCCCGTCTGGCTGCGCAAGGTGGGCTTCTTCGGGGCCTTGGCGCTCCTGGTAGTGTTTGGCCTCACCAACTTCTTTGCCTACGCCCAGAAACAGAGCTTCACGGCGCGTAGAGGTGCCATCATCATGGCTCCTGCGGCCACGGTGAAGAGCACGCCTGCCAGTCAGGGCACCGACCTCTTCATACTCCACGAGGGCACCAAGGTGACCATCACCGACGCCACCATGCGGCAATGGAAGCGCATCCGCGTGGCCGACGGCAAGGAGGGCTGGATAGAGGCCAAGGAGATTGAAGTCATTTAAACGCTGTATAATAAATCGTAAAACGTTAAATCGCAAAATAAACAGTAAATCGTAAATTGTAAAATCGTAAATATGCTTGAAGCACTGATTGATATTGACCGCTGGCTACTGCTATCCGTCAACGGCAGCTCGTCGCTATACTACGACGGGGTGGTGAAAGTGCTGACGACGGCCACCACGTGGATACCGCTCTACATTGCCCTCTTCTACCTGGTGATGAAGAACAACAACTCCGTGGGGCGCATCGCCTTCATCGTGCTCTGCGCCGGGCTCTGCTATCTCTTCGCCGGGGCTGTGGACGACGGCTTCGTCAAACCCCTCGTGGCACGATGGCGGCCCACCCACGACCCCGTCATCGGCTGGCAGGTAGACGTCGTCAACGGCTACCGGGGCGGCAACTACGGGTTCTTCTCGGCCCACGCCTGCAACACCTTCAGCATAGCCATCTTCTTCAGCCTGCTCGTTCGCAGCCGTCTGCTCACAGTGGCTATGGTCACGTGGTCGCTGGTCAACTGCTGGACGAGGCTCTACCTGGGAGTCCACTTCCCGGGCGACATTCTCTGCGGACTCCTTTGGGGCGGCATCGTGGGCACGTCCGTCTATTTCTTTTACTCCTATATCCACCGCCGCTACTTCACCAACATACAGTATATATCGTCACACTTCACCGCTACAGGCTATCAGGACTCCGACATCGACGTGGTTGTCGCCGTGCTGGTGTTCACGCTGACCTACGCCCTGCTGCGCGGCTGCATGATGCTCTACGTATAAAGAAACACTATGGACACCAGACACATACACATCAGCGACTACAACTACGAACTGCCCGACGACCGCATAGCCAAATACCCCCTGGCACAGCGCGACCACTCCAAACTGCTGGTCTACCGACAGGGCAACATCAGCGAAGACACGTTCTGCAACCTGCCCCACTACCTGCCGGAAGGGGCCCTGATGGTGTTCAACAACACCAAGGTCATCCAGGCCCGCATGCACTTCCGCAAGGCGACAGGGGCACTCATAGAGATATTCCTGCTGGAGCCCCACACGCCCGCCGACTACGAACAGATGTTCCAGACGCGCAACCGCTGCTCCTGGCTTTGCCTCGTGGGCAATCTGAAAAAATGGAAAGGCGAACCGCTGCGCCGCACCATCACCGTCGGCCAACAGTCCATCACCGTCGTGGCCACACATGCAGGCGAACAGGGCACCAGCCAGCTGGTAGAGTTCCAATGGTCGGCCCCCGAGGCCGCCGACACGCCGTCGTTTGCCGACATCATCGACGCCATGGGCGAACTGCCTATCCCTCCCTACCTGAACCGCGCCACCGAGGAGAGCGACAAGACCACCTACCAGACCGTCTATTCCAAGATCAAAGGCAGCGTGGCAGCCCCCACCGCCGGTCTACACTTCACGCCCGAGGTGCTTGGTGCGCTCGACCGTCAGGGCATTGACCGCGAGGAGGTGACGCTGCACGTTGGTGCCGGCACGTTCCGGCCTGTCAAAAGCGTGGAAATAGCCGACCACGAGATGCACACAGAGTACATAGCCGTTCACCGCCACACCCTCGACAAGCTGCTGGCCCACCACTGCAGGGCCATTGCCGTAGGTACCACCAGCGTGCGCACGCTTGAGAGCCTCTACTACATGGGCCTCAAGACCCTCCGCAACCCCGACATCAACGAGGAGCAACTGCACGTCAGCCAGTGGGAGCCCTATGACGCCACGGAACGCTCAACGACGAACGTTGAGCGTTCCATAGCGTCGCTGGCCGACTGGATGGACCGCCGCCAGATGAGCGTACTCCACAGCAGCACGCAAATCATCATCGCCCCGGGCTACGACTACAAGCTGGTCGCAATGCTCGTCACCAACTTCCACCAGCCGCAGTCCACCCTGCTGCTGCTGGTCAGCGCCTTTGTCCGGGGCGACTGGCGGCGCATCTACGACTATGCCCTTGGCCACGACTTCCGCTTCCTCAGCTACGGCGACTCGTCGCTGCTCATACCCTGAGCAGGGCGCCCTCAGCTACTCCTCCATCAGCTTGCGATAGCGGGCACGCTTAGGCTCGTCGAGCCCTAAGCGCAGGGCTTTGTTGGCTTCATACTCGCTGTAGTTGCCTTCAAAGTAGAACACACGGCCTTCACCCTCGAAGGCGAGGATATGGGTGCAGATGCGGTCCAGGAACCAGCGGTCGTGGCTGATGACGACGGCACAGCCGGCAAACGACTCCAAGCCCTCCTCCAGGGCGCGCAGCGTGTTCACGTCGATATCGTTGGTAGGCTCGTCGAGCAGCAGCACGTTGCCCTCCTGCTTCAGCGCGATGGCCAGATGCAGACGGTTGCGCTCACCGCCTGAGAGCACGCCGCACTTCTTCTCCTGGTCGGCACCGCTGAAGTTGAAACGCGACAGGTACGCGCGTACATTAATATCCTTACCGCCCATGCGGATGGTCTCGTTGCCGCCGCTCACCACCTGGAAGACCGACTTGGCCGGGTCGATGTCCTTGTGCTGCTGGTCTACATAACTCAGTTTCACCGTCTCGCCGATGCTGAACATGCCTGCGTCGGCTTGCTCCAGGCCCATGATCAGGCGGAAGAGGGTCGTCTTGCCGGCACCGTTAGGGCCTATCACGCCCACAATCCCGTTGGGAGGCAGCATGAAGTTAAGGTCGCTGAACAGGGTCTTGTCGCCGTAAGCCTTGGCCACATGCTCGGCCTCGATGACCTTGTTGCCCAGTCGCGGCCCGTTGGGAATAAATATTTCCAGCTTCTCCTCTTTCTGCTTCTGCTCCTCATTGAGCATCGACTCGTAGGAGTTCAGACGCGCCTTACCCTTGGCGTGACGCGCCTTGGGGGCCATGCGCACCCACTCCAGCTCTCTCTCCAGCGTCTTCCGTCGCTTCGAGGCCACCTTCTCTTCCATGGCCAGGCGCTGCGATTTCTGCTCCAGCCAGCTGGAGTAGTTGCCCTTCCAGGGAATACCCTCGCCACGGTCCAGCTCCAGTATCCACTCCGCCACGTCGTCGAGGAAGTAACGGTCGTGGGTGACGGCAATGACCGTACCCTCATACTGCTGCAGGTGCTGTTCCAGCCAGTCAATCGACTCAGCGTCCAGGTGGTTGGTAGGCTCGTCGAGCAGCAGCACGTCGGGTTTCTGCAGCAGCAGACGGCACAACGCCACCCGTCGGCGCTCACCACCGCTGAGATGGGTGACGGGCCAGTCGCCCGGCGGACAGTTCAGTGCCGCCATAGCCCGGTCCAGCTTCGAGTCCATGTTCCACGCGTCGGTAGCGTCGATGATGTCCTGCAGCTCCGCCTGACGGGCCATCAGCTTGTCCATCTTGTCAGCATCCTCATAATACTCGGGCAGGCCGAACTTCAGGTTGATGTCGTCATACTCCGCCAGCGCGTCGTAGACATGCTGCACCCCCTCCATCACGTTCTCCTTCACCGTTTTGCCGGCGTCGAGCGGCGGGTCCTGCGGCAGGTAGCCCACCGAGTAGCCCGGACTCCACACCACCTGGCCCTGAAACTGCTGGTCAAGGCCGGCAATGATTTTCATCAGGGTCGACTTACCGGCTCCGTTGAGGCCGATGATGCCGATTTTAGCGCCATAGAAGAAACTGAGATAAATGTTTTTGAGCACCTGCTTCTGGTTCTGCTGGATGGTCTTGCTCACTCCAACCATCGAGAAAATCACCTTTTTGTCGTCAACTGTAGCCATAGATATACCTAATAAAGTGAAAAATTTCTGCAAAGATAATAAAAAAAACGGGAATATCGCGCTTTCTGAAAAGAAATGCGGAAAAAAATTTGGTGGCTTCAAAAAATATATGTACCTTTGCACCCGCAAATCGCAAAACACAGATAAGCGATGCACCCGTAGCTCAGTTGGTAGAGCACCTGACTCTTAATCAGGGTGTC
>CAMNJY010000044.1 GCA_946541745.1 uncultured Prevotellaceae bacterium
TGCCTTTCGACAGCGGGCGGTCGATGGTCTTGCCCAGGTTGTGGCCGTAGTTGCCTTTCAGTGCTTCACGGGCGGCGTTCATGTTCAGTTCCCTCGTCTTCATCATGAAGCGTATCTCGTCGAGGGGGGCCGTGGTGGCGAAGTCGTAGACCATGCGCATGGTGAGGCACGGCGACTGCCTGCCGGCATCGCCTGGCGTTTGGCTGTCTTCCTTGTAGCTGTCTACAAAGTGTGTGTGTCCGCCGGCGATGATGGCCGTTGCGCTGCGTCCGTCGGCCTCGACGGTCACCTCCACGTACAGTTTCTCACTGATGCCCTGCTTCAGCTGTATGTCTATACGGTTTTCACCGACATACCGCTTGCCCTCTTCCAGCGTTTCCGGGGTCAGGTCCTTGAGCACTTCCAGCTGGTACTGGCTCTTGCCTATCAGTGCGCCCAGGGCGATGGCTATGGGCAGTCCTATCATGCCCGTGCCGGGAATGCCGACGCCCATGGCGTTTTTCAGGATGTTGGCACTGAGCCTGGCGGTGATTTTCTGCGGCCGGCCTCCCAGCTTCTCGGTGGCCCTGGCCGTACAAAGAGCCACGCACATAGGCTCCGTACAGCCTATGGCCGGCACCACCTCGCGGTGTATCAGTTCTATGATTTTCTCGCGTGTCTGCTTGTCTGTCATACGTTATTTCTTATAGGTGGCTAATCCCCCGTCGAGCCATTCCAGATAGCTGTCAATGTCTTCGTCGAACGCACGGCTGCCGGCCAGGGGCTTGGCCGTGACGGGGTCGATGATGACGTAGAACGGCTGGGCATTGGCACCGAACTTATGGCTTTGCAGATAGTTCCACTTGGCCCCTACGGTGCGCAGGGTCTTGGTCTGCCCCTGGTCGTCGGTCACCTCTTTAGGCTCGGCCAGGCTGGCCTTGTCGTCTACGTAGAGCGATATGAGCACGAAGTCGTTCTTCAGCCTGTCGGCCACGCGCGGGTCGGTCCAGACGGCCGCCTCCATCTTGCGACAGTTGACGCAGCCGAATCCCGTAAAGTCTATCAGCACGGGCTTGCCTTCGGCGCGGGCTGCGGCCATGCCCAGCTCGTAGTCGGTGAAGCGTGCCTCCACGGTCTTGGTGTTCAGGTTGAAGTCCTGGGTGTTGATTGGCGGCGCAAAGGCGCTGACGGCCTTGCAGGGTGCTCCCCACAGTCCCGGCACCATGTAGACGGCGAAGGCCAGCGACACCATTCCGCCCATGATGCACAGCACGGGCATCGGCTTGTGGAGCTCGCCGCCGATTTCGTCCTCCTGGAACTTGAGCCAGCCCACCAGGTAGGCGCCTAACATGGCGAAGATGACTATCCAGAGCGACAGGAACACCTCGCGGTCCAGGATGTGCCACCCCTGGGTAAGGTCGGCCACTGACAGGAACTTCAGGGCGAATGCCAACTCAACGAAACCGAGCACCACCTTGATGGTGGTCATCCATGAGCCCGACTTGGGGGCCTGCTTCAGCCATGAGGGGAACATGGCGAAGAGCGTGAACGGCAGGGCCAGGGCCAGGGCGAATCCGAACATGCCGACGGCCGGTGCCACCCAGTTGCCGCTGGTGGTGGTCTCTACCAGCAGCAGGCCGATGATGGGTGCCGTACACGAGAACGACACCAGTACCAGCGTGAAGGCCATGAGGAAGATGCTGACAAGGCCGCTCGTCGCCGAGGCCTTCGAGTCAACCGAGTTTGCCCATGAGTCGGGCAGCTTGATTTCAAACCATCCGAAGAAGCTCAGGGCGAAGACAACCAGCAGCAGGAACAGGAACACGTTGAACACGGCGTTGGTCGACATGGCGTTCAGCGTGTCGCTGCCAAAGGCGGCAGTGACCAGCAGCCCCAGTCCCAGGTAGATGACAATGATAGACAGTCCGTAGGTAACGGCGTCCCTGATGCCCTTCTTCTTGTCGGTCTTTGCCCGTTTCAGGAAGAACGACACGGTCATGGGGATGATGGGCCAGATGCAGGGCATGCAGACGGCAAGGAGTCCGCCCACGAAGCCCATGAGCAGCAGGTAGAGCAGCGAGCGGTCGGCCAGCGGAATGCTGCTGCCGGCAGCCCTCAGCTCGTCGACGACGGGTGCCCAGAGCGCCTCACCACTGAGAGCCCCCCCTTCGCCCCCCGAGGGGGACACATGTGCTGTGGCCGAAAGGGAGTCGGCGGCTGCCTGATTGCTGACTACCGCCTCCTGGCTATCTGCACCCTCCTTCACATTCGTGTCCCCCTCGGGGGACGAAGGGGGGGCTACGGGCGCTACCGGGGCCTCGCCCTGCTGCCTGAACTCCACCTGCGAGGGTGGCAGACAGCTCTGGTCGTTGCAGGCGCCGTACTCCAGATAGCAGTCTATGACATATTGCGGCTTGGTGAACCTGACCTTCTGCACAAACGTGGCGGTGTTCTCAAAGTACTTCAGGTCCATGCCGAACATCTGGTCGTACTTCTTGATGACTTTGCCCTTGGGCGTCAGTTTGCCCACCTTCTCCACACCGTCCATCTTGACGGCGTTGAAGGTGGCCTCTATGGGGCCGTCCTGCCCCAGGTCGGTGGAGTAAACGTGCCAGCCGGCATCAATTTTGGCGGTGAACACGATGTCCGCCTCGGCACCCTTGCCCATCTTCAGCTCTGAGGTGAAGTGCACGGGGTCTACCATTTGCGACTGAGCCGTCAGCACGACGGTCAGCCACAGTAGGATTACGCTAAGTCTTTTTACCATAAATATATTAGTTCTTTCTGCTTATTCGGATATTGAGTCTGCAAAGGTACGAAAAAAGCCTGACATTGACAATTAATTAAGATTATTTGGCCTTTTCGCCTGCCAGAAACCGGTTGGCGCGCACACCGTAGAGGCCCACGATGATGAAGCAGAGCAGTGGCAGCACGTAGGACACGTTGACGGCGGGGTGGGAGAGGATGGTCTGCTGGTCGATGATCAGCCCCTGCAGCGGCGGCATGAGTGCGCCGCCCACGATGGCCATGACGAGGAAGGCCGCCCCGAGCGACGTGTCCTCGTGGCTGACGTTTTCGAGGGCGATGCCGTAGATGGTGGGAAACATGAGCGACATGAAGAAGCTGATGCCTACCAGGCAGTAGAGTCCGCACATGCCCACGATGGCGATGGCTCCCAGGGAGCAGAGCGCCGCCCCTATGGCGAAGACGGTGAGCAGGGTGCGTGAATTGACATATTTCATGAGGAAGGTGGAGATGAAGCGGCTGCAGAGAAACAGCGACATGGCCACGATGTTGTACATCTGTGCCGTGGCCTTGTTGATGCCCAGGTTGTCGGCATACTGTATGATGAACGTCCACGTCATAATCTGAGCTGCCACGTAGAACATCTGGGCTACCACGCCTTCGCGGTAGACGCTGTTGTGCCAAAGGCGCGACAGCGTGCCCTGCGTGCCTCCGCTGGCCTTGCGCGCGTCGGCCGTGTGGGGCTGGTTGTCGTGCTCCTTGATGAAGATGGCAATGACCACCATTACCACCACCACGAGCAGGCCTATGGCCACGTAGGGGTCGCGTATGACGGCCAGGTCGTGCAGCCTGATGTCGGCCTTTTCGGCTTCGCTCAGCGTGCTGAACACCATCTGGCCGGCGGCGTCGCGACGGTCGGACCACAGCTGGGGCAGCACGATGAGCGAGGCCACGGCCATGCCCGAGAGCGACCCCATGGGGTTGAAGGCCTGGGCCAGGTTCAGCCGCCGGGTGGCCGTCTCCTTGTCGCCTAACGTCAGGATGTAGGGGTTGGCCGTGGTTTCGAGGAAGGCCAGTCCGAAGGTCAGTATGTAGAGCGACAGGCAGAAGAAGCTGAACTGCTGATAGGCTGCCGCCGGTATGAAGAGGAAGGCGCCCACGGCATAGAGGGCCAGTCCCAGCAGGATGCCTTTCTTATAGCTGTAGCGGCGTATGAAGAGGGCCGCCGGTACGGCCATGGTGGCATAGCCGCCGTAGAAGGCGAACTGAACCATCGAGGCCTTGGCCGCCGACAGTTCCATCAGCGTCTGGAAGGCGGCCACCATGGGGTTGGTGATGTCGTTGGCAAACCCCCACAGGGCAAAGAGTGTGGTGACGAGTACAAAGGTGAGCAGATAGCGCTTCTCTACTAATTTTGCTTTTTTCATAATGGTTTTTAGTTTATTTTGATGGGCACAAAGGTACTAATTTTTACTTGGCCGTGCAAGCAATTATCATTTTTTAATAGGCAGGACGGGCTGCGGTCTCCTGATTTTTTACCCGTTTTGTTTTGCCGTTACGTTTTTTATGTTTATCTTTGCACGCTCATTTACCATGGCAGCGAGCATGACGAAAGAGTCGGCCGACAGTTACAGCCACGTGTTGAAGTACACCGGCATCTTCGGCGGCGTGCAAGGGTTGAACATTCTGGTCAGCCTTGTGCGCAACAAGCTCATCGCCGAAATCCTCGGCCCCGGCGGCATGGGACTGGCCTCGCTGTTCAACTCCACCGTCAACTTTATATCGCAGGCCACCAACCTCGGCATCTCCTTCAGTGCCGTCAAGCACGTGTCCGAACTGTTCGACCGTGGCGACAAGGCCGCCATCAGCCGTTTCGTCATGGTGGTCAGGGCGTGGTCGCTGCTCACGGCCCTTCTCGGCATGATGGTGTGCATAGTGGCCGGCCCCTTCCTCAGCGGGTTCACCTTCTCCTGGGGCGACCACTCGCTCCACTTCATCCTGCTGGCGCCCGCCGTGGGACTGATAGCCATCACCGGCGGCGAGACGGCCATCCTCAAGGGAGCGCGCCAGCTGCGCTCGCTGGCCGTGGTGCAGATTTACTCGGTGCTGGCCGCGTTGTTTGTCTCGGTGCCCGTCTACTACGTCTTCAACCAGTCGGGCATTGTGCCCGTCATCGTGCTCATGGCCTTGGCGTCGATGCTGCTCACCATACGTCACTCCTACCGTCTCTACCCCCTCCGCCTGCGAGGCGCCGACGGCCTGCTGGGCCAGGGCATGGGCATGGTGCGCCTGGGGCTGGCCTTCGTGGTGGCCGGCGTCATGGGCAGCGGTGCCGAGATGCTGATACGCACTTTCCTCAACAAGGCCAGCGACCTCGACGTGGTGGGACTCTATAATGCCGGCTTCATGCTCACCGTGACCTACGCCGGTATGGTGTTCTCAGCCATGGAGACCGACTACTTCCCCCGGCTGTCGGCCGTTGGCAGCGACGTGGCCAAGGCCAACCTGACCGTCAACCGCCAGATAGAGGTGTCGATGCTCATTGTGTCGCCCATGCTGGCCGTGCTCATCGTCACCCTGCCCGTGCTCATACCCCTGCTCTTCAGCAGCCGCTTCCTGCCCGTGGTAGGCATGGCCCAGGTGGCCGTCTTCTCCATGTATCTGAAAGCCGTTTCGCTGCCCGTGTCCTATATTACCCTGGCCCGGGGCGACTCCGTGGGCTACATGGTGCTCGAAGCCGTCTACGACGTGGTGCTGGTAGCGCTCATCGTTGTCGGCTACCGCCACTGGGGGCTCTTCGGCACCGGCGCGGCCCTGTCGCTCAGCTACCTGGCCGACCTGCTCGTGGTGGGCGCCTACGTCTACGTGCGCTACCACTACAGGGTGTCCATGCCGGTAGTCGCCTATGCGGCCGTCCAGCTGTCGCTGGGCCTGGCCGTCTATGTGGTCACCCTCACCGCCGGCCCCCTTGTCTACTGGACGCTGGGGCCGCTGCTCTGCCTGGTCAGCCTGCTGGTGTCGCTGCACATACTCCACCGCAAGACCTCGCTCTGGGCCTCGCTGACGGGCAAGCTGAAGAAAAAGTTCCACCGCCATGCCTAAGGTCACCGTCCTTGTTGCCGTCTACAATGCAGAGCGCTTTCTGCCTCAGTGCCTCGACTCGCTGACGGGCCAGACCCTCACCGACTTGCAAATCATCTGTATCGACGACGGCTCCACCGACCGGTCGCTCCACGTGCTCAACACCTATGCCGTCAGCGACCTGCGCATAGAGGTGGTACGGCTGTCAGAGAACGGCGGCCAGGCCCATGCCCGCAACGTAGGCCTGCAGCGGGCTGAGGGCGACATCATCTGCATGGTCGATGCCGACGACTGGCTGGCCCCCGACGCCCTGGAGCTGATGGCAGCGGCCTTTGACGACGACACCGACTGCGTGCTCTTCGACCTGGTCTACCACTACGGCGACCACAGCGAGCCTTACCCCATGGCCCCGTTTGAGAGCCTGACGGGCAATGAAGCCTTCCGGCTGAGCCTGACGTGGCAGATACACGGGCTCTACGGCGTGAGGGCGGCCATACACCGGCAGCACCCCTACGACGAGACCTGCCGCGCCTACAGCGACGATAATACCACCCGGCTGCACTACCTCTGCTCGCGCGGGGTGAGGTGTTGCCGAGGCCGCTACTACTACCGCCAGCACGACGGCTCGGTGACCCACCAGGTCAGTGTGCGCCGCTTTGACTACCTGCAGGCCAACGAGGCCATGCGCCGGCAGATGCTGCAGTTGAACGTAGCCCCGGAGCTGCTGGCCGAGTATGAGAACCACCGCTGGCTCAACCTTGTAGGCGTCTATATGTTCTATCATGTTCACGGTCGCCGTCTCAATGAGGCCGGGCGCCGCTACGGCTTGAGGCAGATGCACCACGTATGGGCCACCATCGACCGGCGGGTGCTCAACCGCCAGACCACCGGCAAGTTTGGCTATCGCCCCTGCCGCTCCTGGCTCCTGTTCCGGCTGCAGGAGTGGCTCTACTTCACCCTCCGCGGATTGTTAGGCAGGAACAGCTAACCGGCTCGCACCGATACTGCCTCCTAAGAAAATGTTTAAAATTTGCCTTCACTTTGTCACTTCCTCTGTAACCGTCTCATATTCAGTGGTGACAAAGTGAAGGCAAAGGCTGTTTACTGTCACTTTTGGCCGTTTTACTGTCACTTTTTGCCTCTTTATTTGCCCTAAAACCCCATTTTCAATCACATAGACCAGGCTTTTTGGTGTGACTGGAAAGGCTGGTTGGGTCTGCTAACCAGGTCGGCCGACATGGCAGGCAGGGGGGGGTGGACATGGCGGCTGAGCACCGCGAAACTGCCCCTTGATGTGATGGTTTTTGACTAAATGACGACAAAATCTGGTTAAAAAGTGACAGTAAATGGCCAAAAAGTGAAGGTAGTTTTTTGAAAAACAGACTGAATGACAGTCAATTACAAAGAAAAGTGACAGTGACAGCAGATTTTAAACATTTCTTGTAGTAGCACACAGGGAAAAATAAAGGGAGTCCCTTTTCCGCAAAACGAGGCTCGTTTTTGCCAAAAGGGACTCCCTTTTGCCGAAAAGGGACTCCCTTTTTGACAAAACGGAGTCCCTTTTCAGTGGTTAATTGATGGCAGTGAAGTGAAGGCATTACTTGCCGAAGTAGCGCTTCAGCAGTCCGGCAAAGCCGGCACCGTGACGAGCCTCGTCCTTGGCAGCCTCGTGAACCATGTCGTGAATGGCATCGAAGCCCATGGCCTTGGCCTGCTTGGCCAGCTCAAACTTGTCGGCGCAGGCACCCTGCTCGGCGGCGGCGCGCTTCTCGAGGTTGGTCTTCGTGTCGAACACCACCTCGCCCAGCAGCTCAGCAAACTGTGCGGCGTGGACGGCTTCCTCCATGCCGTAGCGCTTGAAGGCCTCGGCCACCTCAGGATAGCCCTCGCGGTCGGCCTGGCGCGCCATAGCCAAGTACATGCCCACCTCGCCACACTCGCCAAGGTAATTGTTGCGCAGCTCCTGAATCATCTCCTCGGGCACGCCCTCAATCTTGCCGTCGCCCAGCTTGTGGACGGTGGCATAGGTCACGTCGCCCGCATCCGTCACTTCTGAGAACTTGGAGGCCGGAGCCTTGCAAATGGGGCACTTCTCGGGCGCTTCATCGCCTTCATAGACATAGCCGCAAACGGCGCAGATAAACTTTTTCTTCATAATGCTTGTAGTTGTTTGTTAAGTGAAAAAAAACAGATTGTTTGGCAAAGATACGTATAAAAAACAAATCCCGCAAGTTTTTTGCAGGATTTGTTTTCAGTTTATACAGCGTCTAAACGCCCCGCCCTTAGGTCAGCCTTTGAGGGCGCGCATGGCGTTGAGCACGGCCAGGACGGTGACGCCCACATCGGCAAAGACAGCCATCCACATCGTGGCCAGGCCGAAGAACGCCAGCACGAGGACGGCCACCTTGACACCTATGGCGAAGCAGACGTTCTGACGGGCGATGCCCAGGGTGCGCCGGGCAATGACGACGGCGTCGGCCACCTTGGAGGGCTGGTCGTCCATCAGCACCACGTCGGCGGCGTCGATGGCGGCGTCGCTGCCCAGGGCCCCCATGGCTATGCCCACGTCGGCACGGGCCAGCACCGGCGCGTCGTTGATGCCGTCGCCGACGAAGGCCACAGGCCCGCCGTCCGTCAGCAGGCGCTCCACGTGGGCCACTTTGTCGGCGGGCAGCAGTTCGGCGTGGTACTCGTTGAGGCTCAACTGCCGGGCTATGCCGTCGGCCACATCCTGACGGTCGCCGGTGAGCATCACCATGCGGCTGACGCCTAACGCCTGCAGGCGGCTCACGGCCTCGGCGCTGTCGGCCTTGATGCTGTCGTTCACCACCGTGGTGCCGTCCACCTGTCCGTGGGTCAGTGTGCCCGTCTTGTCAAACACCACAGTGCGCACCTTGGCCAGCAGGTCCATGTAGTTGGCACCCTTGATGAGGATGCCCCGCCGCGATGCGCCGCCCAGTCCGCCAAAGAACGTCAGCGGCACGCTGATGACCAGAGCGCAGGGGCAGCTGACGACGAGGAACATCAGGGCGCGGTAAATCCACTCCACACTGAACGTTGAGTACTGAACCATGTTCCAAAGCGTGGGAACGACGGCAATGGCAATGGCTCCAAACACCACCACCGGCGTATAGATGCGGGCAAAGCGGGCGATGAAGGTCTCGCTCTGCGACTTGCGCTCCGATGCGTTCTCAACCAGCTCCAGTATCTTCGAAGCCGTGCTCTCGCCGAAGCTCTTGGTAGTGCGCACCTTCAGCGGTGCCCCCATGTTGATGCAGCCGGAGTACACCTCGTCGCCGACGCTCACGTCGCGGGGCAGCGATTCGCCGGTCAGCGCCATGGTGTTGAGCTTGGAGCTGCCCTCGACGATGAGGCCGTCGAGGGGAATGCGGTCGCCGGGCTTCAGCACGATGGTTTCGCCGACGGCCACCGTCTCGGCCTTCACCGTCTCACAGCCGCCGCTGCGCTCTACCCGCGCCACATCGGGGCGTATGTCCATCAGGTGGGCTATGCTGCGGCGGCTCTGCCCCTCGGCATAGCCTTCGAAGAACTCGCCCACCTGGAAAAACAGCATGACGAAGACCGCTTCAGGAAACTCCGTCTCGGCACCAGGCAGGAAGCCTATGCAGAGCGCCCCGATGGTGGCCACGGCCATGAGGAAGTGCTCGTTGAAGGCTTCGCCGTGGGCTATACCCTCGGCGGCCTCCTTCAGCGTGTCGTGGCCTATTAATAAATAAGGTATGAGATAGACCAGGAACAGTTGCCAGGTGGGTAGCGCCAACCAGTGCTCCACGCCGATGGCGGCTGCCAGCAGCACCGCCGTAGCGGCTATCAATACTAATTGCTGACGACCCTCTTGGTGTTCGTGATGCTCCTGGTGCTCATGACTGTGATGATGATGAACGTGTGCCATAACTTTGCATGTTTTGTTGATTTCTGGGTGCAAAGTTACGGCACACGCCGCGCAACTCGGTTGCAAAGATGTGTTTTTTAGAAGTTGTAGCCGAGGGTGAAGAGCACCTGGTGGCGCTTGTTGCTGACCTTTACCATGTCGCAGAGGTTGTCGTCAGCCGCCAATTCGTTGTCCACGTAGTTCATGAACGGCAAGAACTCGCCCTTGGTCGTCGTGTACTGATAGGCCACGGCCAGGTTGACGCTGCCGATGTTGTAGCCCAGGCCGCAGGTGATGCGGTGGGTGGCCTGCCAGTTGGTGAAGTCGGTGGCCGAGCTGTAGTAGCTGCCGTCGGTGCCTAAGGAGCTATCCTTGAACCCGTCCTTGTTGTACATCGGCGACACGTAGTTGTAGCCAAACCTCACAGCCAGCTCGGGAGCGGGCTTCAGCTCGGTACCTACCTTGATGGTGTGTACGCCCTTGAGCGTCTGCTTGGTGTGGCGGTTCATGATCTTGTCGCTCTTGCTGTCAGAGGTGTAGCTGCCGTACCAGTCCATGTGCTCGCCCGTCTCGTAGCGGGTGTCGAGTGTGCCGTAGTCGGTGTACTCGTAGGTAGCACCCAGGGCCACCTGCGTACCGATGGTGTGACCTAAGCTGAAGCCGAACCGCCAGGGGGTGTAGAGCTTGAAATCGTAGGCCTCATGTCCGTTGGCCGACATGCTGAAGTCGGTGACGTCGGTATTGTTGCGGGTGGTCAGGCTGTACCACGTCGGCGTGTGAACGTAGGCACCTATGCGGAAGGCCGACGTCTCGACGGGCCTGACAATGACACCGGCCTTGAGGTCGAAGCCCGAACCCGAAATCTCGCGGTCGTCGCGCACCTGCATCCTGAACCCGTCGAGCTGCTCGGTGTACTCGCCGTAGTGGCTGTAGTGAACGTCGTGAATGCCGACGGTCAGTCCCAGGAACACCCTGTTGTTGATGCCGCCGCTCAGGTTGATGTCATACTCGCCTACGTAGCCCTCGTGGGCGCGGTTCAGCGTGTAGGCCGTAGCGTTGTCGTAGTACCATGTGTTCTTGTCGCTGTCGTAGTTCATGTTGCGGGCGTAGATGTCGTCCAGCTGGCTGCACGAGGCAAAGCTGCGGTTGAAGTCAGGCACGCCGTCGCCCACCACTTCATAGAGCAGTCCGCTCTTGGCCTTGGCGTAGGTCTGCTTGTTCTGCGAGGCATTGTCCAGATTGTCGGCGGCGGAGAGTATGAAGTCGAAGTTGCGGCTTTTATGGAAGTTGAAACTGAGGTTGGCCCACGAGTCGTCGCCGCTGAAGCCGGTGTAGACAAAGCCCGCCTGGTCGAAACTCATGTTGGTCTTGCTGAGGGAGGCAAAGTCGGACACCCCCTCCT
The DNA here is from genome assembly GCA_946541745.1 of uncultured Prevotellaceae bacterium. Taxonomy (GTDB): domain Bacteria; phylum Bacteroidota; class Bacteroidia; order Bacteroidales; family Bacteroidaceae; genus Prevotella. The sequence goes on from CAMNJY010000044.1 coordinate 11,100, forward strand.
GGCTGACCAGTCCGAACGACAGGCTGATATTCGACCTGCGGAAGAGTCCCACGCCTGCGGGGTTGGTGCCTATGGTCGATATGTCGGCACCCAGTGCCTCCAGCGCGCCGCCCATACCCACGTAGCGGGCCGTACCGTTGAGGTCCTCGGCAACTATCTTCATGTTCTCATAGGTTTCCTGGCCCATAGCTGGCAGGGCTGCCGCTATGGCCATCATGGCAATATATTTTCTCATAGTCATAAAAATCATAAACTGTTAACTGTGTTATCATCATTTTATCTGCGTCCGCCGAAGTGACCGCCGCCGCCACCACCGCCGCCGGAGCGGCTGCCGCCGAAGCTGCCGCCACCGCCACCGCTGGAGCGGCTGCCGCCAAAGCTGCCGCCAAAGCTGCCGCCCGAACTGCCGGCGCTGCTGCCTGAGTAGGTAGGCGTGTAGGTGCGGGTGCTGGTGTTCGACGGCGTCGAATAGGTGGTCCTTGAGCGGCTGCCGCCGAAATTGCCGTACTGCGTGGAGCTGCGGCGGGCCGACGATGTGCCATAGGTGCGGGTGGCACCTGCTGACGAGGAGCGGCTGCCCCCGAAGGTGCCCCTGCTGGCAGTGCCCAGGCTGCGCCCGCCGAAGGTGCCGCCTCTGTAGGCCGTGGTGCGACCGTTGCTGAGTCCGCGTGGCGAGCTGTAGTTGATGCGGCCGTGGTTGCGGGTGCCCGAGGGGCCGGTGTGGTAGACGATGCCGCCGCCCCAGTAGCCGCCATACCAGTAGGGCCGGTGCCAGTAGTAGTCGTAGTACCAGGGGTCGTACCATCCGTAATAGCCGTAGTACCAGGGACTGCGCCAATACCAGTAGGAGTCGTACCAGGGATAGTAGGCAGAGTAGTACCAGGGCGAGTGCCACCCCCAGGAGTCGCGGCGGCCGTCGTCGTAGCCGGCCCAGTAGGCCGCGGAGGGCTCATAGCCGTCCCATCGGCTCATCTGCCGCGACAGTTCGTAGTCGCCGGCGTATGTGGAGTCAGGGTAGACGCCCGCCTCGCCGTTGAACTGGATGATGTCGCCCGCCACGGAGTCGCCAGACACCACCTGGTAGTAGCTGCCACCGCGACGGTTATATTCGTCCACGCTGCGATGGCTGCCGCAATAGTCGGTGCTGGCAGGCATGCCGTTACTCGCTGCTGGCTTCGCAGCACTCTTCTTGCTGGGGACGAAGTACATGTCGTCGTCCTGCGCTGACATCGTAAGAGGCAAAGTCCCCAGAATGAGCGAAAGGAAAAATTTGCTTGTCATTGTCATATTGCTACTTGGTTTTATTGTTCACGCTACAAAATTAGTTATAATTTCACTGCAAAATTAGGGAAAAACCCTAAACTATGATAGGTTTTTCCCTATTTTTTGTAATTTTGCGGCAAAATTTAACAACTTATGAAGTATTACGAAGTGAAATTCAGGCTTTCGCCCTGTTCAGACGATGCTGCCGACGTGCTGGCGGCCCTTGCCGCCGAGGCCGGCTTTGAAACCTTTGAACCGATGGCTGAGGGGGTGACGGGCTATGTGCAGCAAACGCTTTTCGACCGCCCGCAGCTCGACCTTCTGCTGCAGTCGTTCCCGTTTGAGGGAGTCAGCGTCAGCTATACCGTCAGCGAGGCCGAAGACCGCGACTGGAACGAGCAGTGGGAACGGGAAGGCTTTGAGCCTATAGTGGTGGCCGACCGGCTGGTCATCCACGACGGGCGACACATGGCCCACCAGGACCTCAGCAACCCCATCGAGGTAGAGATAGACGCCCACCTGGCTTTCGGCACCGGCACCCACGAGACCACCCGCATGGTGTGTATGGCCCTGCTGGAGACGGCGCCCGCCAGGCGCGTGCTCGACTGCGGGTGCGGCACCGGCATACTGGGCATCGTGGCTATGAAGTTAGGCGCCGGCGAGTGTGTGGCCTACGACATCGATGAGTGGAGCGTTGACAACACCCGCCACAATGCGGTCATCAACCAGGTGGAAGTGACCGCCATGCACGGCGACAGTTCTATATTAAATAAGGTGGAAGGGACGTTCAGCCTCGTGATGGCCAACATCAACCGCAACATACTCCTGGCCGACATGCCGGTGTTTGTGAGCAAGATGGAGACCGGCGCACGGCTCATTGTCAGCGGCTTCTACGAGGCCGACAGCCCATTGCTCGAAGCGAAAGCCGCCAAGCTCGGACTACGTTTGCAGAAACGCTATGAAGACCACGGATGGGCTTGCTTGGTGTTCGACAACCATTAAAAAAATCAAAAATATAAAGATTAAAAGTTAAGTTGTGCGACTATGAGGATTATTATTTGTAATTTTGCCGGGTTAAAAAGCAAAACCATCAAGACATTATAGGATATGAAGAAACTGATTATGGCCTTTCTGATGTGCCTGCCTTTAGGCCTGGCGGCACAGAATACATGGGAAATGCCCGAAGAAACGGCCGGCAACATCAACCCCGACCAGAAATACTTGGCAGGCGCCGTGCCCGTAGTGGACGGTAAGGTGACGTTCCATACCGTCATCGGCGCTCCGGGCAAGTCGGCCGACCAGGTGTTTGACATTGTCAGGAAGTATATGGTGAAGATGACCACCGAGGGCAACCAGCTGGAGCAGAGCCGCATCGTGATTGCCGACTCGGTGAAGCACGAGGTGGTGGGCTCCTATCAGGAGTGGCTGGTGTTTAAGTCGACCGCCCTCGTGCTCGACCGCACCCGCATGATGTATAACATCATAGCCAACTGCGAAGACGGCAAGGCCGACATCACCATGACCCGCATCTACTACCTCTACGAGGAGGAGCGCGACCCCCAGACCTTCAAGGCCGAGGAGTGGATTACCGACGAGGAGGGACTGACCAGGAAGGGCAATAAGCTGTCGCGCGTGTCGGGCAAGTTCCGCCGTAAGACCATCGACCGCAAGGACTATCTGTTCAACAAATTCAAGAGCCTGCTGAAATGAGCAAGTACCACCACCTGCAGCCCTTTGAGGACACCGGCCGCTTCAGGACGCTGAGACTGTGGCTCAACATCATCTTTATGGTGGGGGCGATTGCCGGCATGCTCTGGTATGTGAAGTTCGACCACGATACGGGTATCTACATCATGATAGCCGCGATAGTCTTCAAGTTTGTGGAACTGACGCTGAGAATAGCTAAAATGTGAGTAGAGGAAACAAAGCATGACGATGCTAATGAAGCTGACAGCCATCTTTCAATGGCGGAGGACGATCGCGGCCCTGTCCTTCTGCCTGTTGCATGTTCTACTCGCCACAGCCCAGACCTATAACCAGATAGACGAGACGGGCAATGTGACCCAGCGCAGCGAGAACCGCAACTTCAACCCCCACAACAACGACACCACCAGCGCCAACAAGGAGGTGCCCAAGGGCATCTATGTGTGGACGATAGACCGGCGGTTTGGCGATATCCGCCGGGCAGAGGTTGACACGCTGCCACACCTGTACCCCGCATCTACGCTCAACACGGGCATGTATGGACAGTACAACACCACGGGCAGCAACTACACCGCCCGCCAGAACCGTATCTATATAGACCGGCCAGAGAGGGGACAGTTTGTGTTCACCGAGCCTTATAGCTTTGTCAACAAGGCTCCCGACCAGCTGCACTTCACCAACACGCTGTCGCCCATCACCAATATGTCGTACGACAACTGCGGCGACAAGCAGACGGGCGAAGACCACCTGCAGGCCAAATTTGCCGTCAACGCCGGCAAGCGCATAGGCATCGGCTTCGACCTGAACTATGCCTACGCCCGTGGCTATTTCAGCAACCAGCCCGTGTCGCACTTCGGCGCTACCTTCTACGGCTCCTACCTGGGCGACCGCTACAGCATGCACGCCATGTTCTCAACCTACCATCAGAAGGCTACCGAGAACGGCGGTATCGTCAACGACAACTACATCACCCACCCTGAAGCCGAAGAAGCCAGTTTCAGCGAAATCGAAATACCCACCGTGCTGTCGAGCAACTGGAACCGCAATGACAACCTGCATGCCTTCCTGTCGCACCGCTACAGCGTGGGCTTCTACAAGGAGGTGCCTATGACCGAGGAGGAAATCAAGGCACGCAAGTTTGCCAAGGAGGCGGACGACGAGAAAAAGATGAAAAAAAAGGAGCAGGAGACACCCACCTTCGCCGGCAGACCCAAGGAGGCCGCCGTGGTAGGCCTGGAACCGACGCGCGACTCCACTGACGTTCCGGGGCGCGACTCCACACGCATCAAGGTGGCCAGTCAGGAAATGGCCGATAGTCTGCTGGCTCTCAAGAGCATGGAGGCTCAGCGTGACTCGAACATGAAGAAAGTGTTCGTGCCCGTCACCAGCTTCATCCATACCGTCGACTGGAGCAGCTATGAACGCATCTACCAGGCCTATGGATCGGCCACTGACTACTATGCCAATAGCTACTATTACGCCGACAAGACCGGCACCAACGACTCGCTCTACGACCTGACGCGACACTTCCAGCTGAAAAATACCCTGGCCATAGCGCTGATGGAAGGGTTCAACAAGTGGGCAAAGGCCGGACTGAAGGTGTTTGCCTCACATGAGTTGCGCTCGTTCAAGATGGACGAGCTTGAGGAGGGGCTGCCAGTATTGCGCAAGGTGAACGAGCACAACATCAGTGCCGGCGCACAGCTCATCAAGAGCCAGGGCAAGACGCTCCACTACGATGCCACGGCCGAGTTGTGGATGGTAGGCGAGGATGCCGGACAGCTGAAGGCCGACTTCAACGCCGACCTCAATTTCCCGCTGTTGGGTGACACGGTCACACTGGCGGCGCACGCCCACTTTCACCGCCTGAACCCTACTTACTACCAGCGCCACTACCACTCGAAACACTTCTGGTGGGACAACGACGACCTGTCGAAAGAGACACACACACGGATTGAGGGAACCTTCAATTACCGCAAGACCAAGACCACCCTGCGCGTAGCCGTCGAGGAGATACAGAACTACACCTATCTCGGCATGAACTACATGAATACTGACAACGTCAGGAAATACATGACGGCAGGCATCAACCAGAACAGCGGCAACATCAACATTATGACCGCCCAGTTGAAACAGATGCTGAAATGGGGCGTCATCAACTGGGAAAACGTCATCACCTATCAGAACAGCTCCAACAAAGAGGTGCTGCCGGTGCCTGCACTGAACGTCTTCACGAACCTCTACTTTGGGTTCCAGGTGGCCCGCGTGCTGAGCGTCGAGATTGGCGGCAACGCCACATGGTTCACCGAGTATGAAGCCCCTGACTTCTGTCCGCAGCTCAACCAGTTTGCCATTCAGGAGAACCCCGACAGCCGCGTCACACTGGGCAATTTCCCCTTCCTCGACGTCTATGCCAACATGCACCTGAAGCGGGCGCGCTTCTTTGTCATGATGAACAACCTGCTGGGCAATGTCGGCAACCGTAAGGCTTTCCTCACGCCTCACTATCCCGTCAACAACATGGTGTTGCATATTGGTGTGTCGTGGAATTTCTTTAACTGACGGAAAGACTGACCTAAGGACACTCTAATTTAGACAAAGCCAAAACAAGCGGAGTTTGCATTATTTTGCAAACTCCGCTTTGCATTTCGCAGAATTCTTTGTACCTTTGCACTCGTTTTAAAACAAATCATTATTATTAGGTATTTGAGATTACCAAACATACATTTATTTTTTCTAAACAAATGGCTAAAGAAAAGAAATTTATCACCTGTGATGGTAACGAGGCTGCGGCTCATGTGAGCTATATGTTCTC
>CAMNJY010000045.1 GCA_946541745.1 uncultured Prevotellaceae bacterium
TCATGATGGCGTCGTCGGCCTGGTAGAGCTGGCTGTAGGGCAGCTGGTAGCCCTCTGCCCGCATGGTCTCATAGACGGCATTGGGCAGGTTGTAGAGTGTCCACATGCCCTCGTCGGCTCGGACAGTGGTGGCCAGCAGGGCCAGCAGGGTGATAAGGGTTTTCTTCATTGTTTATCTTTTTTTGAATTTCTTTCCTATGACGGGCAGGCTGCCCAGCGGCAGGTCGCGGCGGACGATGAGGGCCAGGAAGAGCACGATGAGCAGCGTGTTGAAGGCGAGCGCACCCCACTCGGAGACGTGGTTGCCGACAAGGCACATGGCGCCAAAGGCGCAGGAGGCGGCCAACACGTAGACGCCGATGTCTTTCATGGGATAGGGAATGGGGTTCATACGCTGTCCCACGACGTAGCTCAGCACCATGGCCGTGCCATAGCCCGCAACGCCGCCCCAGGCGCAGGCCCAGTAGCCGTACTTGGGGATGAACAGCACGTTGACCAGGAAGAGCACCGCACAGCCGGCCAGCGAGAACCACGCGCCGTAGATGGTGCGGTCGATAAGCTTGTACCAGAAGGACAGGTTGAAGTAGACGCCCATCATGATTTCGGCCACCATGACGATGGGCACCACGCCGAGGCCCTCGCGGTAGTCCTCACCTATTATATATTGCAGCAGGGGCATCCAGCCGACAACGCAGAGGAAGGCCAGCAGCGTGAAGATGAGAAAGTATTTCATGGCCGAGGCGTAGTACTCGGTCTTGTCGGCGTCCTTGTTCTTGGCAAAGACGATGGGTTCGTAGGCGTAGCGGAAGGCCTGGGTGATCATGGCCATAATCATGGCTATCTTCACACAGCCGCCATAGACGCCTAACTGCACGTTGGCCTCGGCCTCGTCAGGATAGACCAGGGGGAACAGTATCTTGTCGGCCACCTGGTTGAGGATGCCGGCAATGCCGAGGACGAGGATAGGCCACGAGTAACCGAGCATCTGCACCAGGAGGCGGCCGTCGAAATGCCAGCTGACGCGGAACAGGTCGGGGATGAAGAACAGTGTGATAAAGGCGGTACACAGCAGGTTGATGAAGAAGACGTAGAACACCGTGGTCTTGCCCAACCAGACGAAGTAGAGCAGGTTGAGCCCTATATTGAGCACGATGAAGAGCAGCTTCAGCGAGGCGAAGCGCACAGCCCGCTTCTGGAACCGCAGGTAGCAGAACGGCAGGGCCTGCAGCGCGTCGAGCGCCACCACGACGGCCATCATCGTCAGGTACTCAGGGTGGCCGGCATAGCCGAGCGCACTGCTGACAGGCGTGATGAAGCCGAAGACAAGCAGGAGGAACAGCGCCGTCAGCGCGCCGACCGTAGCGAAGGCGGTGGTGAAGACGGTGTCGGGCTTGGTCCGCTCGTCGTTGGCGAAGCGGAAGAGCGTTGTCTCCATGCCGAATGTCAGCAGCACCAGGATGAGGGCCGTGTAGGCATAGATGTTGGTGCTGATGCCGTAGTCGCCTGACTCCTTGGGCATGTAGTGGGTGTAGAGCGGCACCAGCAGGTAGTTGAGAAACCGACCGACGATGCTCGAGAGGCCGTAGATGGCCGTATCCTTGGCTAAAGACTTTAAGTTGACCATAATTTATCCGAAGAACATGTAACAGATAGCAATGGCCGAGAGGATGCCGGCCAGGTCGGCCAGCAGCCCGCAGGCCACGGCGTGGCGGGTGTAGCGTATGCCGACGCTGCCGAAATAGACGGCCAGGATATAGAAAGTGGTGTCGGTAGACCCTTGGAACACGCACGACAAGCGGCCCACGAAGGAGTCGGCTCCGTAGGTGGTCATGGCGTCGACCATCATGCCGCGGGCGCCGCCACCGCTGAGGGGTTTCATCAGGGCCGTGGGCAGGGCGCCGACAAAGTCGCTGTTGAGGCCGGACGCCTCGACAGCCTTGCCGATGGCGCCGATGAGCATGTCCATGGCACCGGAGGCGCGAAACACGCCGATGCCCACGAGGATGGCCACCAGATAGGGTATAATGCGGATGGCGGTGTCGAACCCGTCCTTGGCGCCCTCTATGAAGGCGTCGTAGACGTTGACACGCTTGCGCATGCCAGCCACGATGAAGCCCACGATGATGGTCATCAGCAGGATGTTGGCAACGGTAGTGCTCACGCGGTTCATCATGTCGCCCTCCAGCTGCGAGAAGCCCCAGATGACGGCTGCTATCGTGAGGCAGGCGCCGCCGAGGGTGAGCAGCAGGGTGCGGCTGAACAGATTGATGCGCTGATAGAGCGAGGTGACCACGACACCGGCCAACGTCGAGAAGAATGTGGCCAGCAGTATGGGAATAAAAACGTCGGTAGGCTGGGCCGCCCCCATCTGGGCACGATAGACAAGGATGCTCACCGGGATGATGGTCAGTCCGCTGGTGTTGAGCACCAGAAACATAATCATGGCGTTCGAGGCCGTATCCTTTCTGGTGTTCAACGTCTGCATCTGCTCCATGGCCTTCAGTCCCAACGGCGTAGCGGCATTGTCAAGGCCCAGCATGTTGGCGGCTATGTTCATGAAGATGCTGCCCGTGACGGGATGACCTTTGGGAATCTCAGGGAAGAGCTTGACGAACACGGGCGACAACAGGCGCGCCAACACGTTGACCACGCCGCCGCGCTCGCCTATCTTCATGATGCCGAGCCAGAGGGCCAGCACGCCCGTCAGGCCGAGCGAGATTTCGAAGGCCGTCTTCGACGATGCAAACGTGGAGTCCATCATAGCGGGAAACACGTCGTAGTCGCCCATGAACACCAGCTTCACGAGGGCTATGACAAACGCTATGAGGAAGAAAGCAATCCAAATATAATTCAATACCATAACAGTCTGCAAAGGTACGGCTTTTTATCTGATTGGCAAAATTATAGGCAAAAAAAAAGGGCAGTTGCATCGCGCAACCGCCCTTTCTTGACTTTATCTTAAAAAAGTATTTGGCGTACTTATTCTGTCCACCACGTAGAACGGCTCTTGTTCTGCGTAGCCCAATTAACAAATTCCTTCTTCTCGTCCTTGATGCTTTGACGCTCGTTCAGCCAGTCGGTGCCTGTCGTTACGGGAATAGCAATCTTGGCTGCAGGTTCTGAAATCTCTGCAGTCAGTTCCTGCCAACGATTGTTCTTCCATACTTCCAACTTGATACTTCTTGCATCGGCAGCACTATAAATAGCACGGTGAAGTTCTAAGGGAACGGGTTCATACTCTGTATGCTTGCCAGACGTAGTGTTCACCATCGTAGAAGTGTTATTTAAACCGAACAGAGCATGGACTTCCCATGCGTCGTTTCCGTCTATACGCAGAGGCAGGGTACCACCGGCAGCACGCAGACAGAGCTTAGCAGAACTGCCAAACTTCACGTCAAGCACAACATCGTTAAAGTCGAAGTCGCCTGCTTCCTGAGCACTCAAATCTTCACCCATGATGCGGATGTCGTAAGTCTCGTCGGGAATAGTCTCACCGGGAACAACCTTGAGAATCCAGTCCTCAGCAAAGTTCAGACGCTGGATGCCAAGTTCCTTATCGCCATTGTCATACTTCTTGCCATACAGCGAAAGACCTACATACCAGCCCTTTCCAACACCGGGAACATCAATCTCGACAAGCTTAAAGTACTGATAGTCGTTGCTATCCCACGAAGAGTGGTAGCCAAACTTAAGGGCCGAACTGTTCTCCATGTAGACGATGCCCCAAGGACCACCGCTCTTGGCATTAAAGTCTAACACATGCTCTGTATAGTTAGCACCGTCACTGACTATCAGATAGTCCATACCACCATTGTCGGTGAACTCTTCATCCCAATCATTAGGAAGTCCAGTGTTATTAAATCTATTAGGATCATGGCGATGCCACATACCCTTTTTATTATCTACGTCTCCAGATACATACTGGATGTAGAAGTTTTTCCAGTCCTTACCTACCTCTGTGAGTCCAGGATTCTCCTGGAACCACTTTGTTACATATTTTCTCTCAGCGTCGGTAATGGCTGCTGGCACACCCGTTTTGGGGAAGTTAGTCATGTCCTTCTTAACGACGGTACGCGTCATGCGCGAGCCGCTTACAGAAGCGCTGAAACCCCAGTCCTGGCCGGAAGCAATGCTGCCGCCAACATAGTTAAGGAATGCCTGATCGTACTTGGCCTTGTCAATCTGAGCCGGCGTCAGAGGCTCAATGTCATTTTTGGAGCAGCTGGTAAAGCCAGCACACAGTGTCAGGGCTGCCACTCCCGTCATCAAATACTTTTTCATCATGTCTGAAAATTTAAAATGGTTACAATTAATATAGTTCCACGAAAAATATACCATAGATTTCTGCTGCAAAATTAAGCATTTGTTGGTGAGATAATGTGAAGACAGCGTTAAAAAAACATAAAACAACTCAATACTCATACCATTTCGAACCGACGGTCGGGTCAGCGACATAGTCGTCAAAGCTCCTCGTGTAAGTCTTTCCGTTGTACACATCGCTGATGTTGGCGCGCTCGTCACACCACTGGTAGGTAGGCTTCACCAGCAGCTTGCCGGCCGGCTCGCCCTGGTAGGCCGTGATCTCTATCCACTGGCCGCTCTTCATCACCATGATTTTCACATCGTTGTAGGTTTTGAACGACCCCGTCAGCGTCTTTGTAACGTCGGCCTTGCCGTCAATACCATTGGTGGCCCTGGTGTTCACCATCACGTTGGTGGCCACGCCAAACATGTTGTGAACCTCATACTCTGTGTAGCTCGTCCCGGCGGCCCCTGACCAGCCTACGGTCAGCGGCAGTGTGCCGCCGGCAGCCTTCAGTTTGATCTGGGCCTTGGTCTTGGCGGTATTGAGGCGCACGTCGAAGACCACGTCGTTGAAGTCGAAATCGGTACGCTGGCTCACACTCAGGTCCTCGGCAATAATGCGTGCCCACTCACCCCATGTGTCGTCGTCGCCAGATGGCGTGTCGCCGCTTTTGTCCTTCAGTATGCCGGGCGTTACGCAGACAATCCAGTCAGAGTAGTAGCCGTCGGCACAGCTACCGGCCTGCACCCATTTCTTGTCGGCACTGCCCGAGACGGGCAGGTAGCCGTTGTCGAGCAGCCAGGTCAGGTCGCTGCCCTTGGGCTCGTCGTTGTACGACTTCAGGTCGCCGCAGTACATGTTGAGGTTGGAACTCAGGTAGGGGTACTTCTCGCCATACTGATCGGCGCGGAAATAGCCGCCGGCGAGTATCGACTGGTCTACCTGCTGGTCGAAGTCGAAGGCCACGAAGTAGCGTCCGCTGACGGCGTCGCCGCTGCCGTCCCAGGCATCGATGGTAGCACCTGGAATGATGACATAGCGGTCGTTATGGCCCACGGAGCCGTTGGAGTTCCAGTAGCCGAAGCAGTCGGAGTTGGAGTTGACCATGAGCATGATCTTGTCGGGATGCTGCTGCGAGGCATCGTTGACGTCGGTCGACGTGTTGTTCATCACATTGCCGTAGACGCCGGCATCGGCGTTGTTGAAGTTGTAGACGTGGTCGTAGAAGTAAGGCGAGCCGGCACCCTCGTAGCCCGGCGTATTGTAGCCCCATCCGCAGGTCAGCTTGTCCATGTGCTGGCCGCTGTTGATAACCGTATGGCCGTCGGCGGCATAGTAGACCTCTGTGGAGTTGGGGCCGGGGTTGGTAGCGCCCTTGTAGACCTGCTGCACGAAGAAGTTCTCGTAGTGTATGGCCACGCCCTCGGGCTGCTTGTGCTGCTGGAAGTAGCGGCGCACCTTGTCTATCTGGGAGTCGGTCAGCGGGTCGGGCACTTCCCAAGTGAGGGCCCAGTGGTTGCCATTGGCATCCACGCCACGGGTAGCCAACTGTCGGGAGGCGGCCGTCGGGTCGGCATCGAAGCCCCACGTATGGTTAACGGCCGGCGTTCCGAAGTTTTCCACGAAGATGCGGTTATAGGTTTCCACAACCTTTTCGCCCGGCGTCATCGTGATAGTGTCCTTCGAGCAGCTCGTCACGGCTGCTCCCACGGCCATTGCCGCCATGGCGGTTAATATATAGTTTCTTTTCATATCTTACAGTGACATTTTCTCATTTTATTTGCATTAACGTATGATGACTTTCTTGCCATCGACTATATATAGTCCGCTCTTAGGACTATTGACGCGCTGGCCTTTCAAGTTGTAGAAAGCACCTGGCTGTCCAGATGCCGTAGCAGGCAGTGAACTCACACTTGTGGCAGAGTCTTCAATGCTGATAGCCAACACGCGACTGCCGTTAGAGGGACCTTGCAAATATGCCTTGCCAGCAGCCACTGTGGCAGCGTTGGCAGAGGTGTCGGCAAACTTCACTGTGCCGTCCTTCTCGACGAGCACATACTGGTTGGCTGACTGGATGGTCACCTCGCCGTCAGCGACGCCGACAAGCAGGTTGTTGTCGTAAGACTTACCGCTCTCTACAACCTCAATGTCAGCAGTGGCATACGCGGCATCGCCTATCAGCACTAAGCCCGTACCGGCTGCCACGGCACCCACCACCTGGGTCAACGTCACCAGAGTGGCACTTTTGGCCTTGGCTATATAAGCTTTGACGCTCTCGCTGCCCTGGAAATACAAAGGCACATCTGAACAATAGGTATTATAGCCTGCGGCACCTACGGCGAGAGAGGCAAAGACCTTGTCCTTGCTGAAGTGGCCATAGATGACAAGGTCGCTGGCAGGCATTATAGCCGGCACGTTGAGCCAACCGGAGAAGGTATAGCCGTCTTTGCCGTTCACTGACGGGGCTGTAATGGCATCACCAGCCTTCAACTCCTGAACGCTGAAGTCCTCATTGTCGAGCTTGAAGGTCAGTGTATAGGTGATAACGCTGAACTGTGCCGTCACCGTCAGGTCAGTGGTGGGCATCTTGCCGTCGGCCGTCAGCCCGCTCCATCCGGTAAACTTGTAGCCATCCTTCACCGGGGTGGGCAGCACGGCAGACAGGGCCGTGCCTTCGGGCACTTCCCTGGTAGAGGTCTGCCCGTCGATGCTGATAGTCAGGGTGTGCTTGGGCAGCAGGTCGATGGGGTTAACAAACGTGGCGTCAATCCATACGTTGCCGGCAGGCATGGTGAACTGGTTGTTGACCACCTCGATGCTGTTGTTAGCCTCGTCGCGGACGCTGAGCGAGGCCAGTACGTAGTCGCCGCTGGGCGAAAGGGTCAGCGTGACGGTCTGGCCGGCCTCGGCAGTGGTCGTCGAGGCGGTCACATTGCCCCCCTGCACATTGCCGTTCCAGATGTTGTAGACCACGGCAGCGGCCTCACGGAATTCTACCGTACAGGTGATATCGGCAGTGCCGAACTGCACTGTGTAGTTGCCCCAGTTGTTAGGAGTAGAGCCGTCACTGCCGGCAAAGCTCACAGTGGCCACCTCGTAGCCCTCGGCGGGGGTAACGGTGACATTAATCTGCTCATTCTGCTCTATACCGGCGGTCTTGGTGGCCGTCACTGCGCCCTTTGTGCTGTCAAACGATAAAGTGAGGTTATACAGCTTACTGCTGGTGCCCTTGATGTCAATATCGTTATCTGGCATGGTTTCCGGATACCACCCCCACCCGTTGAACTTATATCCGTTCAGCGAGGGGGTGATGGGAACGATGGCCGTGCCGTAAGCCACCTCCTGAGTGTCGTAGACCGCGTCGTTGATGTAGTAAGTGATAGTGTGCTTGTTGGGCGTGAACGTGGCCGTCACTGTGAGGTCGCCGGCGGGCATGGCCGTCGGCAGTCCCTCCCATCCGGCGAATGTGTGGCCTGTCTTCGCCGGGGCGTCAGGCGGCGTGGGCGTAGCGCCCTCGGCGAGCTTCTCGGTCTTCACGGCGGTGCCGTCAACAGTGTATGTCAATGTGTACTTCACAATGACAGGCCCTTCGCCCGACACGACGGACACCTTGGTCACCGTCACTCCGTTGTGGTCCTTCAGTTCCAGGCCGTGAGCCTTGATGGCTTCCACGCCGTCATCGTTGAGTTCAAACTGCAGATAGGTGTCGTCAACCAGATTGTTGTTGCCATTGGTCTGGTAGCCGTAACTTTCTCCTTTCCAGTTTGACACCAGTTTGGCCGTGTTATTGGTGTTGCCGTCTATGGATACGCCCAGTGACCAGTAATAGATATTCAGGTCGGCTACGTAGACCAGTATCTTGTCGTTGGTAGTGATGTTGGCAAACTTCTCCTTGTCTACAGTGAAAGCCGAACTGGCCGTACCTGTCCACACGTCTTCAGCCTGGACATTCATGACCCCCATGACCATCGCAAGGGTCATGAGCAGTATGCTGAATATATTTTTAGTCTTCATATCTCGGTTCCTCCTTTACTTGTTAAACAGATTGGCTTTACGCGAAAGTACCTCCTCGCCCTGATAGCCGCCAGTAGTGTTGCTGCCATTGCTGCGGTAGGTCGTTTTCGATGCTGTGCTGATAAGTATCTTCTCAGGCATCGTGGAACGGGGCTGGTAGTTGTCTTTCGGGTGGGAATAGATATTAGCCAGCTCTATGTTTTTGTTCCAGCACTCCTCAGAGTAATTGACATAGTTGAGGAAGTCCTTGTAGGTTGTGGCGATGTCAACACGCTCCTTACACCACTTAGTGCCTATAGGCACAAGTATTTTGTGGGGTGCCCATCCGGCAGAGGCGTCGAGCAGCAGAGTCTCGCCGTTGCCGTACTGCACGTAGATGGGTATCTCCACGATACTCTGATAGCTGAAGTCTGCACCCAGGGTCACAGGGTCGGCCGATGTCCAAAGGTTACCGTAAGACTGGCTGGCATCGACAATGGTATTGATGATGGTAGACGTAGAGTTGCCGCCCAAAGCATCATGCACCTCCTGGCCGGCCACCGACAGCGACAGCGTACCACCGGCAGCCAACAGGACTATGGTAGTCTTGTAATCAGGCTTCAGCTCCACCGTCTCGTCCGACACCTGCTCACCGTCTTCGGTAACGATGGTACGGATGCTCATAACTATCTTGTAGACATAGGCATCGAACACGGCGTCGTTGAAGTCAAAGTCGTTGGTGTCTATCTTGCCTAAGTCCTCGCAGAACACGCGGCCCTGCTCTATAAGCTCTGTTGTCTGATAATACTCCGTAGTAGTAACGATGGTCGTCATGTCCTCCGTTGTCTGGCTCTGGTCGATGGGGATGGTCGTCTCGCCTTTCAGCAAGCCCGGAGTGATGCGTACCACCCAGTCAGAGTAGTAGCCGTCGGCAGCACCGTCTACCACCCATTTACCCTTATACGGGCCTTCGTTGGGCACTTGGAAGGCCCCCTCGGTACCTTCGGGTACTTCTGTCACCAAGTAGCCGTTGGAGTTAGTAGGATTGTTCCAGCCGTGCTTCAGGTCTGACTCATAGTCAAAACCCACGAACCACATGCCCGACACGTCTGAGGACTGGCCCTCCACCACGGTGCTGGCATCCCACTGCTGGATCAGGTCGCCGGGAATAATGACGTACTGATCGTTATACTGCTGCTGGCCCTGCCGCGAGTTGGCATAGCCGAAGCAGTCGGTCTGGGAATTGACCATCAACATAATCTTGTCGCTGTGCTGCTTGGCGAAGTTGAAGTCAACCTCCATGTTGCCGGTAGGCGTATAGCCGTCCTTGTAGGTCTTGCCGTCCCACACATTGTCGTTCACGGAGCACTGGGCATTGTTGTAGTTGTTGATATGGTCATTGATGCTGCCGGCGGTCAGCCAGTCCATCTGGTTGCTACCATAGAAGACGTCACCGTTAGCAGCCGTGTACTGCTCGGTGGTTTTAGAGTCGTCAGTCACTTTGGAACCGCCTTTGTACACGTCCTGCACGAAGAAGGTTGTGTAATCTATAGCTATGCCTTCAGGGTTCTTGTGCTGCTGGAACCAGCGGCGCACTTTGTCCTTCTGGGCATCGGTCAGCGGGTCGGGCACGTCGTATCCATATTTGGCCCACATGTTGGCATCGGCATTGTGGCCGCGCGTCACACGGACGCCGGCAGTGGTTGATTCCTGTTCCGAAACTTTAGTAAATCCCCAGCTTTGATTGGGGTCAATCTTTCCATAGGCATCCACAAAGGTCTCTTGGTATGCCTTCAACTTGCTGTCGACAATCGGCAGGTTGTCAATGTCATCTTTCGAGCACCCCGCTATTAATCCACCAAGGACGAGCGCAGTAGCTCCCGTTAAAAAAAACCTTTTCATGTGTTACGTAACTTTGTTGAAATTCGAATTTATGCTGCAAAATTAATTAAAATATCCATAAGTTGTATCTCTGTTCTGTTAAAATATATAAAACAAGAGTAAAATATCTTCCTTTTCTCAGACTTTTTTGTAATTTTGGCAGCAAAATAACAATAAGGAAATGTACCGAAAACTACGACCTTTAGCCTACTGTCTTCTGCTGGCCGCCTTGGTGCCGTCATCGTGCAAGAAGACCGACGTGTTCGACGAGGCCATCTACAAGGAGATTACCGAGACGTCACAGCCCGTTGACAGCGTCGACGTGGCACACACCTGGAAACTGTCATCGTCCTACTACATGACGGCCGAGATTCCCGCCACGGCCACTGCTGCCAGGGAGTTACAGATATTGTCGGCCAACCCTGCCGACGGCGCGCCGGCTACTATCTTAGGCGAATACCCCGTCAGTGCCGGTGAAAAGAAATACTTTGCCTTCACCGCCCCGAGCACCATGCAGCGGTTCTACGCAGCACTCGTAGACGATAACGGCGCTTACACCGTCATCGGCTTCGACGCCAGCCAGCGCAGCATCAACTTTCTGCAGCCTCTGGCCACCAATGCCACCGTCAACAAGCGCCAGCTGAGCCTGCAGACCTACTCCTACTGCTATGAAGACGAGATGCCCCAGCCCGGCGACTACGACTACAACGACCTGGTGCTGCGCATTTCGCTACAGCGGACGGGGGCGAGCCAGTTGACGCTCAACGTCACGGTGGCTGCCGTCGGCTCCATCATGCAGGTAGCAGCAGCCATGAGACTACTGAACTACAAGTCGAGCGACATAGAGAGCATCACCACGGTCGGCGGCGAAGACTTCAACCGTGGCTACAAGAAAGCGGCGGTGCCCTACATCGACAGCAACGACCTGCTCATGACGGGCACGGACAGCGCGGCAGTTATCAACCTCTTTGAGGATGCGCACTGGGCCACCGGCGCTGCCGCCTATGCCAGTGAGGGCTACCTGCTGCGGTCGAAATACAACGTGTCGAAAACCACCGACGACAAGCACGACATGGTGAGTCCGCGCACCATTTCGTTTGTCATCAACTTCAAGAGCAGCGTCCAGCCCGACTATTTCACCATGGACCAGCTCGACCCCTTCGCCATCATCAGGTATAGCGGCGCACTGCGCGAAATACATGCCGTCCACAAATACCGGTCCGACATGGTGCTCTACGAATACCGGCAGCCCGACAACCCGGCGATACTTCCCTGGGCGCTGATGGTGCCCGACGGTGCGTTCCGCTATCCGTTAGACGGCGTACACATAGGCTATGCCAAGGGAGAAGCGCTCTTCGGGGCATACATGACCCAGCACCACGCCTTCGGCGAGTGGGCTGCTGACCGGCTTTCCTCCACTGACTGGTACAACTACCCCACCAGCAACCAGGTGTATTAGGATGGGGAAAAGTGGTTGTTCAGACCTCTCTCAGAGGGAAGTCTGAACAACCCACGGGCGATACTACCTCACCTCCCACGTGTCGTTGGTCTCCAACAGTTCGGCGAAGTTGTGATATTTCTTCTGGCCCGACACCTCCTGCAGCTGGGCATAGACAGCGTCGTTGTAGGTCGGGGCCTCCACATCGCGGATGACACCGAGGGCGATGGGGAACCCGTTCTCAGGCGACATCAGCGCCAGCTTCAGCTGCAGGGTGTTGTCCTCGCAGTGGGCATCGTGCGTCAGCACGTCGTCCAGCGTGTAGCCGTCCTTGCCTATCTCTACCACTTTCAGGCCGAAGCCCTGCTGCACAAGGCCATACTCAGAGTTCTCGCCGAACACCAGCTTCTCGCCGTGGCGCACGTAGATGGCGTTCTTCTTGCGGCCCTCATTGTTGTAGACGATGTCGTGGCAGTGGTCGTTGAAGATGACGCAGTTCTGCAGCACCTCGGTCACCGAGGCGCCCTTATGCTGGTAGGCCGCCTTCAGCACCTCGACGGTGCCCTTGGCGTCGGTAGCCACGCAGCGGGCGAAGAAGTGGCCGCGGGCGCCGAAGCACAGCTCGGCGGGGCGGAACGGATCCTCGACGGTGCCGTAGGGGCTGGACTTCGAGACGAATCCGCGGGGGCTGGTGGGCGAATACTGGCCCTTGGTCAGCCCGTAGATGCGGTTGTTCAACAATATCATGTTCAGGTCGATATTGCGGCGGTTGGCATGTATGAAGTGGTTGCCGCCGATGGCCAGTCCGTCGCCGTCGCCGCTGACCTGCCATACGGCGAGGTCGGGGTTGGCCACCTTGCAGCCGGTGGCGATGGCAGCAGCGCGGCCGTGGATGGTGTTCATGCCGTAGGTAGCCATGTAGTGAGGCAGACGGCTCGAGCAACCGATGCCGCTGATGACGGCCACGTTCTCAGGGGCTACGCCAATCTCGGCCATAGCCTTATGTAGGGAAGCCAGGAAGAAGTGGTCGCCACAACCAGGACACCACCGGGGCTGGCCTTTCTTGAAATCACTTGCACTGTAACTCATATTCTTTATTTTTATTACAAAGATTATAAGATTTAGAAGATTAAGATTTCTTCTGCTTGTTAAGATTATATGATTAAGAAGATTAAGAGTTCTGATGGATGTTGTAACGCTCATATTTAAGTGACGTCTCGCCGAAATTCAAAAGTACAGCTATTTGGCAGCCAGCCACCTTTGCATAATTCATAGCTTGAGCACGAAAAACATTCTCCAGTTCCTTAACAGCCTTCAGCTCCACTATGATTTGGTCATAGCAGATAAAGTCAGGTACGAATGCCGACTTCAGCAACACTCCTCTATAAGTGGCATGTAGCGGATATTCGCGTTTATAAGGAATCTGTCGGTGTTGCAATTCAACTTCGAGAGCGTCCTGATACACTTTTTCGGTAAAGCCACACCCGAGTTCACGGTGAACAGTCATTGCCGCACCTATTATCTCATGTGTTTCAATTCCACTTGTGTAAACCATCGCTAAATCTTTTAAACCCTTTAAATCTTAAAACAATAAGTCACCAAATCTTTTAAATCTTTCAAATCTTTGTTATCAATTCTTTTATTTCTTAACTATCTCTTCGAATGCATTGACGAGTTCTTCGACCACGAAGGGTTGGCCCTTGACCTGATTAAACTGGTAGGGCGTGAAGTGGTCAACCTTCATGCGCAGGTAGGCGGCAAGCTGGCCCATGTTCTGCTCGGCCACCACCACCTTATTATATTTAGAGAGCACCTCGGCCGTGTTCTTGGGCAGCGGGTTGAGGTACTTGAAGTGGGCCAGGGCTACTTTCCTGCCCTGGGCACGCAGCTCGTCCATGGCCGAGTGCAGGTGACCGTAGGTAGAGCCGAAGCCCACAATGAGCAGGTCGGCATCCTGGGCGTCGCCCTGCACCTCCAGGTCGGGCACGACGATGTTGGCAATCTTCTGCCGGCGCAGGCGCGTCATCAGGTCGTGGTTTTCGGGGTTAGTCGATATGGCGCCCGTCTCGGAGTCCTTCTCCAGTCCGCCCAGGATGTGAGCAAAGCCCTCACGTCCCGGCACGGCCCAGTAGCGGGTGCCGTTTTCGGCGCGCATGTAGGGTGTCCACTTGCCGCGCAGCTCCTCCGGCACGTATGGCGGACAGATGGCATCAAGCTTCCCGATGTCAGGCAGGCGGAAAGCCCCCGAACCGTTGGCCACGAAGGCATCGGTGAGCAGCACCACGGGCGTCATGTGCTCCAGGGCCATCTTGCAGGCCTGGTAGGCAGCGTCGAAGCAGTCGGTAGGGCTGGTGGCAGCAATGACCGGCATGGGGCTCTCGCCGTTACGGCCGAAGAGCACCTGCAGCAGGTCGGTCTGCTCCGACTTCGTGGGCAGGCCTGTGGCGGGGCCGCCGCGCTGCACGTCGATGACCACCAAGGGCAGCTCCATGATGACGCCGAGGTTCATGGCCTCAGACTTCAGGCAGATGCCGGGGCCTGAGGTCGACGTCACGCCAAGGGCACCTGCGAACGAGGCACCGAGGGCCGAGGCGGCGCCGCTGATCTCGTCTTCGCACTGCACGGTGATGACGCCCAGCGACTTGTGCTTCGACAACTCGTGCAGGATGTCGGTGGCCGGCGTGATGGGGTATGAGCCGAGGTAGAGCCTCAGCCCGGCCTTCTCGGCAGCGGCTATCAGGCCATAGGCCGTAGCCTTGTTGCCGGTGATGTCCATATAGCGGCCCGGCTCCTTCTCCTTCGACTCCACGCGATACACGTTGACGGTGCTCGAGTGGGTGTTGTGGCCGTAGTCATAGCCGGCCTGTATGACCTTGATGTTGGCCTCGGCCACGGCGGGCTTCTTGGCAAACTTCTCCTTGAGGAAATTGGCTACCAGCCGCAGGTCGCGGTCGAAGAGCCAGCACACCAGCCCCAGGGCAAACATGTTGCGGCACTTCATCATGGCCTTCATGTCCATGCCCGTGTCTTTCAGGCAGTCTTTCACCATCGTCGTCAGCGGGCACTGTATGACGCGGTCGGGGTCGATGCCCATCTCGCCCAGGTAGTCGTCGCTCTTGAACTGCGCCTTCTCCAGGTCCTTGGGGCCGAAGGAGTCGGTGTCGATGATGATGGTGGCACCGGGCTTGGCATATCGGTACTGCGTCTTCAGCGCGGCAGCGTTCATGGCTACCAGCACGTCGCACTTGTCGCCCGGCGTATAGACCTTGCCCGCGCCGATATGCACCTGAAAACCAGAGACCCCCGTCAGCGAGCCTTGCGGGGCGCGGATGTCCGCAGGGTAGTCGGGGAATGTCGAAATGCCGTTACCAACGGTGGCACTGACCGTAGAAAAGATGTTTCCGGCCAGCTGCATGCCGTCGCCGGAGTCACCCGAGAAGCGGACCACCACCTGGTCCAGCTCCTTCACTTCTAAAACTTCTGCCATTTGTTTCTATTTAGTTTAAACTCTGTGATTTGCAAATCGGTTGCAAAAGTACCTATTTTTTACGAGAATGCAAAAAGATTGCAAATAAAATTGAAAAAAATGCCTGAAAATGAAAATTTATACGTAACTTTGTCACCTGATAGACAAACCAACATCCATTATTATGAAAAAAATTATTGTTACTGCTACCATCCTGACAGTCTTTGCCACCGGTGCGGTGGCCGCCGATGCCGCCAAGGCCGTCATCCATGCCGGCCAGCCCGGCGCCACCATCAACCGCGAAATCTACGGACAGTTCTCCGAGCACCTCGGCAGCTGCATCTACGGCGGCCTCTGGGTGGGCGAGGACTCCAGGATACCCAACATCAAAGGCTATCGCAAGGACGTGTTCGACGCGCTCAAGGCCCTCCGCATCCCCGTCATGCGCTGGCCCGGCGGCTGCTTTGCCGACGACTACCACTGGATGGACGGCATCGGCCCGCGGTCGCAGCGGCCCTCGCTGCGCAACAACAACTGGGGCGGCACCATCGAGGACAACTCCTTCGGCACCCACGAGTTTCTGAACCTCTGCGAGATGCTCGGCTGCGAGCCCTACATCAGCGGCAATGTCGGCTCGGGCACGGTCAAGGAGATGGCCCAGTGGGTGGAGTACATGACCAGCGACGGCGACACGCCCATGGCCCGCCTGCGCCGCCAGAACGGCCGCGACAAGGCCTGGAAGGTGAAGTACTTCGGCATAGGCAACGAGGCCTGGGGCTGCGGTGGCAACATGACGCCCGAGTACTACAGCGACGAGTTCCGCAAGTTCAACACCTACCTGCGCGACCAGCCCGGCAACCGCCTCTACCGCATCGCCTCAGGCGCCAGCGACTACGACTACAACTGGACGCAGGTGCTGATGGAGAAGATAGGGCGCCAGATGAACGGCATCTCGCTGCACTACTACACCTGCTCCGGATGGGAGGGTTCCAAGGGGTCGGCTACCAAGTTCGACAACGACCAGTACTACTGGGCCTTAGGCAAGTGTCTGGAAATAGAGGAGGTCATCCGCAAGCACAAGGCCATCATGGACGAGAAAGACCCGCAGAACCGCATCGGCCTGCTCGTCGACGAGTGGGGCACCTGGTGGGACGAGGAGCCGGGCACCATTGCCGGCCACCTCTACCAGCAGAACGCCCTGCGCGACGCCTTCGTGGCCGCCCTGTCGCTCAACGTGTTCCACAAATATGCCGACCGTGTGAAGATGGCCAACATCGCGCAGGTGGTCAACGTGCTGCAGTCGATGATACTGACCGACCAGGTGGGCACAGGACACATGGTGCTCACGCCCACCTACCACGTCTTCGAGATGTACGTTCCCTTCCAGG
>CAMNJY010000046.1 GCA_946541745.1 uncultured Prevotellaceae bacterium
TGACGCCCAGCCGGCCCACGCTCGTGTCGATGGGGTGGAAGCCCAGGTCGCCGGGGGTGAAGTAGAACTTCTCGTAGTAGCCCGGGTCGTCGGGGATGTGCATCTTGCGGTAGCGGCCGGCAATGGTGCCGTCGCGCTCTATCACCACGGCGGTGTTGTGGTAGAGGCCCGCTGCGCGCCGCTCGAAGAGCGAGGTGACGATGACCACGTGGTAGCGACGTGCCAGCTCGCCGTAGAGCTCGGTGGAGGGGCCGGGGATGGACTCGGCGAGGTCGAAGTTGCTGACGTCTTCCACCTGGCAGAAGTAGAGCGAGTTGTGCAGCTCTTGTAGCACCACGAGCTGTGCGCCGCGCCGTGAGAGGTCGGCTATGCCGTCGGCCAGCCGCTCTATGTTGTGCTTCACGTCAGCCGTGTTGTGCTGCTGTAGAAATCCTATCTTCAGTTCTTTCATCGTTTCCCGTTTTTTTTGTCGTGTTACGCCGTTTTGCGTGCAAAGTTAATACAAAAAAACGAAATAGAAGAAGAATTGCTTGTTTCTTTGCCAAAATATGCATACCTTTGTAATAGTCCTTCACCGTGCCTGATGGTAGTGAGGTTTTCAAAAAGGAGCAATTCTGCAGTTATGTCACCAGTTGTTCTCACGCTGTTTATAAATCAAATCGTGCCATACGCCATAGAAGGAGGACGGCAGAACTGTTGAACTCAGAGAGTCACAGCACGCCCGCGGGCAGCTGCATGGTGCAGCAGTGGATGGAGCCGTGCTGGCGGATGAGTGGGCGGCTGTCGATGCCGATGACGTCGCGGCCGGGAAAGGCGTGGCCGACGGTCAGCATGGCCTCGCGGTCGAGGTCGGGCTGGGCATAGGTGGGCACGATGACGGCGCCGTTGATGACGAGGAAGTTGGCGTAGGTGGCGGGCAGCCGCTGGTCGTCGTCGTAGATGGGGCGGGGCATGGGCAGCCTGAGCAGTCGGTAGGGGCGCCCGTCAAGCGTGCGCAACGACTGTAGCTGCTGCTCCATGAGCTGCAGGTCGGCATATTGCTCGTCGGCAGGGTCGTCGCAGCCTACATATAATAAGGTGTCGTCGGGGGCAATGCGCACCAGGGTGTCGATGTGGCCGTCGGTGTCGTCGCCCGTCAGGTGGCCGTGGTCAATCCAGACGATGCGCCGGGCGCAGAGCCGTTGGCGCAGCTGCTCGTCGATCTGCTGGCGGGTAAGGGGCTGGTTGCGGTTGGGAGCCATGAGGCACTGGGAGGTGGTGAAGACGGTGCCCCGGCCGTCGCTCTCGATGGAGCCGCCTTCGAGCACGAAGTCCTGATGGTCGGCATAGTCGCCACGGACGCGGCCACGGTCGTAGAGGTGGCGGTTGACCCGGTTGTCGAGGTCGGCGGCGAACTTCTGCCCCCAGCCGTTGAACCGGAAGTCGAGCAGGCGGCGCCCGCCACGGTCGCCCACCAGGGTGATGAAGCCGAAGTCGCGGGCCCAGGTGTCGTTGGTGGTGTACTCCACGTTGAGCATGGAGTGGGGTATGTCGCCACAAGGCTCTACGGTGACCACCGGCTCGTAGTGCTCTATGGCGCGAACCATCTCGTTGTAGCAGGCGCTGACCTCGTCGAGCATAGGTGCCCAGTCGGTCTGGGCGTGGGGCCAGGCGATGAGTACGCCGCTCTGCGGCTCCCATTCGGCAGGCAATTGATAGTGTTCGTTGGGATTCATGGCGCAAAATTACGAAATAATTATGAAATATGATTTATGAATTATGAATTATTTCGTATCTTTGCACCAAAAAATGAGCGAAACCTATGGTTGAATTGAAAGACGCTACGCTGACGCTGGGAGGCCGCACACTCTTCCGGCGGCTCTCGATGATGGCTCTGGACGGCCAGATGACCTGCGTCACCGGCGCTGCGGGCAGCGGCAAGACCGCATTGCTGCAGGTGATGCTGGGGTTCGTGCTGCCCGACGAGGGGCTGGTGAGCATCGACGGCGAACTGCTGACACCGCTATCGGCTCCTGCCTTCAGGCGGCTGATGGCCTATCTGCCCCAGCGGCAGGCGGTGACCATCACGCAGCCGACGGTTGACACCACGGGGCTGGAAACGACCTGGACCCCCTACAACGTAGGCCGCTACCAGCTGAGGGCCATCGAGGAGCCGTTAGGGGTGGCCCCCATGGGTCAGAAGCCTATCGTCATAGCCGACGACCCGGCCCCGGAACTGACCGAGACGCTGAGGTCGCTGGCCAACGCCGGCCACACGGTCATTGTGGCCACCACGAGGGAGGACTATCTTAAACTGTCGGACAAAACTATAAAACTCGGAACACATGACACTCTCATATCTTAACATGCTGCTGGGGCTGCTGCTGTTGGCAGTCCCGGGTTATCTGCTCTATGTCTACGACCGGCTGGCACTGACAAAGGCCGCCGTGGCCGTGGCGCGCATGCTGGTGCAGACGGGGCTGATGGCCCTCTGCCTATGGGGTCTCTATAGGCTCGACTCACTGTGGCTCAACCTGCTGTGGCTGTTGCTGCTGGTGGTGGCTGCCGCCTTCATGCTGGTCAGCCGTACTCACCTGCGCAGCCGGGTGCTCATGCTGCCGGCCTGCGTGGGCATGCTGGTCAGTGTGCTGGCCGTCAGCAGCTATGTGCTGTGGGGCGTGCTGCGGCCCGAGTCGCCGGCCAGTGCCCGCTGGTTTGTGCCCGTGACGGGGGTGCTCATGGCCCATGTGCTGACAACCAATATCCACGGCGTGCGTACCTACTTCGACAGCTTGCGGCAGGACAGTCAGCCCTACTACACACTGTTAGGCAACGGAGCCACACGCCTGCAGGCCCTGGCTCCCTACATCACCAGGGCACTGCGCAGCCTGACGGTGCCCGCCATGGCCAACTTGTCAGTTATGGGGCTCTTTGTCATGCCTATGCTGCTGTCGGGCTTGCTCCTGGGCGGCGTGGGGCCGTTGGAGGCCGTCGGCGTGTTTGTGCTGCTGACGGTGGCCAGCCTGGCCGTCTCCTTGCTGTCGGTGGCCATGATATTGTGGCTGGCCGACCGCCGCGCCTTCAACCGTCAGGGCCAGTTAGGCGATATCTTCACGGCCTCGTAACCAGCTTCAGCCGCAGACTGTTGAGCACAACACTGACGCTGGAGAAAGCCATGAGGGCCGATGCCCACATGGGCGTTATCTGCCACTGCCAGCCGAAGAGGTAGGGCGCACCGGCGGCTAACGGAATACACACCACATTATAGACGAACGCCCAGAAAAGGTTCTGGTGAATCATGCCCACCGTGCGGCGTGACAGGCTGACGGCATCGGAAAGCCGGCGAAGGTCGGTGCCCATGAGCGTCACCTGGGCCACCTCCATGGCCACGTCGGTACCCCTGCCCATGGCTATGCTCACATCGGCGGCGGCCAGGGCCTGCGAGTCGTTGATGCCGTCGCCGACCATGGCTACGTGGCGTCCTTCGCGCTGCAGCTGGCGCACCAGGTCTTCCTTGTCCTGTGGCAGCACCTCGGCACGGTAGTGGGTGATGTGGGCCTCGCGGGCCACCCGGGCTACCCGCTCTTCGCGGTCGCCGCTGATCATGTAGACCTCTATGCCCTGGGCGGCGAGGGCATCCATGGCCTCAGCAGCATGGGGCTTGAGCGTCTCAGAGGGGGTGTCAGGGCTGGTAGAAGTAATAGGGGTGGTGAGGGTGCCGGTCTTGTCGACCACCATGGCGTTGACCTGGCGGAGCTGTTCGAGGGCGGTGGCATCCTTGATGAGGATATTCTTCTCGGCCGCCTTGCCGATGCCTACCATGAGGGCGGTGGGCGTGGCCAGTCCCATGGCGCAAGGACAGGCGATGACCAGCACCGAGACGGCCGACAGCACGGCCTGAGGCAGGTGGGCAGTGCCGCCGATGAACAGCCAGAGGAGGAACGTCAGCAGGCTGACGGCAATGACCGACGGTACGAAGATGAGCGCGATGCGGTCGACCACCCGCTGGACGGGTGCCTTCGACCCTTGTGCCTCCTGCACCATGCGGATGATGTGGGCAAGCATGGTCTTCTGGCCTACCTGCTCGGCGCGGAAACGGAACGTGCCTCCACCTGCGCTTCCCTCACGGGGTAGGGCGGTGGCGATGGTGCCCGCCAGCACGCGGTCGCCACGGTGCTTCATGACAGGGGCCGGCTCGCCGGTGATCATCGACTCGTCGATGCAGGCCGCAGCGTCGCCCACCACCGTGCCGTCAACGGGCACCTTCTCGCCGGGGCGCACCTCGATGGTGTCGCCGGGCTGGAGGGTTGACAGTGGCGCGTCGACGGGCGTGCCGTCGGCTATGAGGTGGGCAGTCTTGGGCTGCAGGCCCATCAGCGCACGGATGGCTGAGGCGGTGCCCTGCTTGGCTCGTTCCTCCAGCAGACGGCCCGTCAGTACGAAGGTGATAATCATGACAGAGGCGTCGAAGTAGGTATGCCACGCTATGCCCCGGCAGCCCCACACCTGGTCGCCCCAGAAGGTGTTGAACGTGCTGAAGAGGAACGACACGGCGGTTGATAGGGCCACCAGCGTGTCCATGTTGGCAGAGCCGTGGAGCAGCTGTCGCCAGGCGGTGACGTAGAACTGTCGTCCGCAATAGACGATGTTCAGCAGGGCAATGATGAGGCAGAGCTGGTTGGCGGTGTCGCGCGTACCGATGTGAATCCACTCCATGGAGACGGCCATGACCAGCAGGGCGAAGCCCCACGACGCTATGACCCTGTTGCGCAGCGAGCGGTAGGCCTGCTGCTCGATGGCCTCTACGTTGCGGTCTTCGTCGATGACCATGTTATAGCCGATGGCCGCCAATTGCTGCTGCATCTGTTCCAGGGTGATCAGGTTTTCGTCGTAGTCGACGAGGGCCGTCCGTGCCGGCAGGTTGACCGTGGCCGAACGCACACCGTCGAGGGCGTTGAGCCGCTGTTCGACGCGGGCCGAGCAACCGGCGCACATCATGCCCAATATAGCGATTGTCTTTTTCATCAGTGTTTTTGAAAAAAAGGCGGACCCGTTATGGGGTCCGCCCGAGGATGTAGTTGTAAGAATTGCGGTAATTACTTCAGCAGGGCCTTCTTGCCGTTGATGATGACTACACCCTTGTAGCCGTTGGCCACCTTCTGGCCAGCGAGGTTGTAGATGGCACCGTCGTTGGCCTTGACGCTCTTGACGTTCTGCACAGCGGTGTCGCCGGCACCCTTGACGAGGGTGACCTTGGTGACCGTCATGTTGCCGTCGCCGTTGAGCAGGAATACGCCGCCCCAGTACTTAACGGTGGTTGCGTTGGTGAGGAATTCTTCGGTGATGGTGTATTCCAGGTAGCCCTGAGCAGCCAGGTCAACGATGCTGTAAGTACGCTCAGAACCGTCAGAGTTGGGGCCAAGGTCCTTGGCAGCGTAGCGGACGTACATGCCACCCCAGTGACCCTCGGTGAACTCCACCTGCCAGTTGTCGTCGGGAGCGGTAGCATAGATGCGCAGCTTGTCGCCGACAGCAGCACCGGCCTCAGTCAGCTCTGCACCGCCATCGCTCAGGAATATGGGCTGATTACCCCATCCGTTGACGATGCTTTCGCCCTCCCACAGCACAGTCTCCTGCACAGCGGGCGTCTCAGCCACCGGCGTAATCTCGATGCTGGAAATCATGATGTTGCCCGTGCCGGAGTACTTCTGGAAGGTGAAGACGGTGCCGCCTTCGCCCCCCCTCAGACCGAAGGTGATGATGTTGCCATCCTCAGCCGTCACGTCTTCGTTGCCGTATGTGGTGCCGCTGACGTTGACAAAGTTCTTACGGTCGGTGGTCAGACTCTCGTCGTTGTCGGGATTCAGGGTCTTGCAGGAGTTCTTGGTCGTGATGACCTTCACGTTGACGGTGTCGCCCTCAGCTACGAGGAACGAGATGTTGGTGGTGTTCATCTTGACGTAAGCCTCCTTACCGTCAATCTGGTATTGAGCGTCCTTGACGACGGCAAACTCCAGGTTCTTCACGAAGAAGTCCTTCTTGTCGGCACTGATGGCACCGTTCTCAACCTTGTAGATGGTACCCGTGGTAGAGGTGGCCGTAGCCTCCTCGTCGACGACGACGTCACCGGCGGTGACGGCGATGGTCTTCTGCTCCTTGATGGGGTTCAGCACGTAGACATCCTTGGTGGTCGACTTGGTGGTGAAGGTAGCGTATGAGCCGTTGACAATCTGCGAGTAGGCCTTCACGGTGGCCGACTCGTCGAGCGTGAAGCTGCTGGTCTCCTCGGCGGTCTCAGCATCGTTCAGCATCACAAAGTTCTTGGCACCCTCATAGTTCGAGCTGATGGTGACGTTGGCACCCTCGGCACTGATGGTGGGAGCGTCGAACGAGAAGCTGACGTTAGCCTCGTTGTCGGCATTGGGAGCTATGGCGTCTTCATAAACGGTCTGGCCGTCCATCATGATGTCCATGAAAGCCTGGAACTTCACCGTCATGTCAGCGTAGCACTTGACGGGCTCCTTGTAGATGGAGCTGGCAGCCGTGGGAGCAGTACCGTCAGTGGTGTAGGTGACGATGGTTGGGAATGTGGCACCATCAGCCTGCATGTCGGTGGGCTTGCAGGTCACCTCGCGGAACCACAGGCCGTTCTCATATTTCTGCTCGCCTAACTTCACCTGCGGTGTGCCGGGAGCCTCGTTGGCCTCGACGATGATGAAGCTGATGAACTGGTCGCCACCCTTACCACCGATGTAAACCGTCATGTCATTGTCAGCAGTCCAGTCCATGCGGGCAATCTTGTTGACAGTTTCCGTGACAGTTCCCTGATTGTCCAGGGGATTGGTGGTTGGCTTGTCCTTACCGAACATAGGATAGCGGTTGGCACCATTGTTGTTGTAGAAAATCATGATTTTGGAACCAGCGGTCACCTTCATGGCGATGTAGTCCTGGTCGTTCTTCAGACGGAGGGTGTTCAGGTGCTCGCCGTATTCGCCATACTTGGCGGCAATCTCTTCCGTCACCAGTACACCGTCGGCTTCAGCCAGGTTGACCTTACCCTTGTTGGTAGCGTACGAGCCACCCGTCACATCGAGGAAGTGGCTATCTCCAAACAGATGGCCCTTGCCGGGGCGTGCGCCAAGTTCGTCGCAAACGAGCACATAGCTGTGCTTCAGGGGCGCCACTTCGTCGACAGTAGCGGCGTTGGCAGCACCTGCAAAGCCCATGAGGGCTAAAACTAAAGTAAATAATTTTTTCATAAACAAATTAGTTAAGTTAATAATAAACAGATAATAATTGATAGTAGCATTGTATAGCTCCACGGCGGGGATGCCGCCGTGGAGCGTGAGGGGTTTACTGTCTGACAAGATAGGTCTGGACAGGGGTGTCGCCGAAGTGTGCGATGGTGAGCACCTCGCGGTTGCCGCTCACGACGACGCCGGTGAAGATGGTCGTCTTGGTGACGGCGCCCTTCTCGGTCTCGCTCTTCTTCAGAATCTCAAGCTTGCCAGTGAGGTTGGAATAGGTGTACTCGTAGTAGGGCAGGTGGTCGGTGTTCGACTCGTCCACCCATGTGCCGGCGGTCAGCCCCTGGCTCATCTTGACTGATACCGAGTCGTCCGACACGAAGTTGAGGCTCTCTACGAAGCCCTGCACTTCTTCGCCGTAGGCATTGGTCTTGAAGCCGCTGGCGCGAACCCACTGTGTGTTGGCCACACTTTCGGGGTGGGCTATTTTCAGCGAGTCGGTGTAGCCGTCCACCCATGAGGGGTTGTTGGTCCAGCTGTCCTCATACTCGTTGGCATCGCTGCACGCGGCACAGAGTGAACCCATCAGGCCGAGCACGCAGAGGCAGCGTATGGTCTTATAAATCTTGTTCATAATCTTCAATTTTCAATTTTCAATCTTCAATCTTCTATCTTACTTGCTCCACCAGCGCGGGTCGCCGGCACCGTTCTTGTAGATGTCGTTGTCCTGGCTCTTGAAATACAGGTTGACGTTGTACTGAGAGGCTGTGCCGTCGAGGGCATCGGCACGGTGCATGTTGCGGTCGTTGGCGGTGGTGGCCAGGTGTGGCGGGCAGGGGCTGACCATGAGGTCAGTGGCCGAGATGTTGGCCACGCTGACCTCCAGCGTGCCGTTGACGGTGGCGTTGCCGTCCTTCACCAGTTTGCCGAAGTTGTTGCTGGTGGATGTCCAGGGGCTGGCACTGAAGATGGAGCCGTTGGTCAGGTTGTTGTTGGTCGACCAGTTGTTCTCAAAGTTCAGCGTCACCTTGCCGGCCGAGCCGTCGGCAAGGGTCTGCGTGTTGCGGATGTCGGCACCCCACATGGCCAGCACGCGCTGGTCGCCGGGCTGCTTGCAGAGCACGAAGAGGTTGTTCTTGACGTTGAATACCGACTTGTCAGGCAGTCCGCGCATCTTGAAGATAGAGCCGTCGGCACGAGTGTTGAAGTTGACGAGTGTGTTGTTGGAGAAGGTGATGTACCATGGCCCCGATGTCCACGCTATCTCCGACTGTTCAGAGAAGAACGAGGGGAAGGGACAGTCGTAGAACGTGTTCTCGATGACCTTCATGTCCTTATACAGGTTGGAGGCTACGTTCTGGCCCGAACCGTGAATCCAGCAGTAGCCGCCGGCGCCCTGGTTGTAGAAACCGCAGTCGAAGAACTGGTTGTTCTTGATGAGTACGTGGTTCCACACCTTGTAGTTGGCACCCTGCTCGCGGATGAAGCCGCGCACCAGTCGCTTGAACGTGCAGTTCTCGATGACCAGCGAGTCGAGCGTCACGGCCATACCGTTGGAGTACATGTTGAAGAAGTAGTTACCCGTGACGGTGCCCATTCCGGCAGCGTTGTCACCATAGTTGAAAGCCTCGGGGTTGTCGAAGTCGATGTCGTAGAAGGCCAGCTTCTTCATGTAGATTTCGCCGCCCTCGCCGGCCTCCGGCTGACGTCCGAACATGAACATGGAGTAGGGGCCCTGCCACTGTTCGCCGTTGGTAGCCTGGTCGTAGCGGGTGTGGTGACCCAGTCCGCAGATGACGCGGGCGCGCTTGCCCTGTGCCACGTCCTCGGGGCGGGTGCGCAGGGTGAAGCCCTTGCAGGTGATGTCGTTGCCGTCCATGTAATAGGTCTTGCCGCCCTCCAGGAGGAAGGTCTGCCCCTCGGCGTAGGCCGTGTTCGAGATGAAGTCGTAGAGTGTGGGGCTGATAGGTGCTGCCTGGTACTTCTCGGTGGCCAGTGCGAAGACGTCTCCGCGCTTCACCGTGGCGTCGTCGGGCAGCGGCAGGCTGGCGGCCTGGGCGTACAGCTCGTCATACGACAGCAGGATGGGTGCGCCCGGCGTTCCGTCGGAGCGGGCGGTGCAGGTGTTGTATTTGGCGTCCACCTCGATGGGCACGCGGGGGTCGATGACGTCGATGACGTAGACCGAGTTGGCCGTCAGTCCGTCCACCACGACATAGCCGCGCTGGCGGTCTTCGTCGGTGATGCGATAGTTCTTCCACTTCTCGCCGACGGTGGAGTTGGGGTTGTTGGGCGACGGCTGTACGCGCAGGTACTGATAGCCCAGGTTGCCGTCCTCGTCGATGTTGAAGTTCTCGTAGTAGGCCTTCAGCTTGTCCTGGTCCTCAGGCACGTTGAGGTCAAGGCCCACCTGGCTGACGTTGGAGTTGAGGTACACGTGCATGGTGTTCTCGGTGGTCTCGGCCTGGTTCACATAGACGGCGTAGGGGGTGGGGTAGCGCTCCTGGGTCTGTATGCCGAGATACTCCTGCCACTGGCGGCCGTTGCCGTGGCCGTACCAGTTGGAGGCGTGCGAGAAGTCGGTGGTGTTGTTGTCAAGTTTCGACAGTGCGCGGATGGCAAAGCGGTAGTCGGTCTTGTACTGCAGGTCCTTGATGACCAGGTCGAGCACCTTCGGGCCTACGATGGTGTCTACCAGCAGGTCGCTGGTGCCCTGAATGGCGGCCCACGAGGCGGCGCCGCCCGTCACCTTGGGCATGAGGGCCATCTGCACCTGGTAGCCGGCACAGTCGTTCACGCCGTACCAGTACAGGTGTACGGTGTTGCCGTGGGGGTAGCGGGCGTCGAGTCCGCTGTTGTAGGGGTAGTCGTTGCCCTTGCCTCGGGTGTTGTCGCAGATGAACATGGTCATGAACTCGCGGTCGGTGCCTTCGGCGGCCTTGTCGTCCTCTTTGCACGACACCATGAGGGCCGAGGTGGCTGCCGTCAGGAGTAATGTCGCGTTATATAGTAACTTTTTCATAATGGTATCTGTTTTTACCTTTTTCACATTTTCACTTTTTCACCTTTAATAGCCGTAATAGTTCTTGTAGGCACCGGCCGAGCGCTGGATAGCGTCGTTGGGATAAGGCAGGATGTAGCGCACGGGAGGCAGGTCGGCAGCCGCCGGAATGGACGAGAACTGCTGCTGCACGCCGTTGCGGATAATCCAGAGGTTGCCGCTGTCGTCGCAGCGTATGTAGCCGTAGAAGGAGTACTTGCACTGGTCCTTGGGCGTGCCGGTGTCTACATCGCCCCACTGGTAGAAGTCGGCGCGGTTCCAGCCTGCAGCCTTGAAGCCGCCCCCGGTTATCTGGCTGGTGATGGGCTGTGCGGCGGCGCGCTTGTAGGCGTTGAAGATGCGCAGGCTCTGGAGCGACTGGTTGGGGTATTTCTGTATGACGTTGTAGCCGGCGTCGAGCACGTAGCCGTAGAACTGGCTGCGATACAGGCGCAGGCCCACGACGCTGGCCTCGTCAATCTTGTAGGCGTGGTAGTAGATGCGCTCAGGCAGGTTGTCCATGTAGCCGGCCTCGGTAGAGTAGCCGTCGTGCAGGTTGATGGCGTCCTCGTAGCCTGACATGCCGCTGGCGTTCTGCATGCCTGCCGAGTAGTAGCGCAGGAAGCTGTAGACCAGCTCCTCGCCGTAGGTGTTGGTGCGCACGAGGTCGCGCCAGCGTGAGTTCTCGCCTGCAAACTCCCACTTGCGCTCGTCCATGACGGCTTTATGGAAGTCGGCCTTCGAGGCCTGGGCAGCAGCTATGAACGTCGGGTCGCCGCCCTGGAAGGCGCGGCTGTGAACCTCCTGCAGACACTGTACGGCCTTGTCAGTGGGGCCGTCGTTGAGCTCGTTGGCAGCTTCGGCGTACATCAGCAGCACGTCGGCATAGCGCATGTAGGGATAGTTGATGCCCGTGGAGCCGGTGGTGATGTTGCCTAAGGCCGAACCCTCCGATGTCCACAGTTTCGACCACTTGTTGTTGTGTACCGAGTAGTCGTTGCGGATGTAGACCGTGTCGGCCAGCGAACCGTCGGCAGCGGTGAAGTAGGAGTAGTACCATAGGCCGTTGACAAACTCGCGGCGCATGTCACCGTCGCGGAACAGGAAGCGGTAGAAAGCGTTCAGACGGCCGTTGCCGCTGGCGGCGCCCCACGGGCCTACGGTCTTGCCCTCATAGGCTGAGTAGGTGGGACCCTGTATGTAGCCGGTGTTGCCGGTCGACTCCTTGGCAAAGGGTATCTCGAAGATGGGGTCGTCCTTGTTCACCACCTGGTAGTTGCACTCGCCGACGAAGACATCCTGGTAGTACATGGCCAGCCGGTGGGTGCCCGACGTGATGACGGAGTCGGCGTAGTCCATGGCTGTCTTGTAGTAGTCCTGGTAGTTGTCGGGGCGTTTCATAGTGCCGTAGCTTGTGGCGTCGTTCTTGTCGGGGCGCAGCGAGTAGCCGCCGGCGGTCAGGGCGATGCGGGCTATGAGGGCCTGTGCAAACTCCTTGGAGCAGTGCTCCACGGTGACGCTGGCCGTCGACGACATGTAGGGTGCTGCCTGCTTCAGGTCGTCGATGATGGCCTTCTGCACCTCTTCGCGGTCGGTGACGGGCAGCACCAGGTCGTCGGCATGCTCATTGGAGGGCGAGAACGTGAAAGGCACGTCGCCAAACATGACCACCAGGTCATGATAAATCATGGCCCTCAGACACTTGGCCTCGCCTATCCACTGCTGCACCTGGGCGTCGGCCTTCCATTCAGGGTCATTGTCCACGTTGACGATGAACGGGCTCTTCTCAGCCCAGAAGATGAATTTGTTGGCATACTCTATCAGGTTGTAGGCAGCTGTCCAGAACTTGTTGATGTCCGACCCCTGGTCGTCGCAGTCCAGTCGGGCGTAGGTGTCGTGGGCATGGCCGCTGGTAGAGCTGATCTGTATGTCGACGTCGCTGTTGAGTATGAACGACCGCTGGTAGATGTTGCCATACAGATTGCTGACCAGAGCCTGGGCATAGACACCGTTGAGGGCACGCTCAATCTCGGTCTTCTGGCTGTAGACGAATTCCATCGTGTAGGACGACGGTGCGTCCACGTTCAGATAGTCGTTGCACGACGTCATGGTCAGCGCTGCCACTGCAGTTAAAATGATATTCTTGGTTTTCATATATATGTAGATACCTTGTTTATATTAGAAAGTGATGTTAGTACCGAAGGCGAACATCCGGCTGCGCGGGTAGCGGTTGTAGTCCATGCCGCAGGTCAGGCCCGTCTGTATGTCCACTTCGGGGTCGTAGCCTGAGTAGCCGGTGATGATAAACAGGTTGGAGGCCGAGACGTAGAAGCGGGCCTTGGAGATGCTCCACTTCTGGGTCAGCTTCTTGGGAAGCGTATAGCCGATGGTGATGTCGGAGCAGCGCAGGAAGGAGCCGTCCTCGATGAAATAGCTGTGGGTGACGTTCTTCTGTACGTCGGTGGGGTTCCACAGCGTGCGGCCCTCGTTGGCCCGCTTGTAGATGTTCACGCAGTCGTCCACGTAGTAGAGCTTGTAGAGGATGTCGCCCTTGGTGCCGCTCAGCGAGCCGTCGATGTCGTTGTACTGCCACCCGTCGGTGTACTTGGCCAGCACGTTGGTGAACTTCCTGTCCTTGGCGGCACCGTCGGCCGACGACAGGGCGTAGGCCGTGGCGTTGTTGATGTCGAAGTCGAGCATGTAGGTGAAGTTAGCCGTGAAGTCGAAGTCCTTCCACTGGCCGCTCAGTCCGAAACCGCCCTGTATCTTCGGGTTGGTGTTACCGATGACGGTACGGTCGTTCTCGGTGATGCGGCCGTCGCCGTCGAGGTCCTTGAACTTGATCTTGCCCGGCAGGGTAGCGATGCCCGACTCCGAGGTGCCCGAGATGTCGTTGATGACCGTCACGTAGCCGTCCTCACGCGGCGCGCAGTTGCTGCTGGTGGTGTTGTCGGTGGCACTGCTGCCCCAGGGCACGGCCTGGTAGTTGTTCAGCGGGTCGAAGTAGAACTCGTCGAAGCCGTAGAGGCCGTCGTAGACGAAACCGTAGATGAGACCCACCTCGTCGCCCACTTTCAGGCAGTAGTCGCCGCCCACGTCGCTGACGTTGGAGCTCCATCGGCTGTTGGTCTCCCAGCGCACGTCGTCGGTGCCGTTGAGCTTGTCAATCTTTTTCTTGTTGAAGCCGAAGTTGACGTTGGCCGAGAGCACATAGTCGGTGCCCTGCAGGATGTCGCCGGTAATGGAGAACTCGATACCCTTGTTGGTCACCTGACCGATGTTCTGCATTTGCAGCGTATAACCGCTGACGGTGGGCATCTTCGACTGGTAGAGCAGGTCGCGGGTGGTGTTCCAGTAGAATTCAGGCGTGATGGTCACGCGGCCGTTGAACAGCGAGATGTCGGCAGCCACGTTGCGGGTGATGGTGGTCTCCCACTTGATTTCGCGGTTTGAGAAGGTGCTGCCGCCCTGGTTGCTGTAGTACTGCTCGCCCAGCTGTGCTGTCTCGCCGAAGCCGGGGCCGCCGTTGGAGTTGATGGCATAGAGCTCGCGCCACATGTCGGCGTCGATGCGGTTGTTGCCGGCCAGACCGATGGCGGCGCGCAGCTTCAGGTTGCTGATCCACTTGACATCCTTCATGAACGGCTCCTCAGAGAGCACCCAGGCTCCCGAGACGGAGGGGAAGTAGCCCCACTGCTTGCCCTGAGCGAAGCGTGTGCTGCCGTCGGCACGGAACGTGGCCGACACCAGGTACTTGTGGTTGTAGTTATAGCTGGCCTGGCCGAAGAACGAGGCCGTGCGGTCGGGGGTGGTCAGCGACGACGATACATCGTAGGGCGTACCGAACGTCATGTTGTTCCAGGCCTCGGTGGCCGTGAACGAACGGGGGAAGTAGCGGCTGTAGGTCTTGTCGTCGCGCTTCTGGGTGTTGGTGATTTCCTGACCTAAGAGGAACGACAGGTTGTGGACGTCCTTCAGGGTCAGCGAGTAGTTGGCCGTGTTGGTCCAGATGTAGCTCAGCTTCTGGCTGTTGGTAATCTGGGCCACGGGCTGCGTGTTGTTGTTCTGGCCGGTCTTGGTCAGCGCGCCGTAGAAGCGCTTGTTGTCAACCCAGTTCAGACCGATGGTACCCTCCGAGCGCAGCGTCAGGCCCTTGATGGGCTTCCAGTCGAGTGCTATTCCGTTGGTGTAGGTGTACGAGTGTTTCAGCAGCTGGTTGATGCTGATGTCGCTTTTCGGGTTGGTGTACTGGAAGAGCTGCTCCTCGTCGGGGTCGGCATAGGCGGGGTCGATGTATCCGAACTCACGAAGGCCGTTGGTAGGACGGTAGCGCAGCACGTCGATGATGCCGCCCGTACCCACGTGCTCACCGCCGGCACCGACGTCGCGGCGGAAGGTGAACTTGGGGTTGAACTGCAGCGACAGCTTGTTGGAAATCTGCACGTTGGTCTTGAAGTTCAGGTTCGTGCGGCGCACGCCTGACCCCATGATGATACCCTTGTCCTCTGACTGGGTCAGCGACACGTTGAATTTCACCTTGTCGGAACCGCCGCCGATGGTCACGTTGGTGGAGTAGTTCACCGGCGTCTCGCCCATCACCTCGTCCTGCCAGTCGTGCGACGGCAGTACGGAGTACATGTCGAGGTCGTAGGGGTTGCCGAAGTTGGCCTTGAAGAATTTTGCGTTGTCTGAGCGGGTGCCGTTGGCGGCGTGGCGCTGGTAGGCGTATGCGGCATACTCGGCACCGTCCATCAGGTCGAGCTTCTTCGACAGGTGGCTGATGTTCAGGTTGCCGTTGAAGGTCACCTGCACCCTGCCCTCCTTGGCCGACTTGGTGGTGACGACAACGACGCCGTTGCCGCCCTTCGCACCGTAGATGGCCGTCAGCGAGGCGTCTTTCAGCACGTCAATCGACGCAATGTCTGTCGGGGGTATATCGTTGATGTTGTCCACCTGGAAACCGTCCACGATGAACAGCGGCTTGTTCTCCTGGGTCACCGACGTGCCGCCGCGCACGCGTATATTGACGTCGGCACCGGGCTGACCGTCGACCGTCGTCACCTGCACACCCGAGATCTTACCCTGCAGGGCTACGGCGGCCGATGTCACCGGCACTATCTCCAGCTTGGCACCGCTGATGGAGCCTACCGAGCCGGTCAGGTCCTTACGCGCTTTGCTGGTGTAACCCACCACGACCACCTCCTCAAGGGCGGCGTTGTCGTCCTGCAGCACCACCTTCATGCCCTGCGATGCCGTCACGTCCTGGCTCACCATGCCGATATACGAGATGGTGATGGTCTTGCCTTTCTGCAGCTTCAGCGTGAAATTACCGTCGAAGTCGGTCACTGCAGCATTCTTGGGGTTACCTTTCTCTACCACGGTGGCCCCGATGATGGGCTCGCCGGTAGCATCTGTAACCGTACCCTTAGCCGTGGTCTGTGCTTTCACAGTCCCCGCCACTAAGAGCAGACACAATAAGAGTGTCGTTCGAAAAATACTCTTAACTTTAACAGACATAAGTTTTTTTAGTAGTTTTGATAAATATTATAAGGTTTTTTCTTTCGTCATTCTTCAGCCTCGGAATACAATTCCGCAAATTACGCCGCAAAGTTACGAATTAATTTTTAATAAATGAAACGATTGATAACCTTTTTTTCGTAAACGTTTGCGGGGGTGGCTACTTGATCAGAGCTGTGAAGTCATCCAGCGAGATGACATCGACGTAAGGGAAAGGCGTCTGGCGCAGCACGTCATAGTGGCGGTCGTTGGTGACAACATATCTGGCTCCGGCAGCAA
>CAMNJY010000047.1 GCA_946541745.1 uncultured Prevotellaceae bacterium
CAGAGCATTTGATTGACGACTACGAATTTTACGAATTTTACTAATTATCCCGGTAGCGGAAGAGCGGAAGGCTTAATTTGTATAATTCGTGAAATTCGTAGTTGTTTTATTCCGTGAAATTCGTAGTTGTTTTTATAGGAGCAAAAGGGAGTCGCTTTTTGGGAAAAGGGAGTCCCTTTTGTCTGTTGGTGAACGATGGCGTATCGCTGCGCGGATTCTACTACAAGAAATGTTTGAAAACTGCCTTCACTGTCACTTTATATTGTATATAGCTGGTATTCTGACGATTATGCCACAAAATCGAGGTGACAGTACTGTCACCTCTGTTTCAGTCGTTAAGCGATTGGGGCACAGTATGTTAATTAGAGAAAGTGACAGTGAAGGGTATTTTCAAACATTTCTTGTAGTAAAATTGACGTCTTGCGCCTTTAGAGACACGACCTCAGCTCTTCACCCGCTCAATCAGGGCTTTCTTCATAAACTTTCCTAATTTACGGAGCAAAATTGGCCATAATTCAGCGATTATCGCTAAATTTGCACAGCTATTTAAATGTTTTATTTAAAAATGATACTTACAACTACACAACAGATTGAGGGTAACACCATCGGAGAGAGAAATCAGAAACTGGCGGAGCGGATGATCAAGAATCTGAACCGCCGCAACATGGAAGCCTTCTATTGCCCTACGGGCAAGGAAGCCGTCGATAAGGTGATGGCACTCATTGCCGACGGAAGCAGCGTGACATGGGGCGGAACGGCCACCGTCCGCGACCTGGGCATCCCGGAGGCATTGAAAGGCAGGGGAACGCTCAACGTGCTCGACCGCGACCTGGCCGAGACCCCTGAGGAGAAGGCGGCCATCTACCTCAGGGCTTTCACGGCCGATGTGTACCTGACGAGTGCCAACGCCATATCGGAAGACGGCGTCATCGTGAATATCGACGGCAACGGCAACCGTGTGGCCGCTATCTCATGGGGACCTAAGAAGGTCATCTTCGTCATAGGGCTCAACAAGGTAGCCCAGACGGTAGAGGCGGCACTGGCCAGGGCCCGCAGCACGGCATCGCCCATCAACGCCCAGCGGTTCGACATCAACACGCCTTGCAGAATCGACGGCACATGCCATAACTGCAACTCGCCGGAGAGCATTTGCAGCTACGTCCACTTCCTGCGTAACAGCAGAAACAAGGGACGGCACGTCGTGGTGCTTGTAGGTGAAGATTTGGGATATTAAAAAGAGGGGGGATAAAATGGAAATTTCCAGATCAACCGCCTTGAGACGGTGTACCTGTTTCCTACTGACACTGCTGACGGCCATCGCAGCCCAGGCCCAGAAGAAAGAGATAAGCCAGGCGCGCACCAT
Organism: uncultured Prevotellaceae bacterium; assembly: GCA_946541745.1. Classification (GTDB taxonomy): domain Bacteria; phylum Bacteroidota; class Bacteroidia; order Bacteroidales; family Bacteroidaceae; genus Prevotella. The sequence continues at coordinate 1,364 of CAMNJY010000047.1, forward strand.
ACTAAAAAGCAAGCGGGGCGTGGAACAGGCCGAGCGGCTGATGACCAACCTGCTGAAAGACTCAGCCAACAGGGACAACAAGCGCATCTACGAGCTATGGTATGAGGCCGTGCTGCAGCAGTACGAGGCCGTCAACGAAAAACTCTACACGAAGCAACGCCAGGACACCGCCCAGTTCTTCGACCTGACCCGCCGTCTGTTCACCGTGGCCGAAGCCCTCGACTCGCTCGACATGAGGCCCGACCGCAAGGGCCGGATAGCCCCCGAGCACCGTCGGCAGAACGCCGAACAGCTCAACAAGTTCCGCCCCAACCTGTTCAACGGCTGCACCTACCACGTGCGGAAGGGCGACTTCCAGAAAGCCTTCGAGTTCAGCGAAGCCTATATGGACTGCGCCCGCCAGCCGCTGTTCACCGGCTACCACTATGACAGTCTCGACACCCGGATGCCCGAGGCCGCCTACTGGGCCACCTACAGCGCCTACCGCATGAACGACCCGGTGAAGACCCTGCGCCACCGGAAGCTGGCCCTGCGCGACACGACGAAGGCCATGTTCACACTGCAGTATATGGCCGAGGCTCGGCGACAGCTGCATGACGACTCGCTGTATATGGAGACCCTGCGCCAAGGGTTCAGCCGATACCCCACGGGCAGCTACTTCTTCCCAAGGCTGATGGACTACTACACGGCACGCGGCGACTACGGCCAGGCCCTCAGCACGGCCGACAGGGCCCTCCAGGTGTGCGACACGTGCCAGCTCTACATCTACGCCAAGTCGACCGTGCTGTTCAGCCTGGAGCGTTACGACGAGTGCATCGCCCTGAGCGACACGCTCATAGCCATGAACGACTCCACCCCCGACCCCTACTACAACGCCGGCACGGCCTGGCTCAACAAAGCGCTCAAGCTGCACCCCCTGCGCGAAAAGAAAAAGCTGCGCAGCACCTACCAGCAGGCGCGCCACTACATGGAGCGCTACCGCCAGCTGGCACCCGACGACAAGCAGAAATGGGGGCCGGCGCTCTACCGCATTTACCTCAACCTGAACATGGGAAAACAGTTTGACGAGATAGACCGATTGCTAAAAAAATAAAAAAACACGCGCTTTCCTTTATTATTTCCGCAATTATTCGTATCTTTGTCAATCATTTGTAAATTGACACACCTAAAACAAATTTAAAAGATTATGGAAAATAATGCTCAGCTCATTGCCCAGTGCGAGGCAAGGGCAAAACAATGGCTCACTCCAGCCTTTGACGAGGAGACACGTAAGGAAGTACAGGCCATGCTCGACAACCCCGACAAGACGGCCCTCATCGACGCCTTCTACCAGAACCTGGAGTTCGGCACCGGCGGTCTGCGCGGCATCATGGGCGCCGGCACCAACCGCATGAACAAGTACATCGTGGGCATGGCCACCCAGGGCTTTGCCAACTACGTGCTGAAGGCCTTCCCCGGCCGCAGCGACCTCAGCGTCGTCGTGGGTCATGACTGCCGCAACAACGGGCGCATGTTTGCCGAGACCGTGGCCGACATCTTCTCGGCCAACGGCATCAAGGTCTACCTCTTTGAGAGCCTGCGCCCCACGCCGGAAATATCGTTCGCCATACGCCAGCTGGGGGCACAGGCCGGTGTCAACGTCACAGCCTCCCACAACCCCCGCGAATACAACGGCTACAAGGCCTACTGGGAGGACGGCGCCCAGGTGCTGTCGCCCCACGACACGGGCATCATCGACGAGGTGAACAAGGTCACCATCGACCAGGTGAAGTTTGAGGGCAACAAGGAGCTCATCGAGATTATCGGCGGCGAGATGGACTGGGACTACCTGCAGGCCGTCAAGGAGGCCATGGTAGACCAGGACGTCATCCTGCGCCACAAGGACCTCAACATCGTCTACTCACCGATGCACGGTACAGGCCGCGTCATCATTCCCGAAGCCCTGCGCTCATGGGGATTCCAGAACATCCACGTGGTGCCCGAGCAGATGGTCATCGACGGCAACTTCCCCACCGTGGTGAGCCCCAATCCCGAGAACGCCGAGGCCATGACCCTGGGCATGAAGCTGGGTACAAGGCTCAACGCCGACCTCGTCATAGCCTCCGACCCCGACGCCGACCGTCTGGCCATCGTCTGCCGCAACGCCAAGGGCGAGTGGGAAATACTGAACGGCAACCAGACCTGCATGATGTTCTGCTGGTATATCATAGCCAACAAGAAGAAGCTGGGCCAGCTCAAGGGCAACGAGTTCCTGGTGAAAACCATCGTCACCACCGAGGTCATAGCCAAGATAGCCGAGAAGAACGGCGTGGAGCTGCGCGACTGCTACACCGGCTTCAAGTGGATAGCCAACGAGATACGCAAGGACGAGGGCGTGAAGAAGTACATCGGCGGCGGCGAGGAGTCGTTCGGATTCCTGCCCTTCGACAAGGTGCGCGACAAGGACTCCCCCGCCAGCATCTGCCTCATCTGCGAAATTGCGGCCTGGGCTAAGGACAACGGCATGACCCTCTACGACCTGCTGATGAACATCTACGCCGAGTACGGCTTCTCGAAGGAAACCACCATCAACGTGGTGAAGCCCGGCAAGAGCGGTGCCGACGAGATCAAGCAGATGATGAGCGACTTCCGCCAGAACCCGCCCACAGAGCTCGGCGGCTCGAAGGTGTGCCTGTGGAAGGACTACCAGACGCTGGACTGGTGCGACAACAAGGGCAACAAGGGCAAGATTGACATGCCCACGACGAGCAACGTGCTGCAGTGGTTCTGCGAGGACGGCACGAAGGTCAGCGTGCGCCCTTCGGGCACTGAGCCCAAAATCAAGTTCTACTGCGAGGTGAAGGACCCGACCTTCAAGTGCGCCGGCTGCTACGAGCGCTGCACCAATGCGGCCCTCGAGAAGATTGAGGCCATCAAGAAGAGTCTGAAACTCTAACATAGCATAGCGATACCGGCCCGCGGCCCCTCCTGAAGCAGGAGGGGCCGTTTTTGGTTTCTGACTTAATCTTTCTTAATTATTAGGCCTTTTACAGTTTTTCTTTGTACTTTTGCAGCCAGTATGGAAAAACTGATAGCATTGTATAAAGACTGGAGCGGGGCGGAGCCACGTACCATAGAGAAACTGCCCGGAGCAGGGTCGAACCGCGAATACTACAGACTGTGGGACGACGACGGCCACAGCGTGGTAGGCTGCATAGGCACCAGCCGCGACGAGAACCACGCCTTTGTCTGTCTGGCGCGCCACTTCACCAGGCGGCAGTTGCCGGTGCCCAAGGTGCTGGCCGTCAGCGGCGACGAGCTGCGATACCTGCAGACCGACCTGGGCACACTGTCGCTCTACGACGCCATCCGCGGCGGCCGCGAGGCCGGCGGCCGCTACACACTGGCCGAGCAGGAACTGCTCAGGCGCACCATCCGCGAACTGCCCAACATCCAGATACGGGGGGCGCGGGGGCTGGACTTCTCGCAGTGCTACCCGCAGCCCGAGTTTGACATGGACTCGGTGCTCTTCGACCTGAACTACTTCAAGTACTGCTTTCTGAAAGCCACCGAGACCGATTTCCATGAGCTGAAGCTCGAAGCCGACTTCAGGCTGATGGCCAAAGACCTGACGGCGGAACGCCAGGAGGCATTCCTCTACCGCGACTTCCAGGCGCGCAACGTCATGCTCAGGGGGAGCGACATGCAGCCCTGCTTCATCGACTTCCAGGGGGGCCGCAAAGGGCCTTACTACTACGACCTGGCCTCGTTTCTCTGGCAGGCCAGTGCCAGATACCCGCACAAACTGCGCCGCGAACTGGTGTTTGAGTACTACAACGCCCTGAAACAGTTCACCGAGGTGCCCACGAGCCACCACTTCGTGGCCCGGCTCTCGCTCTTCGTGCTTTTCCGCACGCTGCAGGTGCTGGGGGCCTACGGCTTCAGGGGCTACTTTGAGCGCAAGCAGCACTTCATCGTGTCGATACCTCCGGCCATCCAAAATCTGCGCGAACTGCTGACGCTCAACCCACAGCTGTTCCCCTACCCTCACCTGATGGACGTGCTGCGCCGGCTTTGCGACCTGCCACAGTTTCAGCAGATAGAAACAACGGCCAACCGCGCCGACGGTTACAAGACCACCGACCGCAACCCCTACAAGGCCCATCCCAAGGACGGCCCGGCCACGTTCTCGAAGTACGACGGCGCAGGGCCGCTGGTGGTCAGGGTGTACAGCTTCAGCTACAGGAAGGGGATTCCCGAGGACGAATCGGGCAATGGCGGCGGCTACGTCTTTGACTGCCGAGCCACGCACAACCCCGGGCGCTACGAGCCCTATAAGCAGCTGACGGGGCTCGACGAGCCCGTGATACGCTTCTTGGAGGACGACGGCGAGATACTGACCTTTCTCGACGCCGTCTACCGTCTGGCCGATGCCCACGTGCGGCGCTACATCCAGCGAGGGTTCACCAGCCTGATGTTCTGTTTCGGCTGTACCGGCGGACAGCACCGTAGCGTCTATTCGGCGCAGCATTTAGCCGAGCATATCCATAAGAAGTTTGGGGTGGAGGTGCGTATCTGTCACCGTGAACAGGGTATTGAGCAGACGCTCACTGCTTGATCTTCTCCCACGCGTTGTTCTGTGAGGCGTTGATGCCGAAGAGGATGTCGTAGACGGTCTCCTTCTCCTTCTGCGTACCCTTGCCCTTGTAGATGTTGGCCAGCTCGTCCTTCTTGTAGTCGGTCCATATCTGCGGCAGCAGGCTCAGCGGCTTGTCGCTGTGCGCCTTCTTCAGACCGTTCTCCAAGGCGGTGGTCACCTCGGTGCGCCCGCGCTCTACGTTGTTGGCCATTTCGTCGAGGCCTTTGCGGTAGTAGTCGTACTGCAGCTGGCGGAAGGGCTTCATGGCCTCGTCCAGGTAGTCGTTGATGATGGCGAAGCGGTTGCGCGAGTCCTCAAATGACTTCCAGCCGGGGAAGCCCAGGTCCTGGGCGTTGTTCACCAGATACATGCAGCGCTGCAGCACATCGGAGCCTCCCAAAGGCGCGAAGGTGTCGAGGTCGATGCCGATGATGAGGTAGGCATAGTAGGCGATGAGGGCCGTCAGCTGGTTGTCGATGGTCTCGTCGTTGAAGTTCAGCTGGTCAAACTGGGCAAAGGTAAACTGGAAATTCTTGTCGGTGTTGTTGTAGATGGTGGTGGTGTAGGCCGAGTTGTAGACGGGGCGGTTGGCCTGGATGATGGCCGAGCACTCAAAGCGGTTTTCGGCCTGCACATACTTGTCGACAGTGATGTTGAACGTACACTGTATGCGCTCGTTCTGCTGGAACTGCATGGCCGTCCACTGCCGCTCGTTGACAAACTGCTCCAGCGTCTGCTGCAGGTTCTCAAACACCGAGGCGTCGGTGCCCTGAATCTTGGAGCGGTTGATGTTGATTTTGACATCAAGCTCCTGTGCCTGTATAAACTGGAAACAGGAGATAGAGAAAATGAGAAACGCCAAGCGCCCCACTCTCTGAAATCTGTTGAGGAAACGACCCATAAAATCTCTCATTTTCCCAATCTCTCTCAATCTTGCCATTTCTCAATTCCTATGCACTTCGCGCAGACGGATGCGCGTCAGCACCTGCTTGGTGTTGTAGGTAAAGTCGCCGCCGAGAATCCAGCTGTAGTAGCCGGGGTCGAGGCGCAGCACGTCGCTGACGGGCTTGCCCTTATGCTTGCCGAAGTTGAACACCTCCGTGCGCTGACCGTTGACCTCGGCCCACACGATGCGGCCGGCAAAGTCAACGTTGTCGTTCATCTTTGAGAACTCCGCCAGCTTGTCCATATCGTTCTCAAGCACCTTCTCCGGATCTTCGTTGACACCTGGGGCATACTTGTCGAGCTCGCCCATCAGCACCCGGTAGGTAGCCTCGGTGTCCTGGTCGGCACGGTGAGCCTCGAAGTCATCCTCCATCTTGCGGCCACAGTAGAACTTGTAGGCGGCGGCCAGATTGCGGCGCTCCATACGGTGGAAGATACTCTGCGCGTCGATAAGCCGGCACTTGGAGAAGTCGAAGTCAATACCGGCACGGAGGAACTCCTCGGCCAGCAGGGGGATGTCGAAGTGGTTGGAGTTGAACCCGGCAAAGTCGCTGCCCGTAAACTTGTCGTTCAGCCTGGCGGCTATCTGCTTAAAGGTGGGCTTGTCCTTCACGTCCGCGTCGGAGATGCCCGTCAGCTGCGTGATGACGGGGTCTATAGGGCGCTCGGGGTTGACAAGCTCATTGCCCCGCTCCTCGCGCCCGTCAGGGTACACCTTAATATATGACAACTGTATGATGCGGTCTTTGACAAGGTCGAGACCGGTGGTTTCCAGGTCGAAGATGACCAGGGGTTTTGTTAATTTCAGTTTCATCCTCTCAATGTCTCAATTTATCACTCTCGCAACCTCCTACATGTCGTTCAACAGCATGGGCATCATCAGCATCAGCACGTCCTGACCCTCAGGCTGTTCAGAGGGCAGCACAAGTCCGGCGCGGCTGGGGTCAGCCAGCTGGATGATGACCTCGGGGCAGTCAAGGTTGCTCAGCACCTCGATGAACGACGACCCCTTGAAGCCGATGCTCATCGGCTGGCCGTTGTAGTCGCAGTTCATGCGCTCGGTAGCCGTCTTTGAGAAGTCGTAGTCCTCGGCGTCGAGCTGGAGCATCGACCCCTCCACGTGGAAGCGTATGAGGTTGCTCGAGTCATTGGCGAACGGCTGCACACGGCGCAGTGCGGCCAGCAGGCCTACCCTGTCGGCGCGCAGCTCATTGGGATTGTTCTGAGGTATGACCGAGTTGTAGTTGGGATAGCGGCCCTCAATGAGGCGGCACTGGATGGTACCGTCGCCGTAGTTGATTTCGGCGTTACGGTCGTCAAAGCGCACTGTGACGTCGCCACCGTCCTTGCTCAGCAGAGCCTTTAGCAGCGAGGCGGGCTTCTTGGGCAGGATGAACGAGGCGGGCACCTCGCTCGTGATGCTGTAAATCTTGTTGCGAACCAGCTTGTGACCGTCTGAGGCTACGACGGCCAGACCGTCGGCCGTGAGGTCGAAATAGATACCGTTCATCACGGGGCGCAGCTCGTCCTGAGCGGTGGCAAAGATGCTGCGGTTGATATTGTCGCCCAGCAACTGGCTGCTGATGACGATGGTCGTGGCCTGGTCGCCCACCGGCTGAGCCGAGGGAAACTCATCAGCACTCTCTATGGGCAGAGAAAAAAGACCGTTCTGATAGCTGATCTTGGCAATGTTGGTCTCCTGGTTGACGTCGAAGGTGAGAGGCTGCTCGGAGAAACCTTTCACGGCTTCAAGAAGGTCGTGGTTGCCGATTGAGAAGCGACCGTCGCCGTCGGTATCGGCCAGTTCTACGGCTGTGTGCATCGTGTTCTCACTGTCCGAGGCCGTCAGGTGTAGGGTCTGCCCGGTAACGTCGAAAACGAAATTACCGAGTATGGGCATGGCATTCTTACTATTGATTACTTTTGATAGCGCTACAAGCTTGTTGCTCAGTGCGGTGCTTGATACTGTAAATCTCATATTGGTCTGATTGTTTTTTGTTTCTTTCGCTTTTTGGACTACAAAGTTACAAAAAAATGCTTGATTAGAAAAAATTATGCTTAAAAATTCTGCTTTTCAAACTATTTTTAGTAATTTCGCACTCGCAATTTGCTTAAATCAACAATTTAATACATTATAAAGATGGATTTAACTGGTAGAATTATTGCAGTATTACCTGCACAGAGTGGTGTCTCGGCACGCACTGGTAATCAATGGATGTCACAGGATTACGTCATCGAAGTGCCTGGAACATACCCCAAGAAATGTGTATTCAGAATCTTCGGCGAAGACCGCATCAAGCAGTTCAACATTCAGATGAACGAGGAGGTGACCGTCCAGTTCGATATTGATGCTCACGAGTATCAGGGACGCTGGTTCAACGATGTACGTGCCTTCAACATCATCCGCGGACAGGTAGCCCCCGGTGCAGCCCCGATACCCGGCGCTGCCCCCATGCCCGGTGCCGCTCCCTTCCCGCCCCAGCAGGCTGCTGCGCCTGAAGCTGCGCCGTTCCCGCCGGCCCAGGAGGCCCCGGCTGAAGGCTCTACGGACGACCTCCCCTTCTAAGCTGACGCCCCCCCCATCGGCAAGAGTGTACGCCCAAAATAGGCAAAACTCATAAAAACTACGAATTTTACGAATTATACTAATTAATTCAACTTTCTCAAGCTGAGGAGTCAGAAGGAGTCAGAAGGAGTTAGAAGGAGTTAGATGTCAAATGACTAACAACGACAATAACCCCTGAAGATTGTAGAGAGCCAGACTAATGACTTCTAACTACGTGAGGCCAAAGGCCGATAACTCCTGCAAACTCCTTCTAACTCCGAAAGTTGAGCGAAAGCGAAACCAGAATTAGTATAATTCGTAAAATTCGTAGTTTCGGCTACTTAAAGTAGTACTGTCCACGGCGACGTGTAATGCGGCCGTAGTTGATGGCATGCACCGGGCAGTGGTGGTAGCAGCTAAGACAGCAGGTGCAGCTATTGTCACCCTTCCATCGGGGGGTACCGTTCTCGAAGACGATGTCGCCTACGGGGCAGACCTTCGAGCAGCGTCCGCAGTGGGTACAGACGTCGCTGTCGACGGTGAACTTGCGGTCCGTTATCATGAAGCGGTTGAAGTAGGCGCCAATGACGTGGCTGAAGAACCAGGGCGTCAAGCCCAGTGTCAGCTCGCAATAGTCAACCCTCCTGCTGACCACAACCTCAGCAAACCGCTGCAGGTCATCGGCGGCCTGCAGCTTTTTGGCACGCTCGCGCTCAGGCGGGTCTGTGTACATGAAGGGCAGGCAGACGTAACTCTCGGGCATGATGAGCGACTGGCAGCAGTGCAGGCTCAGGCCTTTAGCTTCCAATTCGGCAGCCATCATGCTGACAGCGAGCCCCGTGCTGTCGCCACAGGTGCAGAGCACGTAGGTGAAATGTTGGTGCAGGGTGGGCAACGACGGCGTGAGACGGAGCTGCCTGACAAACTGCCTGACGATGTGCGGCGGCTGCCACCCGTGGACCGGGAAGCAAAAGCCTATGCGCTCATTCGCTGCGAGGGTGTATTCACACGTCCCCGCCTGCAACTCGTCGGCGACGGACAATAACCGCTCGCCAGTGATGCGGGCCAGCTCCTGAGCGGCCCATCGGGTATTGCCTGTGCCGGAAAAATAGAATATCATAACCTACCTGTCGTTGTTGTCGTTGCCGGATGCCCGCAAAATGATGCTGGTGGCTCCGATAGTAAAGAGCGTACCGTCAGTGATAAGACGACGCTCGCGGGGCGAAATCTCCACGTTGTCGACAAACGTACCCGTGTTGCTGTTGTTGTCGCGCAGGGTGTAGGTAAGTTCGCCACGCTTGTTGCGACTGACATTGACGGTGCAGTGGTTCAGGTCTACACTGGGGTCAACAGTCTCAAAAGAGCAGTTGACAGGGTTGCCCTTCTGATAGCGCCCTACGACGTTGTCGCCCATCCGCAAAGGTATCACCTGCTTGTAGTGGAATACGTTCTCGATGATGACGAGCGACCCGCATCCCCCTTCGTTGGCCTGCTCGTCGGGACGGTCTTCCTTCTGTGTGGCCTTGAGCTTGGAGGTGCCGATGCGGATGCCAAACTGCTTGCCACACGCGTCACACTGGAACACCAAAGACTGCCCCTCGGCGTATTGGGTCTCGTCGAAGATGATGTAATGGTCGCATTTGGGGCAACGTACTCTTTTCATGGTGGCAGACAGAGGAATATTATGGCTTGATTTTGTAGATCCAAGCCTCAGCCAGGCCCTGATGCTGGTGTACGCTTTGCAACTGCCGACGAGCCTCTGCTTCGGTGGGATACACACCACAAATAACCCTTCTCACCTTATTATTAATAAACACGCGCGCATCCGCGAACCCCTCTTTCTTCAGAGTCACAACAAACTCCTCAGCGTTGCTCTGGGTAACCTGACTGGCTACGACGATGCAATAGCCTGTCAGCGGTTCCGGCTCGTCGACAGTCTCTTTGGCTACAGGCTGTTCCGGCTGCGCCTTTTCTGCTACAGGCTCTTTGGCCAACGTCTTTTCAGCTACAGGCCGCTCCGCCTGCGCCTTTTCTGCTACAGGCTCTTCAACAGGAGCTGTTGCAGCTTCGGCTTCGACAGTGGCTAAACCCACTTCGGCGTCCAGCTCATCGGCCAGCTGGAACTCTGTAGCCATAGGTTCTTGCTCTTTGGTGATGATGGGCAGATTGATGGAACTCATGGCCACGTGCGACGGCTCGCTGTTGCTGACCGGCTTGGTCATGATGAGAAAGCCTACCAGGGCAGCGGCGGCGGCCACCGTATAGCGTATCCACGACAACTTGATGGTGATAGCATGGCCGTCGGCCGTCTCATCAACGCGCCCAGCCACCTGCTCAACAGGCTTGACGGCAGGACGGACTACTGACGCCACCTTAGGCCGTGAGGCTTTAAGCGACTGCATTTCGAAAGAACTGAGGCCATAAAGCTCCGGGGTCAGTATGCCGGCTTCACAGGGCTCAAACTCCAGCTTACCCTCGCTGTTGACAAAAAGGCGCCCTATGTCATTGAGTTCGTATTGCCCTTCTGCCGTCAGATGCTGCCTCAGCTCAGCCACTTCGGCCTCAATACGCCGTACGGCTTCCGGGTAACTGATGTCGTAAGCTTCAACGTACGACTGTGCCAGCAGCGAGTCGTTGAGATTGAGCTGGGGATTGAAACCCAGAGTCCTGAGCGGCGGCAGGAACAAAGCCTCCTCGGCGTCGTAGCGCGCCTCAACATGATGCGCCATAAACCCGCCAAGCTCAGGAACAATGACACAGTCATTGTTCAGCAGAAGTATCTCAATATGCCTTTCCAGTTCTATCACGATGCAAAAGTACGGCTTTTTTGCGACATTTGCAAATAAAAGAAACTTAAAAATGCCGTAGTGTCGAAAATTTATGTTACCTTTGCACAAAAATCAACGTAAATGAAGTATATAGAGACGGAAATAAAAGGTGTCTACATCATCGAGCCGCAGGTTTTTGCTGACCAGCGAGGCTATTTTATGGAGACCTGGAAGCAGGAGGAATTTGAACAGCACATAGGCAAGGTCGCCTTCCTTCAGGACAACGAGTCGAAATCGACTTACGGCGTGCTGCGCGGCTTGCACTACCAGAAGGGCGAGCTCTCACAGGCTAAACTGGTAAGGGTCATCAGCGGGCGTGTGCTCGACGTGGCGGTCGACATACGCCGCAGTTCGCCGACCTTTGGACGCCATCTGATGGTGGAGCTTAGCGGCGACAACAAGCGACAGCTGTTCATTCCCCGAGGGTTTGCGCACGGGTTCCTGGTGCTCAGTGACGAAGCTGTCTTCACCTACAAGGTTGACAATGTCTACGCCCCGCAGGCCGAGGCCGGCATTCGCTGGAACGACCCCGACATAGGCATCAATTGGCCTATAGACCCGGCAGTCGTCATTACGAGCAGCAAAGACCTTGCGCATCCGCTACTAAAGGATGCGGAGTGCTTTGAGTGAATTGGAAACATGACAGTTACAGACTTTATATTAAAGTAAAACATGAATATTGCAATAGTTGGAACAGGCTATGTGGGACTGGTGTCGGGCACGTGTTTTGCCGACACAGGTGCTACGGTTACGTGTGTGGATGTCGATGCGACAAAGATAGAAAGGCTACAGAAGGGCGAGATACCCATCTATGAACCCGGGCTGGACGAACTGGTGAAGAAAAACGTAGCGGCTGGCCGCCTGCACTTCACCACCGACCTGGCTTCGGTACTCAACGATGTGGAGATTGTTTTTTCGGCCGTAGGGACTCCCCCCGACGAGGACGGGTCGGCAGACTTGAAGTATGTGTTGCAGGTGGCCCGCACCATTGGCCAGCACCTGGACCGCTATGTGGTAGTAGTGACCAAGTCTACCGTGCCGGTGGGCACAGCCCGCAAGGTGCGGCAGGCCATAGAGGAGGAACTCAGGAAGCGCGGACGTGAGGACGTGCCCTTCGACGTAGCCTCCAACCCCGAATTTCTCAAAGAAGGCAACGCCATCAAGGACTTCATGTCGCCCGACCGCGTGGTTGTAGGTACTGAGAGCGAACGAGCCAAGAAGGTGCTTACCCGGCTCTACAAGCCTTTCCTCATCAACAACTTCAGGGTCATATTCATGGACATCCCCTCAGCCGAGATGACCAAATATGCCGCCAACTCCATGCTTGCCACACGCATATCGTTTATGAACGACATTGCCAACCTCTGCGAGCGCGTAGGCGCTAATGTCAATATGGTACGCGCGGGAATAGGCGCCGACACCCGCATCGGGCGCAAGTTCCTCTATGCAGGCTGCGGCTACGGCGGCTCATGCTTCCCCAAGGACGTGAAAGCCCTCATCAAGACTGCCGACCAGAACGGCTACTCGATGGAAGTGCTCAAGGCGGTGGAAAGGGTCAACGAAACCCAGAAGAGCATACTCTTCAGAAAGCTGGAGAAAGCCTTCGACGGAAAACCGCTGAAAGGACTGACCATAGCCTTGTGGGGCCTGTCGTTCAAGCCCGAGACCGACGACATGCGCGAGTCTACGGCCCTCGTCATGATAGCCAAACTGTTAGAAGCAGGTTGCAACGTGCGCGTTTACGACCCCGTGGCTATGGACGAGTGCCGCCGGAAAATAGGCGACAGTGTGACCTACTGCCGCGACAAGTACGACGCCGTGCTCGATGCCGACGCCCTGCTGCTGCTCACGGAGTGGAAGGAGTTTCGACTGCCTACCTGGGGCGTCGTTCATAAGGCTATGAGACGGCCACTGGTTATTGATGGGCGCAACATCTTCGACGCCGAAGAGCTTGAGGAGAATGGCTTTGAGTATTACTGCATTGGTAGATGAAACAAGGACTGACTATAATTATCTTTCTATCCGGCCTTTGGATGTTCACGTCGTGCTCATCGAAGAAGGATGCCGGACCGCAACAACGTGTCTCTACAGTAACAGAGGAGGAAAGCAAAGAGGCCAAGAAACTGTTGCAAGGCGTATGGGTAGACCAGGACACTGAGGAGGTGTCGTTCCGCGCCATCGGTGACACCATCTTCTATCCCGACACCATCAGTCAGCCCACCTACTTTAAAATAGTGGGCGACTCGCTGATGCTGTCGTCGGTCGGTGCCAAATATGCCATCGTCAAACAGGCGGAGCATCTCTTCTGGTTTAAAAACCAAAACGGCGACGTGGTTAAGCTGGTCAAAAGCGACGACCCGGCACTGGCACTCAACTTTGTGCGCAGCAAAGCTCAGGTGCTCACCTACACCGAGGTGGTTAAAACCGACTCCGTAACGTTTTATGAAGGTAACCGCTACCACTGGTATCTGGCCATCAATCCCACTAAGTACAAGGTACACGTCACTACCTATAATGACGATGGAGTCCAGATGGACAATGTGTATTATGACAACATCATGCACATCAGCCTCTTCAAGGGCGCACAGAAACTATTCTCGTCTGACTTCCGCAAGCAGCAGTACCAGCAGATTCCCCCCGATTTCCTCAGCAACGCCATACTGAGCAACATGGAGTACACCCGGACGGATGCCTCGGGGATTCACTTCGTGGCAACGGTCTGCGTTCCCGACGGAGCCAGCTGCTATAAGGTGGAAAACGTGATTTCGTTCGACGGAAAGCTATCGACCATTCTTGTAGAGAATTGAAGTAGAAAGCAAAAGTGGTTAAAAATAGATAATTGCTATATCGGTATTACATTTTTTTCTCGTTTTTCTTGCAAGTGTGCAAAAAAACACGTAACTTTGCACAACAACTAAAAAAGAACAATCTATCTAAAGTGTTAATCGTAATAAAAAACAACTTATGAGCCAGAAAAGAGTTTACCTCTTCGGCAATGGTAAAGCCGAAGGTAATGCTAAAATGCGTGAGGAGCTCGGTGGCAAGGGTGCAAACCTCGCCGAGATGAACCTGATTGGCGTGCCCGTACCTCCGGGGTTCACCATCACTACCGACTGCTGCAACGAGTACTATCAGGTCGGTCAGCAGAAGATTATGGAACTGCTGAACGACGACGTGATGGCAGCCGTGAAGCACATTGAGGTGCTGATGAACTCGAAGTTCGGCGACAAGGAGAACCCCCTGTTGGTCTCTGTACGCTCGGGTGCCCGCGCTTCTATGCCCGGCATGATGGACACGATCCTGAACCTCGGTCTGAACGACGAGGTGGCCGAGGGTATGGTGAAGAAGACTAATAACCCCCACTTCGTTTACGATAGCTATCGCCGCTTCGTCCAGATGTACGGCGACGTGGTGCTCGAGATGAAGCCCGTGAACAAGACCGACATCGACCCGTTTGAGGAAATCATCGAGAAGG
>CAMNJY010000048.1 GCA_946541745.1 uncultured Prevotellaceae bacterium
TTATAACCAACTATAGCACACATAGCATAGTTTTCCGCAACTTTAATCACAGCACAGTTCCACAATAGAAAATCCAGGCCCTGGATTTTCCGAAAGGGGGTTGCTTTCGCGCAAAAGGGAGTCCCTTTTGTAGCAAACTGGAAATCATAGGTAAACATAACAGTTAATTGTGACTTAGCGCACGTAAAAGTAGGAAATGAGCGTATGTGTGACTTGATTTCTAACTATTTCGGGGCAATTTGCTCACTTTTTTATCTCGACTGGCTTATAATCTCGGGAATTTTATCTATATTTGCACCTGATTTATGGCTAACGACTATTTCCAGTTCCGGCAATTCACTGTCTGTCAAGACCGGTGTGGCATGAAGGTGGGTACCGACGGCACCCTGCTCGGGGCGTGGGCACGGGGTGGGAAAACCATTCTCGACATAGGCACCGGCACGGGGCTGATAGCCCTGATGATGGCCCAGCGGTTTCCCAGCGCCGACATCACTGCTATCGATATCGATGACGCCGCCGTGGCCCAGGCCCTTGGCAACGTGGCCCGTTCGCCCTTCCGCAACATCCGCGTGGCGGAGGCCGACGTCCGGACCTTCCGGGGCTGCTGCTTTGAGGCCGTGGTGAGCAATCCGCCCTTTTTCGTCGACTCGCTCACCTCGCCAGACCACCGCCGCACCGTGGCCCGTCATGCCGCCTCGCTTACCTACCGCGACTTGATGGAAGCTGCCTGCCAACTCTTGGCCGACGACGGCGAACTGTCGGTAGTAGTGCCCTCCGAAACACGGACCCTCATGGAGCAGGAGGCCGTCATGGCCGGATTTTTCAAAGTGCGCCAGTGTGCTGTCAAGACCACCCCGCGCAAGCCTCCGCGCCGCTATCTGCTGGCTTTCCGCCGCCACCCCGCACCGTTGGAACTGTCGGAGGCTGTCATCGAAACCTCGCCAGGCCATCGCTCGCCCTGGTATCAACAACTAACCAAAGACTTTTACCTATGACCGTCACCATCCTGCAGACCGATGTCAGCTGGGCCAGTCCCCGCGCCAACGTTGACAACGCCGACCGCCTGCTGAGCCAGCATCCCGGTTCAGACCTCTATGTACTGCCCGAAATGTGGGCTACAGGCTTTGCCACCACTCCTCACGACATTGCCGAAGGCACCTGCTCCATAGCCCTCGAATGGATGCAGCAGTCGGCCCGCCGCCACCGCTGCGCCCTCAGCGGTAGCTTACTGATACATACCGACGACGGTCTCTACCGCAACCGCCACTACTTTGTCACTCCCGACGCCACTTTCCTTTACGACAAACACCACCTGTTTACCTACGGCCACGAGGACGAGTACATCACGGCGGGTAGCGAGCACGTAGTGGCCGAGTGGCAGGGCCGCCGGTTTCTGCTACTGACGTGCTACGACCTGCGTTTCCCCGTCTGGGCACGCTACGGGCTGGCCGGTCTCTACGATGCCATTGTCGTCGTGGCCAACTGGCCCGAGAAGCGGCAGCAGGCCTGGCGCATACTTACCCGTGCCCGTGCCGTCGAGAACCAGTGCTACCTGATAGGCTGCAACCGCGTGGGCGACGACGAGTTCTGCCATTACCGGGGCGAGAGCCTTGTCTGCGACTCTAAGGGCGACACCCTGGGTGAGGCCTCCCCCGACGTGCAGCAGGGGCTTACCGTCAGCATCGACTTTGGCCTGCAGGACTATGCTCGCCAGCGCTTCCGTGTGCTCGACGACCGTGACTAACCCTTTTGGCATAAATACTGAAGCAAGCAAATTGTACACACTGACACCCTATTTGCTCAAAAATCTATGTATTTTTACAATGGGCGATGTAGTTAAATCACATTATTTGTTTGAAATGTTTGGGCATTGAAAAAAAAGTCGTAAATTTGCATCCCAAATAGCGTTACGTTACTGACTATGAATTTTCACTTTAGGATTATAGCAGCGGCCATCTACCTGTTTCTCGCCGGCAGAGTGGCTTCGCAGGAAATTATCTCACTGGCCGGCGCGTGGGACTTCTCGCTCAGCGGCGACGGGCACTACGATGACTACGTGATGCTGCCCGGATCCATGCTGACCAACGGCAAGGGCCACCCTGTGACGACGGCCACGCCGTGGACGGGTTCGCTCTACGACTCAAGCTACTACTTCAACCCCTACATGGAGAAATACCGGCGGGAGGGGCAGTTGAAGCTGCCCTTCTTTCTGACGCCCGACCGCCACTACGTGGGCGAGGCATGGTATAAGAAGACGGTCTATATTCCACGTAACTGGAGCGACCGCCGCGTGACGCTCTTCCTGGAGCGGGCCCACATAGAGACTACGGCCTGGGTGAATGGACAGGAGGCGGGGCATCAGGCAAGCCTGTCGACGCCCCACCGCTTCGACGTGACCCAGCTGCTGAAACCCGGCGAGCGCAATGAGATAGTACTCCGTGTGTACAACGGCACGGAGACGGTCGGCGTAGGCCAGGACTCCCATAGTGTGACCGACCAGACCCAGGGCAACTGGAACGGCGTCGTGGGGCGCATAGAGTTGCAGGCACAGTGGAAACAGCTCGGCATCAGGCAGGTCGTCGTCAGGCCCGATTTCCGCCGCCACGTGATTACGGTTCATGTAGAGCTTTACAACCATGCCGGCGGCGTGCATCTGGCCAACGCCCAGCTGCAACCTATGCAGGGCAGCATGGCGGGTCGGAACGTGGCCTGGACGGCAGCGGAAATAAGGGGACAGGCCGTCAACCTGAAGTTCCGCATGACCGACGACATGATGATGTGGGACCAGTTCACCCCCAATCTCTACCGCCTCTTGATACAGGTGGGCGACGATGAGTATTCATCGCAGATAGGCCTGCGACAGCTGGGCACAGACGGGCGTCAGCTGACCATCAACGGTCGCCCGCTATTCCTTAGAGGTACAGTGGGCAGCTGCTGCTTTCCCGAGACGGGCTATCCGCCCACCGACGAGGCCGAGTGGATACGCATCTTTACCAAGTGCCAGGAGTGGGGCCTGAACCACATGCGGTTTCACAGCTATTGTCCGCCAGAGGCGGCTTTCACGGCTGCTGACCGGCTGGGATTCTACCTGCAGGTGGAGGGACCGTCGTGGCCCAACCACGGGGTGGCACTCGGCCGCGGGCAGAAGATTGACGAGTACCTGATGGAGGAGTCGCGCCGCATCCTCGATGAGTACGGCCATCATCCTTCGTTTATTATGATGGCCGCCGGCAACGAGCCGGCGGGCAACTGGGTGGCCTACTGCAACGGCTGGGTGAAGGCCATGAAGGACTATGACCCAACGAAACTCTATGCCGGGGCTTCCGTAGGCGGCGGCTGGGCCTGGGACGACGGCTCGGAGTACCATGTGAAGGGCGGTGCCAGGGGCCTCGACGAATGGAACCGGCAGCCGCCGTCGTCAGACAACGACTATAGCCAGGGCCTGGACTTCCCGCGCAACTACAAGGGCACTACGCCCAACGGTTCGCCCATCATAGCCCATGAACAGGGGCAGTGGTGCGCCTTCCCCGACCTTAGCGAGACCTCGCAGTACACAGGGCCTTACAAAGCCCGCAACTTCGAGATTTTCAGCGACCTGCTGCGCGATGGCGGCATGGCGGCCATGAGCCGTAAGTTCCTCATGGCCAGTGGACGGCTTCAGACGCTCTGCTACAAGTATGAGATAGAGCGCAACCTGCGTACCGGCGGCTATGCGGGCTTCCAGCTGCTGGGCCTGAACGACTACAGCGGTCAGGGCACGGCCCTGGTGGGGCCACTCAATGTCCACTGGCGTGAGAAGGGGTACTGCACGGCCGACGAGTGGCGTGAGTTCTGTTCCATATTGGTGCCCCTGGCCCGGTTTCCCAAGTTTGTATATACCAACCGCGACACACTGCGCGTGCCCATAGAGGTCTATAACGCCTTTGCCAACACGGTGACGGAGGTCAAGACCACCTATTATATTACAAACGACAGCGGGCGTGTGGTGAGCGGAGGCCTGTTGTCGAAGGCCGACATCAGGGTGGGCAAGAACCAGCCCTTAGGCACCGTCGTCATGGCCCTCGACAGCATCAGCCGCCCTGTGAAACTGACGCTGACCGTCCGTTTCTCTGAGCATTGGAAGAACCACTGGGACTTCTGGGTGTATCCGGAGTCGACGCCAGAGCCGGCCAAAGCCAATAAGGTGGCAGAGTTTTCAGAGTTCACCGACAGGGCAGCGGCTTTGCTGCGGCGTGGCGGCACCGTGCTGCTGACGGCTGCCGGTCGTGTGACGCTGGGCAGCGATGTGAAGCAGTCTTACCTGCCCGTATTCTGGAACACGTCGTGGTTCAAGATGCGCCCGCCACACACCACCGGGGCCTATATCGACACTACACATCCGTTGTTTAGGCACGGCTTCCCCACCGACTCATGGTCGAACCTGAACTGGTGGGAACTGCTCAACGGCGCACAGGTGATGAATCTCATGGAACTGCCTGCCGACTATCAGCCGCCCATACAGCCCATTGACACGTGGCACGTGTCGCGCAAGCTGGGCATGCTGATAGAGGCCCGGGTGGGCAAGGGCCGCCTGCTGATGACCACCATGGACATCAACAACGACCTGGAACATCGGCCCGTAGCCCGCCAGATGCGCCGTGCGCTGATGAGCTACATGCAGAGCAAGGACTTCAGCCCCTCGCTGGTGCTGACGCCTGAGGTAGTGAGCCACTTCTTCACACGCCAGGCACCGCCGGTCAACATGTTTACCAACGATTCGCCCGACGAGCTCAAGCCTAAGCTCAAGTAGCGGGTTGGCTGAAGAATGAGGCCGGTTGGCTGATTTTTCTTGCATGTGACAGTAAGATATAATAACTTTGCACTGCAATTCAGTAAAGAAGAAACAACAATGGAAGAGATACTCAGAGGGTTTGACCCCATCACACTCGACGCGATGAGCGGCATAAGGCTCATGAACCGCACGGACACCAAGTTCGTCACCACACGGCCCATGCTGGAGCGCCTGCTCGAAATGGCCCAGGACGACTATTTCGCCCAGGAGATAGACAACCGCAGGATGGCGGCCTACTACACCGTTTACTTCGACACGGACGACTGTGCGATGTACACCGTTCACGAAACGGGCCACACCAACCGCCAGAAACTCCGCGTGCGCTCGTATGTGGACTCACGGTTGAATTTCCTGGAGGTGAAGACCAAGAACAACCACGGGCGGACAAAGAAGAAGCGCGTGGCCATAGACGACTTCAACCCCGACGACAGTGAAGGCTTCGACGTGCAGAGTGCCGACTTTGCCGACTTCCTGCACACCAACCTGCACTATGACCCCCTGACCCTGAGCCGCCAGATAGAGAACCGCTTCGACCGCATCACGCTGGTCAACAAGGGCAAAACTGAGCGGCTCACCATCGACACCAACCTGAGATTCCACAACGTGGCTACCGGTAGCGACCGCCACATGGGCGACATCGTCATCATTGAGCTTAAGCGCGACGGGCTGGTGGCATCGCCCATACTTGACCACCTGCGCCGCTTGCGCATCAAGCCTCACGGATTCTCAAAATACGTCATCGGTTCGGCGCTGACCAACAGCAGCCTGCACTGCAACAGGCTGAAGCCCAAGCTGCACGACATTGAGAAAATACTAAATCTATAAAATAAACTACAAACAACAACTTACAAAATTATGGCTGACATTCTAAGCAACTTTTTCTCACCCGGCTACGCAGAGATGCTTCTGCGACTGCTCGTCAATGTGCTGATAACGTGGTTCATCATCGACCGGCTGTACTATACCAAGAGCCGCCGGCGCGACTTCTACTTCACATTCATGCTCATCTCGATAGCCATCTTCTTCATCGTCTTCTTCATGATTTTCGTTCTGGAGGACATGAAAGGCAAGACCTCTATGGGTATCGGCATCGGACTCTTCGGCATCTTCTCCATCATGCGCTACAGGACCGACGCCATGCCTGTGCGCGAAATGACCTACCTCTTTATCATCATCGCCCTGGCCGTGGTCAACGCCATTGCCGAGGGGGTGCCTCTGGTGGAGCTGCTGCTGACCAACCTCATCGTCGTCTTTGCCGTCTGGCTCTGCGAGCGCAACCTGAAGACCCAGCCCTCGAAGCTTGTGCAATATGACCGCATGGAACTCATCACTCCAGAGCGGCGTGAAGAACTGAAGGCCGACCTCGAGAAGCGGCTCGGCGTGAAGGTGCTCAAGGTGGACGTAGGAGCCGTCGACTTCATACGCGACATGGCCATGCTCCGCGTGGTCTATGAAGGGGGCGACACCGTGGCCAACAACTTTATGAAACTTACTAAAAGCCAGATGCAGGAATTTTAAATTTGGTTTATGATTAATGTGAAATGTAGCTTGGCGGCACTGATATATGCTGCAAACCTACTGACAGTCTCCCACGTACTGGCTCAAGGCCAGCGCGTGGGCGACTTCATAGAGTCTACGTCTTATAACCTCGACAAGACAGGCGTTGGCCGGAGCCTGCAGTACAGGCCTGACGGCCGGGCCTTCGTCTGCGCCAACGGCACCAACCGCTTCACCCGTGCCCTCTATGGCAGCTACACCGACTGGCGGCTGGAAACCAGCGACCGGCCGGTGTTTGCTGTTGTCAAGAAGGGACATCACCGCCACATACGCCTCGCGCTGGAGTATGGCGGCCACACCGTGCCACTCGACTCTACTGACCGCTGTGAAGCCCGTTACGAAGCAGGCCGGCGCAGCTATAGGTTGACCGACCGCCGGTGGGGGGCCGCTGAACTCAGCATACAGGTGGTAGCCATGGCCGACCGTGAGGCAGCCCTCTGGCGGTTCAGCTTCAGCCCCTCGCCGGGGCCGGCCCTGCTCCACGCACAGGTGACCGACATCGCCATACCCCGCTTGCACCGCAACGGCGACATCGGTGCCGACAAGCCCGGCTGCTTTGAGGCCAGTGGCCCCGTACTGCAGGAGCTGACGCTGACGCTCGGCGGCAGTGAAAGGTTCATGGCCGTAGAGCTGAACGTACTGAGTCAGCCGCAGTCTCAGGAGGCTCAGGCGCAGTTTGACCGTGCCGTGGACTACTATGAGCAACTGGCCGGGCGACTGGAGTTCCAAACGCCCGACCCCTATATCAACACCCTTGGCGGCGCACTGGCCGTGGCTGCCGACGGCGACTGGGACGGAAAGACGTGGCTACATGGCTGTATAGGATGGCGCATGCCCTTGGCCGGGTGGCGGGCAGCATATATAGGCGACGTGCTGGGATGGCGCGACCGTCAGCGCAGCCATTTCAACGCCTATGCCAAAAGCCAGGTGACACAGGTGCCCGCCGTCACGCCGCATCCATCGCAAGACCCGAAGATGAACATGGCCAGGGCCGAGAAGCGGTGGGGCACACAGATGTATAGCAACGGTTACATCTGCCGCAACCCCGAGCGCAACGACCAGATGCACCACTACGACATGAACCTGAACTACATCGACGAGTTGTTGTGGCATTTCCAGTACGACGCTGACACGGCCTATATGCGCCAGATGTGGCCCGTCGTCAAGCGCCATTTAGAGTGGGAGAAGCGCAACTACGACCCCGATGGCGACCACCTCTATGACGCCTACTGCTGCATCTGGGCCAGCGATGCCCTCTACTATAGTGGCGGTGCCGTCACCCACAGTTCAGCCTATAATTATAGGGGCCACCGGCTGGCGGCCCGTATTGCAGCCATCATCGGCGAGGATGCAACCCCTTACCAGCAGGAGGCCGACGCCATTCTCAAGGCGATGAACCAGCGGCTGTGGTTGCAGCAGAAGGGAGTCTGGGCTGAGTATCAGGACGCATTGGGACTGCGACGGCTCCATGAGAGTCCCGCCGTCTGGAGCGTCTATACGCCCATAGACTGCGGTGCCTGCTCGCCGCAGCAGGCCTTTGAGGCCACGAGATGGGTACACAGCCACATACCCCACATAGACGTGGAGGACACGGGTCTGCAGACAATAGCCACCTCCAACTGGATGCCCTACTCATGGAGCATCAACAACGTGGCAGCCGCCGAGGTCTACCATACGGCCCTGGCCTTCTTCGAGGCCGGGCGCAGCTTTGAGGGCTACCGCCTGCTCAAGGCCAACGTGATGGACCAGATGTACTATGGGCTGTGTCCGGGCAATTTCGGTCAGATCAGTTACTATGATGCGGCCCGCGGTGAGTGCTACCGCGACTTTGGCGACTGTATCGGCATTGCCGGTCGCGCACTGGTTCAAGGGCTTTTCGGCATCATACCACAGGCTCTCGACGGCCGCTGCATCATACGTCCGGGCTTTCCCGGCGACTGGGACAGCGTGGCCGTCAAGACACCTTATTTAGAATACAGGTTCACACGAAAGGGTAGGGTGGAGCGTTACGAAATCACCCAGCGCTTCAGCCAGCCGCTGAAGATGGTCGTCCGCCAGGACTGCGGCCTCGGTGCCTATCGCGACGTGGAAGGCAGCAGCGAGCACCACCAGGTGATAGAGGTGGAGCGGCAGCAGGTGGTGGAGCGGCTGTCGCATCCGATAGTAGGCAGAAAACTGAACTTAGGACTCGACCTTATAGCTACTGATGCCAAGACTCGCCCGCAAGTACTCGACAAGAGCTTTAATGCCGAGGTCGGCGATATTTTCAAGAACAAATACCTCTCGCCCCGACCGCAGACCACGACGCTGCAGATACCCGTGCAGGGCATTGGCGAGTGGTGCCATCCGCAACTTTCGGCTGAGGTCAACGACAGTGTATTCCGCAGCCTGGCTACCAACGGGATGGTGACGCTGGCCGGCATCCCCTTCCGTACACCGGCGCAGGGACGGAACATCGTTTACACTTCCCTGTGGGACAACTACCCTGACTCGGTGGTCATTCCCCTGAAGGGCCGGGCCATAGTGGCCCACTTGCTGATGGCAGGCTCTACCAACCACATGCAGAGCCGCATTGACAACGGCCTCGTCGTGGTCAGCTATGCCGACAACACTACAGACACCCTTCAGTTGCGCAACCCCGACAACTGGTGCCCCATAGAGCAGGACTACTATGTAGACGGTAAGGCGTTCAAGACTGTCGGCCCTCGTCCGTGGCGCGTCTGCCTGGGTCAGGCCTCTGCCGACGGGCAGCTTATCGTCAGCCGCGACTTAGGCCGCGAACTGGACATCCGGGGCGTCTATGGGCGCGAAATCCCCGGCGGTGCCGCACAGCTGCTTCACATGCCGCTAAATCCCGGCAAGCGTCTGCGCTCGCTCACCCTGCGCACCCTTTCCAACGACGTGGTCATCGGGCTGATGGGTATCACCCTACAGTAATCTTTTTTTAATCGTCTAACGGATTTAACCATCATACATTCTAAAATGCAAGCAATCATCTTGGCGGCCGGCATGGGCCGCAGACTTGGAGAGAAAACACGTGACAATACCAAGTGTATGGTCGAGGTGAACGGTGTAAGGCTCATCGACCGCCTGTTAGGTCAATTGGCGGGCCTCAGCCTACGCCGCGTCATCATCGTCGTAGGCTATCAGGGCCAGCGGCTCGTGGACCACATTGGCCATCGCTACGACGACAGACTCACGATAGAGTATGCCCATAACCCTATCTACGACCGCACCAACAATATCTACTCGTTGTCGCTGGTGAAAGACCAACTGCAGCAGGACGACACACTGCTCATAGAAAGCGACCTCATCTTCAGCGACCGTCTGCTGCCCATGATTATGGAGAACCCGTACCCCAACCTGGCACTTGTAGCCAAGTATGAGTCGTGGATGGATGGCACCATGGTGCGTATCGATGACGACAACAATATTGTGAATTTTATTTCAAAAGATGCTTTCGACTACGCCGATGCGGACACCTACTATAAGACGGTCAACATCTATAAGTTCAGCAAGGACTTCCTCTGCCATCAGTATGTGCCCTTCCTCGATGCCTATACCAAGGCGGTTGGCACCAACGAGTATTATGAGAACGTGCTGCGCATCATCTCCATGCTCAACAGCCACCACATGAAGGCGCTGCCCATAGGCCATGAGCGGTGGTACGAAATTGACGACAAACAGGACCTGGACATCGCTGAGGCCATCTTCGCCAGCGACGCCGACGTGCTCCGCAAGTACTATGGCCGCTACGGCGGCTATTGGCGCTTCCCCCAGATGCTCGACTTCTGCTATCTGGTGAACCCCTACTTCCCCAGCAAGCGGATGAAAGACGAACTGCGCTCCAATTTCGATACCCTGCTGACACAATACCCGTCGGGCATGAAGGTCAACACGCTGATAGCCAGCAAGTGTTTTGGCGTGAGCGAGAATTACATCGTTCCTGGCAACGGCGCGGCTGAGCTCATCAAGGTTCTGATGGAGCAGAACGTCAAGGGGCTGACGGGTTTCGTGCGTCCCACCTTCGAGGAATATCCCAACCGCTTCGACCCCCAGCAGCAGGTCACATTCGTGCCCCAAAACCCGGAGTTCCGCTATTCGGCCGACGACTTGATGGACTTCTTTGCCGATAAGGCTGTCAAGACACTGATGCTCATCAATCCCGACAACCCTTCTGGCAATTACATACCAAAGGCCGACGTGCTCAGGCTCGGTGCATGGTGTGAGGAAAGACGCATCAGGCTGGTCGTCGACGAGAGTTTCGTAGACTTCAGCGTTGACTATGCCACCAACTCGCTGCTCTCAGACGCCATCCTCGAAGCTTATCCCCGTATGGTGGTCATGAAGAGCATCTCCAAGAGCTATGGCGTGCCGGGATTGCGACTGGGCATCCTGGCCTCAGCCGACAAGGAGCTGATAGCGCGCATCAAGCGAGAAGTGTCAATATGGAACCTTAACTCCTTCGCCGAGTTCTTCATGCAAATTTACAACAAGCACGAAAAGGACTACAAGAAGGCATGCGCCAAGTTCGTCGAGGAGCGGGCCTCGTTTGAGCAGAGCCTCAGGTCGGTCAGCTTCTTCCGCGTCATGCCGTCACAGGCCAACTACTTCCTCTGCGAGGTGCTGCCCCCCTATACGGCCAGTGAAATAGTGGTCTACATGCTGAGGAAACACAACATTCTCACGCGCGACTGCTCTGGCAAGCCTGGTCTGGGGAGCGGCCAGTACATGCGCATAGCCGTACGAAACCACGAAGAAAACCAGCGTCTGGTAGATGCTTTGAGACAAATTAAGAAATGATGAGAAAAATCTGTATCTGCGGAGGGGGCAACCTCGGCCATGTGGTAGCCGGATTCCTGGCCGCCCAAGGTGATTGCGAGGTTTTGCTTCTTACACGCCATCCTGAACGCTGGCAACGGCAGCTGGCTGTCACCACTCCTGACGGTGGAATACTAAAGGGCGAACTTAAAGCTATCTCATCCGACCCGTTTCGAGTTGTAAGTCAGGCAGACATCGTATTACTGTGCCTGCCAGGTTTTTCTATCCGTGAGGTTCTCCATCAGATAGCTCCTGCTCTGTCGCCAGGCCAGGCCGTGGGCAGTATTGTCAGCAGTACGGGGTTCTTCTTCGAGGCCTTCAAGATACTGTCAGACAAAACACCTTTGTTCGGATTCCAGCGCGTCCCTTTCATCGCACGTCTCAATGAGTACGGCCACTCTGCCGACCTGTTAGGCTACAAGCCAAATCTCAGTGTGGCTATCGAACAGACCCGCGAGAAGGAGACGCTAAGAGCAACCATCGAGCAGTTGTTTAAGGTGCCTGTGAAACTGCTGTCAAGCTACTACGAAGTGAGTCTTACCAACAGCAACCCCCTTCTCCATCCCGCCCGTCTGTACAGCCTCTGGCGGGATTGGCACCCTGGCGTCATCTACCCCAGGGAGAGCTTGTTCTACGAGGAGTGGTCTATCGACGCTTCCACCTGCCTGATGAAGATGGACGAGGAGTTCCAGAGACTGCTCGGCGTACTCCCCGTTTCAAAGGGTAGCATTCCAACCATCCTCGATTACTACGAGAGTACCGATGCCGCTTCACTCACTCACAAGTTGCAATCTATCCAGGCCTTCAAGGGCATAAAATCGCCCATGAAGCAGGTTGAGGGAGGTTATATCCCCGACTTCTCCAGCCGCTATTTCACTGAGGACTTTCCTTACGGACTCCAAATAGTTCAACAGCAAGCCCAAAGCCACGACATCAGCACCCCGATGATAGATGAGATTCTGTCATGGGGAAACCGCGTTATGGCTACAGTTGCCTGAGCGCAGCAATGAGTTCATTGTTCTCGGTCTTGGTGCCAATGGTGATACGAAGACAGTCGCGGCATAGCTGTACGCGGGTGCGGTTGCGGACAATGATGCCCCTATCTACCAGATAGTCGTAGATGGCCTGTGCATCGGTCATCTTGGCCAGGAAAAAGTTGGCCTCGGTGGGGTAGACCTTGATGCACTGGGGCAACAGCTTGAAGGCGTCTATCATTCGGCCGCGCTCCAGCAGGAGCATGCGCACCCACTTGTCAACCTGGTAGGGGTCGCTGAGGGCTTCAAGAGCCTGACGCTGGGTGAGCAGATTGACATTGTAGGGGTATTTCACCTTATTAAATATATTGATAATGTCAGCCGAGGCAAAGGCCATGCCGAGACGTATGGCTGCGCATCCCCACGCCTTCGACAGCGTGTTGAGCACGATGAGGTTAAGATATTTGGCAAGTTCTGAGCGCAGTGTGGGCTGTGATGCGAAGTCACTGTAGGCCTCGTCGACGATGACGATGCCTTGAAACTGGTTGATGACGCTGACGATTTCGTCGCGGTTGATGCTGTTGCCTGTGGGGTTGTTGGGCGAGCATATCCAGATGAGCTTGGTATGATGGTCACAGGCGGCGAGCAGTCGGTCGGCAGTTATCTGGTAGTTGTCGTCTAAGAGTACGGGCCTATACTCCACATCGTTGATGTCGGCACAGACTTTGTACATGCCGTAGGTAGGCTCTATGGCCACCACGTTGTCAACACCCGGACGGCAGAAGCAGCGGTAGGGCAGGTCGATGGCTTCGTCGCTGCCGTTGCCAAGGAAAATGTGGTCGGCAGGTACGCCCTTTACTTTCTGCAGAGCCTGCTTTAGCTCTGTCTGCAGCGGGTCTGGATAGCGGTTGTAGGGCGCGTTGTACGGGTTCTCGTTGGCATCGAGAAACACGCGTGCTTCTCGCCCGGCGTACTCATTGCGGGCACTGCTGTATGGTGCCAGACTCCAGATGTTAGGTCGGCACAACTCTTCTAAACTCATCATTTTCCTTCATCTTTAAGTTGTCATTTTCCAATGGCGCGCAAGCGCACCGTCATAGCATTCTTATGGGCGTCCAGCTGCTCAGCTTCGGCCATCAGTTCTACGGCGTGGCCTATGGAGCGGACACCCTCCTCACTGAGGTGCTGGAAGGTCACCTTGCGGCAGTAGCTGTCCAGATTGACACCGTTGTACGCCGTAGCGTAGCCGTGGGTAGGCAGTGTGTGGTTGGTACCGCTGGCATAGTCGCCTGCACTCTCACAGGCATACCGGCCTAAGAAGACACTGCCCGCATTGACGACATGCTCGGCAAAGAGTTCCCAGTCCTCTGTCTGGATGACCAGGTGCTCCGGGGCATAGGCATTAGAGAGGTCGATGGCCTCCTTACGGTCGCGTACCAATATGATGCGGCTGTTCTCAAGCGCCTTTTGTGCAATCTCTTTACGTGGCAGGCTGCTCAGCTGGCGGTCTACCTCCTGCTGCACGTCGTCTATAAGTTTGTATGACGTAGTGATGAGTATAACTTGTGAGTCGGCACCATGCTCAGCCTGCGACAGCAAGTCGGCAGCCACAAACTCGGGGTTGGCCATCTCGTCGGCAATGACGCAGACCTCGGAGGGGCCTGCCGGCATGTCGATAGCTACGTCGCTGAGACTGACCTGTTGTTTGGCACACATGACGTATTGGTTGCCGGGGCCAAACACCTTGTAGACCTTAGGCACCGTCTCCGTGCCATAGGCCATGGCTCCTATGGCCTGTACGCCACCTATTTTAAATATACTGCTGACACCGGCCACGCGGGCAGCCATCAGAATGGCGGGGTTCACCTTGCCCTCGCGGTCAGGAGGCGTGCAGAGCACGATGTCCTTGCACCCAGCAATCTTGGCAGGGGTTGCCAGCATGAGCACCGTTGAGAAGAGCGGTGCCGTGCCCCCGGGAATGTAGAGCCCTACCTTCTCGATGGCAATGCTCTTCTGCCAGCATACGACACCGGGCTGTGTTTCCACCTTCTTGGAGCGGAAGCGCTGCGACTCATGGAACTTGCGGATGTTGCTGTAAGCCATTTCAATAGCCTGTTGCAGGTCGGCTGATACGCTGTTCCTGGCTTCTTCCATTTCGGCTTCACTTACAGCCAATGTGTCCAGGTCTACGTGGTCGAACTTCAGTTCGTAGCCTTTTACAGCTTCGTCGCCTCGGGTTTTCACATCGGCCAGTACGCTGGCTACGGTCTGATTCAGTTCAGAGGTATCGAGGTGTGGCCGCTCGATGATTTGTGCCCATTCCTCGCGGGCGGGATACTTGGTGATAACCATTTTCTATTGTTTACAGTATCATTTTCTCTATCGGGGTGACCAGTATGCCTTGAGCACCCATTTCCTTCAGTTTGCCTATGATTTCCCAAAAGCGCTTTTGGTCGAGCACGGCGTGTACAGAGCACCATTCTTCATCGGCAAGGGGAATGATGGTGGGACTCTTCAAGCCCGGTAGCACGCTGATTATTTCGTCCAGGTGTGCCTTTGGCGCATTCATGCGTACATATTTTTTATCCTCGGCATCCTTGACAGCCTTGAAGCGGAATAGCATTTCGTCGAGCGTGGCCCGCTTCTCGGCACTCATGCCCTTGTGGCCAATGAGCAGGGCTTCGCTTTGCATGACCACCTCTACCTCGCGCAGATTATTGCTGACGAGTGTAGACCCCGAGCTGACAATATCAAATATGCCGTCGGCCAGTCCAATGCCCGGACTGATCTCCACCGAGCCAGTGATGACGTGTATCTCGGCATGTATGCCCTTCTGTTGCATAAAGCGGCTCAATATGGCGGGGTAGGAGGTGGCTATCTTCTTGCCGTTGAACCACTCTACGCCGGTATAGTTGATTTCCTTGGGTATAGCCAGCGACAGCCGGCACTTTGAGAAACCTAAGCGTGATATGATGTCAGCCTCCTCGCCACGCTCTATAAACTCGTTCTCGCCCACGACCCCGATGTCAGCCACACCTGTGGCCACGCTTTGAGGGATATCGTCGTCGCGCAGGTAGAGCACTTCGAGTGGAAAGTTGCTGGACTGAACAAGCAGTGTGCGCTTGGTAGCGCTCACTTTGATGTCTGCTTCGCTGAGCAGGTTCATGGTGTCGTCAAACAGACGGCCTTTTGACTGGACTGCAATTCTTAACATGTATAAAAGCCTAATTATCTCAAAAAAGTGCTGCAAAATTA
>CAMNJY010000049.1 GCA_946541745.1 uncultured Prevotellaceae bacterium
TTCTCCACGTAGCCGAGCAGGAAGACGAAGTCCTTCGACTCGCCGGGCTGCAGCGTCACCTCGATGTAGTGCGAGGCGATGGGGCTCCAGCCGTGGGCGTGGCTGTTGCGCGGGCGGCCCTCGACGATGGCATCGGGCTCCGACAGCTCGTTGTAGAGGCCCACGAAGGTCTCGCGGTCGGTGTCGTAGCCCTGCACCTCGGTGTTGACGTAGTAGAAAGCATAGTGGTTGCGGCGCTCCCGGTATTCGGTCTTATGGTAGATGGTAGCCCCCCCTACTGCCCCCGAGGGGGCTTCTTTTCCTTGTTGGACATTTGTGTCCCCCTCGGGGGACGAAAGGGGGGCTCCTTCTATCTCGACCTCGCCGGTAGAGAAGTTGCGCTGGAAGTTCTCCATGTCGGTGGCAGCGTTCCACAGACACCATTCCACAAAGCTAAACAACTTCAGCCGTTTCACCTCCTGCGACTGGTTGGTGAGCGTCAGTTTCTGTACCTCGGCCCATTTGCCTAAGGGCACGAAGAAGAGCACCGAGGCCTCGACCTGGTTCTTACGGCCCGTGATGCGGGTGTAGCCCATGCCGTGGCGGCATTCGTAGAAGTCGAGCGGTGTTTTGCAGGGTTTCCAGCCCGGGTTCCACGCCGCCTCCATGCCTTCCTTGATATAGAAATAGCGCCCGCCGTTGTCCATCGGCACATTGTTGTAGCGATAGCGGGTGATGCGGCGGAACTTGGCGTCCTTGTAGAAGGAATAGCCGCCGGCGGTGTTGGAGATCAGCGAGAAGAAGTCCTCATTACCTAAATAGTTAATCCAAGGCCATGGGGTCTTGGGGTCGGTGATGACGTACTCACGGTGTTGGTCATCAAAATGTCCGTAGCGTTTCTGTTGTTCCATAGTTGCGTTGTAGGGTTTGCCTTGTTATTCTTTCAGATTGCAAAAGTAAACCAAAAAAATGGAACAGCCAAATAAATTCGTTAAAGTTTCATATTTTCACGCCCTGTAGAGGTTACGTGTCGGGAAAAGTTACTACCTTTGCAGGTAGTGTTCTTCATAAAACAGGATTAAGGATATGAACAAAGCAGTATTCACCCTATTTTTGGCTTTACTGAGCATGACGATACATGGACAGACATACACGGCACTATGGAAGCAGGCGGAAGAGGCAGAGAAGAAGGATTTGCCCCGCACGCAGTATGACGTGCTGATGAAGATTGTAGCCAAGGCGCAGAAGGAGAACCAGTATGGACAGCTGATGGCCGCCGAGCTGGCCGGTAGTCGCGTCATGGCCACCATCGCCCCCGACTCGCTGCAGCCCGCCGTGGAGCGTATGGAGGAACGCTGCCGTGACGCCAACGACAAGGCGCTGGCCACGGTCTACGCCGTTGTGCTGAAGAAAATCTACAGCGACAACAGTGAGCTGGAGGGCCAGGGAGCACCGGCGGTGACCCTCGACGAGGAGACCTGCCGACGCCTGGCTGCCGTAAAGGCTGCCGACTATCAGCCGCTGACCATTGAGGGCAAGGACAGCCGGTGGTTCGACGGCGACCTGCTGAGTGTGGTAGGCTACGAGCTGGAAGACTTCGCGCCGCTGAACAGCTATTACATGAAGGCTGGCAACCGCGTGGCTTCACTGATGACCGCGCTGGAGTTAGCCCGCAGGGAGCGGCCAGTGGGCACGGCGAAGATGGGACAGGCACCCTACATCGACCGGCTCGACTCGCTCATCGCCCTCTATGGCGACCTGCCCGAATGCGGCGAAGTGGCCCTGGAACGCTATCTGTACATGAGCCAACACACCGACGCCACGCCCGCACAGCTCTGGGACTACAGCGAAGAGGCCCTGCAGCGATGGGGCAAATACGGGCGGGCAGACCAGCTGCGCAACGCCCAGAAGGAACTGACAGCCCCGCAGTTTGAGGCACAGATGGCCCAACGGTTCGGACGGCCCTCCTGCGGGCAGACGCTGAAGATACGGCTGCGCCACGTTGACGAACTGACCCTACACATCTATAAGGCCAAGGTGAACGGCAACACCCAGCTGTATCCGGAAAACGGCAAGGACTACAAGCAGCTGAAGCCGCTGTTGACGGAACTCACCGAGCATCGACAGACGCGCCACTACACCGGCCACCAGGCCTACGACCTGTTTGAGGACAGCTTGCTGCTGCCAGCCCTGCCGGTGGGAGTTTACATGATAGAGATAGAATCGAAGCCGGCATCGATGGTGTCGCGCCGTCTCTACTTCGTCAGCCGCCTGCGGGTTTTGACCGAGGCCCTGCCCAACCGGCAGATGCGCTATGTGGTGGTAGACGCCGAGGAGGGACAGCCCGTCAAGGGAGCCACCATCGAGCTGACCGGCTACAGCGGCGGGCGTAACGATCAGCGCATAGCCACCCTGGCCACCGACGCCAAGGGCGAGGCCACCTACCAGTATCAGAACAACGCCCGGCCTACCGGCATCTATGCCTACACGACGGACGACAAGGCCAGCCTGCCGCTGAACAGCTATAACAATTTCAACTACAATGAAGGCCAGCAGCGCATAGAGCGCACACAGCTGATGACCGACCGTGCCATCTACCGCCCCGGCCAGACCGTCCGCGTGGCCGCCGTCAACTATGAGATGACCGACGGCTATAAGCAGAAAGCCCTGGAGGGACGGCAGCTGACGCTGACCCTGCGCGACGCCAACTACAAGGTGGTGGCCGAGCAGACGCTGACTACCGACCGTTACGGCACCTGCGCCACTGAGTTCACACTGCCCGCTAACGCACTCACAGGCCGCTTCACCGTGCAGACCCAGAACGGCAGCCGCGACTTCCGCGTAGAAGACTACAAACGGCCAACGTTTGAGGTGAAGTTTGACGAGGTGAACGAAGACTATAAAGACGGCGACACCCTCACCGTCAGTGCCACGGCCCGCTCCTACGCCGGCGTGCCTGTGCAGGGCGCCAGGGTGAAGTACACCGTGGAGCGCCAACGCTCGCTGTGGTGGTGGAGCTACTCACGCTACTGGAATGTGGGAGCCATTGGCGAAGATACCGAGGACAACCTGGTGGCCGAGGGCGAGACCGTGACCGATGCCGACGGCCACTTCACGGTACGGATGCCCATGACGCTGCCCAAGGCCGACTACCCCATGTTCTACAACTTCGTCTGCCAGGCCGACGTCACCGACCTGGGGGGCGAAACCCACCAAGGCCAGCTGTCGCTGCCACTCGGCAACCGCAAGACGGCCCTCACCGTCGACCTGCCCGACAAGATACGGGCCGACCAGATGCCGAAGGTGGCGCTGCACCGGCGCAATGCCGCCGGCAACAACATCGAGACCACTGCCAAATACAGGATAGACAACGGCCAATGGCTGTCGGTAAAGACCAATACCGAATGTGCCATCTTCACAGCCCCGCTCAACAGCGGCAGACACCAGTACGAAGCCGTCTGCCAGGGCGACACCGTCAGGCAGCAGTTCACGGTCTTCTCGCTCGACGACCAGCGTCCCGCCGCCGACTGCGACGACTGGTTCTACCAGTCGGAAAGCGTATTCCCAAGCGACGGCAGCCCCGTCACCATCCAAGTAGGCTCGTCGGCCAACGACGTGCATATCGTCTATAGCATCATCAGCGGCAACCGCGTCATAGAGAGCGGCGCCGTAGGCCGTTCCAACCAGCTCATCAACCGTAAGCTGACCTACAAGGAGGAATATGGCAACGGTCTGCTGCTCACCTTTGCATGGGTGAAGCAGGGCGAGGTCTTCACCCACACGGCCACCATCATGCGCCCGCTGCCCAACAAGCAACTGAAGGTGGCATGGCAGACCTTCCGCGACAGGCTGACACCCGGACAGCAGGAGGAATGGACGCTCACCGTGAAGACACCGGACGGACAGCCTGCCGACGCACAAGTCATGGCAACGCTCTATGACCGCAGCCTCGACCAGATTGTCAAGCACTTCTGGCCCTCGATGCACTATCAGACAATACGGCTGCCCAACACGTCGTGGCAGTCAGGCTGGTGGGGAGGATTGTTCCTCAACGGCTTTGCCTCACAGTCCCTGCTCAAGGTGCCGGAGTTGGTGTTCACCCATTTCGACGCGTCGCTGTTTCCGCAGATGTGGATGGGACGTCACTTGATGCGCTTAGGGGCAGCACGGCGCATGAGGGCTATGGCCAAGCAGGTCAATGCCGTCATGACCGTGGAAGAGAGCGTCGCCATGGACGAGAGCAAGAGTACCAGTGACGCCCTGCAAGGACGTATTGCCGGCCTCGACGTGAAGGGCTACGCCAAAGAACTGGCAGAACCGGAGGTGGCCGTCGGCGCACAGACCGCCGTCACCGGCGAATATAAAGAGGTGCCCCTGCGCACAAACCTGCAGGAGACGGCTTTCTTCTACCCACAACTCGCTACCGACAGCGAGGGGCGGGTGAACATGAAGTTCACACTGCCTGAGAGCCTCACCACGTGGCGCTTCATGGGGCTGGCCCACACCACCGACCTCAGCAGCGGTCTGATTGAGGGCGAGGCTGTAGCCAAGAAAGACCTGATGGTGCAGCCCAACATGCCGCGTTTTATCCGCGAGGGCGACAAGGCCACCATCACAGCCCGCATCGTCAACAGCTCTGAACGCGACCTCAGCGGTACCGCCTGGCTCACGCTTGTTGACCCTGAGACGGAGCAGACCGTACTGACACAGCAAACACCCTTTGCTGTGGAGAAGAACAAGAGCACCGCCGCCACATTCCACGTCCAACCTTCACTGTTCACTGCCCAATGTCCGCTGCTCATTGCCAAGGTGAGTGCCGTGGCCGGCGACGTCAGCGACGGCGAGCAGCACTACCTGCCCGTATTGCCCAACCGCGAACGCGTCACCGTCACCGTACCCTTCACCCAGAACGGGCAGGGCATCAAGGAGATAGACCTGACGCAGCTGTTCGATACCCCCTCGGGGGCCAAACTCACCATTGAGTACACCAACAATCCGGCATGGCTCATGATTCAGGCGCTGCCCGCCATCGGCCATCCCCATGACGACTGCGCCGTCTGCCAGGCGGCCTCGCTCTATGCCAACAGCATAGGCAAGCACATCGTCGGCCAAATGCCGCAGGCCAAGACCGTGTTTGAGCAGTGGAAAAGGGAACAGGGAAGCGAAACCTCACTGCACAGCCAGTTGGAGAAAAACCAGGAGCTGAAAGACCTCGTGCTCAACGAGACACCATGGGTAGCCGATGCCGACCGCGAATCGGAGCAGCGCCAGCGGATGGCCGATTTCTTTGACGAGAACCTGATGCAGCAGCGCCTGCAGTCGGCCCTCGACAAGCTGGGCAAGCTACAGCGCCCGGACGGCTCGTGGAGCTGGTGGCCCGACATGCCGGGGTCAACGTATATGACCGTAGCCGTGGCCGAAATGCTCACCCGCCTTCACACCATGACCGGCCAGCAAGGCGAGACAGCAAGGATGCTCACCGCAGCCATGAAGTTCCTCGGCCGTGAAATGGTGGATTTGGTGAAGGAGATGAAGAAGGAGGAGAAGCG
This sequence comes from uncultured Prevotellaceae bacterium, assembly GCA_946541745.1. GTDB lineage: Bacteria > Bacteroidota > Bacteroidia > Bacteroidales > Bacteroidaceae > Prevotella. The sequence continues at coordinate 5,529 of CAMNJY010000049.1, forward strand.
CGGTCACCGTCAGACGTTCCCCAGCCGCACCGCCCTCGAATGGCTCTACATCTGCACACTCGACGGACGCCTGTTGCCGACCGACGTGCAACAGGCCAACAAGTATCTCGTCAGTCTGCTGAAGAAAGACACCAAAAACCAGACCATCTACGAGAAAGCGATGTCGGCCATCGTTCTCAACTCGCCGACCTACATCAAGAGCCTCAAGGAGTACACCGTCTATAAAGAGGAGACGGGCCGCTACTACGACACGCCGCGTGCCGGCTACTCATGGCGCGACTACCGCATACCCACCCAGGTGGCCGCCATCGAGGCCATCGAGCGGCTGACGCCCAACGACCAGCAGACACTCACCGACATGCGCCGCTGGCTGCTCCAGCAGAAGCGCACCCAGGCCTGGGACACGCCGCTGAACGCGGTCGATGCCGTCTATGCCTTCCTGTCCGGCGAGTCCTCCCTTCACCCTTCACCCTTCACCCTTCAACAACCAGCAACGGCACTGAAACTCGACGGCCAGCCGATAGCTACGCCGAAGTCCACCGCCGGCCTCGGCTACGTAAAGGTTGTCCAACCCTTTACCGGCCAGAAGACGTTCACCGCCGAGAAGCAGAACGAGGGCACGTCGTGGGGGGCTGTCTACGCACAGTTCATGCAGCCCACGAGCGACGTCAACGACCAGGCCAGCGGTATCAGTGTGAAGCGCGAAATAGTTGGCGGCCACAGTACGGCCGTCGGCCACAGGGTCACCGTCAGGATTACCATCCAGAGTGAGCGCGACCTTGACTTCGTACAGCTACAAGACAAGCGCGCCGCCTGCATGGAGCCCGTCAGCCAGCTGAGTGGCTACAACTGGCAAGGCGGCTACTACATGACGCCGCGCGACAACGTGACAAACTACTACTTTGACCGCCTGTCAAAAGGCAAGCACGTCATAGAGACCGAATACTACATAGACCGCGAAGGCGAGTACCAGACGGGCACCTGTACCGTGCAGTGTGCCTACGCCCCGGAATACCGAGGCACCACTCACTCGGCAGAGATAAAGGTAAAAAGGTGAAAATGTAAAAAGTAAAGTATTGAAAGAATATGAATAAAAGAATATATAAGGTAATGGGAATAGGGAAGAAGGTTTTACCTTTTTACCTTTTTACCTTTTTACCTTTAACCATGCAGGCCCAGCGACTTTCCATCGCCAACCCGACCGTCGACATTGGCCATACGGGCTACGACATGCCCGTGACGGCAACCTTCGAGATACACAACAAGGGACTGATGAGCAAGCTGGAGATTCAGGACGTCAAGCCAGACTGCAACTGCACAAAGATAGAGTTTCCGAAAGGTGAGATTGGAATGGGCGACAAGGCCGTCATCAAGATGACCTACGATGCCCGCATGCTGGGACACTTCAACAAGCAGGCTGCCATCTACTCCAATGGCAGCGAGGAACCTGTCTACATCACCATGACCGGTGTCGTTCTGGCCGACCCGATGGCCCACAGTGCGTCATATTCTTATGACTTCAACAACTTGCTGACAGATGCCGACGACCTGGAGTTCGACAATTTGAACAAGGGCGAAACGCGCACCGCCGAGATGCACATCATGAACAACGGTACTACCGTCATGCAACCTAACGTGCTCCACCTGCCTCCCTACCTGACGGCACAGGTGACCCCGGAACGGCTCTCGCCCGGACACAACGGCAAGGTGGTGTTCACCCTTCACTCCGACAAGATACATGATTACGGCCTGACCCAGACATCGGTTTACATGGCGCAACAGTTAGGCGAGAAAGTCAATGCCGACACAGAGATGCCTGTCTCGGCCGTGCTTCTGCCACCCGTCGTCTCAACGGCCGATGCGCCACAGCTGACGCTCTCTGACAGTACACTGAACCTGCAGTTTGACGGCAAGGCTAAAAAAACGGGCGAAATACTGATTGCCAATTCCGGCCCGTCGCGCCTCGACATCAGTTCGCTCCAGATGTTCACCCGCGGACTGAAGGTAACCCTCGGCAAGAGCAGTCTCAAGCCCGGCGAGCAGACCAAGCTGAAGATAACGGCCATAGCCAACGACCTGCTCCACGTGCGCACCACCCCCCGAGTGCTTATGATTACCAACGACCCCAAGAACTCAAAAGTCATCATCACCGTCCACGCCAAATAAGGTCTACCACCCCCAAACACCCAAGCAACAATGAATCACCCCGAGAACAACCCCGAATATGCCGGCCTGCAAGTGAACAGCGGCGTCAGCCAGCAACCCACCGTCAACCCCTACCTGCAGCGCAGGCGTTTCCATCGCCGTGAGCTGACCGTCGACGACATGGTGGAGGGCATCCGCCGCGGCGACGTCACCATTCTCAGCCAGGCCGTCACGCTCATCGAGAGCGTCAATCCCGACCACCAGGCCAAGGCCCAGGAGGTCATCAACCGCTGTCTGCCCTACAGCGGCCATAGCATCCGTGTGGGCATCAGCGGCGTGCCCGGCGCCGGAAAGTCGACCAGCATCGACGAGTTTGGCATCCACGTGCTCAAAGAACATGGCGGCAAACTGGCCGTCCTGGCCATCGACCCCAGCAGCGAACGTACCAAGGGCAGCATCCTGGGCGACAAGACCCGCATGGAGAAGCTGGCCCAGCACCCCGACTCGTTCATACGCCCCAGCCCCTCGGCAGGCTCCCTGGGCGGCGTGGCCCGCAAGACCCGCGAGACCATCATCCTTTGCGAGGCTGCCGGCTTCGACAAGATTTTCGTTGAAACTGTCGGCGTGGGCCAGAGCGAGACAGCCTGCCACTCTATGGTCGACTTCTTTCTGCTGATACAGGTGGCAGGTACGGGCGACGAGCTGCAGGGCATCAAGCGCGGCATCATGGAGATTTCAGATGGTATCGTCATCAACAAGTGCGACGGCGACAACGTGGACCGCTGCCAGATGGCAGCCACCAACTTCCGCAACGCCCTCCATTTCTTCCCCATGCCTGAAAGCGGGTGGTCGCCGAAGGTGCTCTGCTACAGCGGTTTCTACGGGACAGGCGTCAAAGAAATCTGGGACATGATTTACCAGTACATGGACTTTGTCAAGGCCAACGGCTACTTTGACTACCGTCGCAACGAACAGGCTAAATACTGGATGTATGAGAGCATCAACGAGCACCTGAAGTCGTCGTTCTACAACAATAAGGTCGTCGAGGCCCAGTTGCAGCAGGCGGAGCGCTCCGTTCTCGCCGGGGAGAAAACCTCGTTTGTGGCCGCCCAAGACCTGCTGGACACCTACTTTAAGAACCTATGCTACAAATAGAGATTGACAGCGGCAGTGGTTTCTGCTTTGGGGTGACTACCGCCATCAAGAAGGCCGAGGAAGAACTGCAGAAGGGGGAAACGCTATACTGCCTTGGCGACATCGTGCATAACTCCATGGAGTGCGAGCGCCTGAAGCAAATGGGGCTGGTTACTATCGACCACGACGAGATGGCCCGGTTGCACAACGTGAAGGTGCTGCTGCGTGCCCACGGCGAGCCACCGGCAACCTATGAGCTGGCGCGAAGCAACAACATCGAAATCATCGATGCCACTTGCCCCGTAGTACTACAGTTGCAGAAACGTATCAAGAGTCAGTATGACAGCGGCGCTGCCCAAATCGTCATTTTCGGCAAGAAAGGCCATGCTGAGGTTTTGGGGCTTGTAGGCCAGACCGAGGGTTCAGCTATCGTTGTCGAGAGTTTCGACGAGGCCACCAAGCTTGACTTCAACCATGATATCTACCTTTACAGCCAGACCACGAAGTCGCTCGACGAGTTTCACCGTATCATTGAGTACATCCGCCAGCATATAGCGTCCACGGCCACCTTCCGCTCGTTCGATACCATCTGCCGCTCAGTGGCCAACCGCATGGACGGCATATCCCACTTCGCTTCACGCCACGACCTCATTCTCTTTGTATGCGGCCGCAAAAGCAGTAACGGGCGGGTGCTCTACAACGAATGCCTGCGCGTCAACGCCAACAGCCACTTGGTGGAGGGACCGGCAGAAATCCAGGCCCAATGGCTCCAAGGCGTTGCCACCGTTGGCATCTGCGGGGCTACCAGCACCCCCAAATGGCTCATGGAGCAATGCCGCGATGCCCTTAGGGAGATGCAGACGGGCTGACAGTGCCACTTACGACATCTCACCCCTCAGGCTCTGCTGCATCAGTTGACGCACCATGTCGGGAGCGTCAGGGTAAAGCGCTTGCAGGAACATGAGTTTCGTCACCGCACTCTCGACGGTAGCGTCGCGACCGCTGATGACCCCTGCCTGCTGCAAGTGGTAGCCGCAGTCGTAGCGTCCCATCTCCACAGCCCCCTGCAGGCACTGGCTGATATTGACAATCACCTTGCCCTGGCGCGTACCTTCTCTCAAGGCATTGAGCAACCAGGGCGACTGGGGGGCATTGCCTGACCCGTAGGTACGCATGACGACAGCCTTCAGGTTTGGGGTATGAATGATGTGGCGTATAAGGTCTTCACGAATACCGGGGAAGAGCGAGAAGATAATCACGTTGTTGTCTAACTGGAAATGGGGTTTCACAGGCTGCTGCCAGTCGGGCTGCAGCATGCGGTCGCGGTGATAGGTGATGTTGACCCCCGCGTCAACCAGGTGGGGGTAGTTGAACGACTCAAAGGCGTTGAACTCCTCGGCGCTCTGTTTCGTAGTGCGGTTGCCGCGCAACAAGTGTCCGCCGAAATAAATGCCTACCTCCGGCACGCGGGCACGCCCCTCCTCGTCTTTTGCCGCCGCTATTTCCACGGCAGTTATAAGGTTCTCCTTGCCGTCAGTACGCAACTGCCCGATAGGCAGTTGCGAGCCGGTAAAGATGACAGGCTTCGTAAGGTTTTCAAGCATATAGCTCAAAGCCGAAGCCGTGTAGGCCATCGTATCCGTGCCGTGCAGCACGACGAACCCGTCATAGTCGGCGTAGCGGTCGGCTATGCAGTGGCCCAGGTCTGTCCACCGCGCCGGCGTCATGTCGCTGGAGTCGATGGGCGGTTGAAACTGATGGGTGTCAATCAGCGTGTCAAACTGCTTCAGCTCGGGTACATTATATAATAGGTGCTCGAAGTCGAAGGGTTCCAGCGCACCGGTCTTTGGATTGCGGTTCATGCCGATGGTGCCACCGGTGTATATCAACAGTACTTTGGAGTTCATGACGACGGTGTATTAGAGGAAAACAAATTTCAGCGACTCGTAAAACTGGACGAACAATACATATATAAGAAACAGTGGCGCAGCCTTGGCTATGCCGTAGCACAGCGAGCCGAGTACATCGGCGAGGGTGGCATAGCGTCCTGACACCCAGCCATAGACGATGGAAACCAGCAGGAGAGCAAACGAAAGGACAGGCACCACGGCACGGCTGAAAGGCGAAGGCCACAGCTGTCCCGTAGCCGAGAGCAGTACGGCATGGGGCACAACGGTAAGGGCCGCCACTCCCGCTATATAGACGACAAGCAGGCTGACACTCGTGCGCAGAGCAAGCCGCTGACGGTAGTGGAGCGGGGAGCGGGGAGGCCGCAGCGTTTCCAAGAGTCCGCTACAACAAAGACTGCCCGCGGCCATCGACAGCAGCAGCAGCCACACCAGCCAGGGGGTGGCGAGCATAGAGCTGAAATGGCTGAAAAACCAGCGCACGCCCTCACTACTGATGAGCGAGCGCACATCCTCGGTCATGGTGGCTGACAGGAGCCACGACATGAGCACCAATGCCAGTTGGGCAATGAGGAGCGCTACGACGACGCCATTGAACAACCGCTTCATCACTATCGCTATGGAGAGTTTATTCCTCGTCGGGTTCAAGATTCTCTATGTCGAGTATCTGGAGTTCCAGGGCACGCACTACCAGACGGGTGGCATTGACGCCGGTCGTTCCCTCGGGGAACAGCTTACGCATCAGCTCGCTCTGCCGCTTCTCCAAACTCTTCACGCCGAAGGGCATGCCCCGCAGGCCGGTAATCTGCTCCTTGGTATAGCCCAAGGCCAGGTGGCGCAGGAACCGCTCGTCGTACTCGTCAATCTCGTAGTTGATGAGGGCTTCCTGCTTGGCCAGCTGTGCGCCTACAGCCCGTTTGAAACGCTCAACGATTTTCTTCAGAATAGGCTCGTTGAACACCAGCTGCTTGCCGTCCATAACGGCTTGCACGTCGTGGCGCGTCAGCAGTTCGCCCGTCTTGAGGATAATGCCGTCGGCACCGGCATCGAGGGCATCGACCCACAGTTTCTCGTTGAGTATTTCGCCGGTGAAGATGAGCACCTTCACCTGCGGGTGCATCTCCTTGGTCGAGCGGCATATCTCGACACCGATGGTGGTTGAGCCGCCCAGTCCGAGGTCGAGCAGCAGGAGGTCGGGCAATTGCTGCTTGAGCACCTTCCAGTACTCAGCCTCACTGGTGGCCGTACCTATGACCTCGGCCTCAGGTATGTCGGTACGTATAATGCCCAGCGTGCCCTTCAGTTCAAGGGGCACGTCTTCGACGATGATCACTTTAAAGTTTTCCATAAGCAGGTAGGGTAATGATGATTAAACGATGTAGGTGGGATTGTGGCTCCTGTTCTTCGCGGATGCTGCAGGCCAGGCGGTTGGTGGCCTCGCCGTGGTCGCGTGCTATCTGGCGGCAGAGCAGGTAGTCGATGGGGTGCGTATCGAGCAAAGCCGACTGGTCGGCGCTCTCCACACTCTGCACATGGAGTACCATCTCGACGTACTGCTCGTCGCGGCGGCGGTAGGCAAGGTTGAGCTGCCGCTGACCCGTCATACGCTTCAGTATGTCCTTCAGAAAGTCTATGAGCACCGGGTCGCCCAGGATATCGTGGTCCAGGTGCTTCAGGTGAAGCTTCACGCGCTCCACCTGCGACATGGCCTGCTGGCTTAACAGGTTGTAAAGCTCGCGATAGTAGCTCACCACCTCAGCAGCCGAAGCCAGGTCGTCCTGAACAATGAGCTGGCGGATGCGCGAGGGGTAGTACATGGTCTCGTGCTTCAGCGTAGAGAGACAGTTGTCGAGCACGGCGTTCGACACATGCAGGCGGCCCAGCTCCAGCTCGGTCTGCCGCAGTTCGTCGTCGAGCATTTCCAGGTCGTCGCGGCTGTTGCTTTCGGCCTTGAAGCGGGCATTGAGCCGTGGCCGCAGGTAGTAGAAGTAATAGGTGGGCAGGATGGCCAGCAGCAGCAACAGCAGCAGTACGACGGCTATAGTGCGGTTTTCCTTGGTCTGCTGCATGGTACGGCAGTAGTCGGCCAGGGTGTTGTCGGCCGACAGCTTCTTGAACAACTGGGTATATATGCGGTTGTTATACTGGTAGAGCTGCCACTCATGGAGTGCCAGTGCGGCCACGGCGCTCTCGTTGCGTATGTCGAGTATCAGGTTGTAGTTGGTCTGTACGGCGTTGTCAAGCCAGACGATTTCCGGGGGCGTGATGGCCGTGTTGCCCAGCGGCAGCATGAACAGGGTGTCGGCGGGGTGCTGGCTGCGGTAGTGCTCGTTGAGGCACTCGCGGCAGGAGTCGGCAAACACCAATGTACGCTCGTACGTGCCGTTGATGTTAGAGAAATAGGCCGAGTCGGCATAGATGGCAGCGCGGGCCAGCGGGCTGGCGGCGGTTGAGGGCTGGCGGCTGGCACTTAGCGGCTGGCTGAACGCCAACAGCCAAAAGCCAAAGGCCATCGCCCGCCCCTTCGGCAGCCTGAACGAGAAGCGGCTCCCCCTACCCTGCTCGCTCTCAGCCTTGAGCGTACAGACGCTGAACAGCTGGCTCGTCTTGCGGTAGCGCTCAATGATACCCTTGCAGTTGAGCAGTCCGAAACCATGTGAGGCCTGGCTCCGGGTGGTTGTCTCCGGCTGTTCTTCAACAACGACGCGACGGTCGAAGACGCGGGCCAGCTCATCGGCGGTCATGCCTATGCCCGTATCCTGAACCGCCAGTTCCACATAGTCGTCAGCCGCTTCGGCCGACACCGTGACACGGCCGCCTTCGGAGGTGAACTTACGGGCATTGTCGGCCAGCGTGTTCAGCATGAAGAGCGTCAGTATGCGGTCGGCTTTCACCACGGCCCCGGTGGGCTCTACGGTGAGGCTGACGCCCTTCATCATGAAACTTTTCTGGCTACGGGCTATCATATCGAAGAGCGGCTGTAGCGGGAAGCTCTCAATATGCAGGTTCAGCTGGCCCTGCCGCAACTGTATCCACCGGGTGAGCAGTTCGTTGTCGGCCTCTATCTTGTCGGTCAGCTCGCAGACGTAGTCCTTGTCGCCCTGCCGGCTGATGGTATAGACCATGCGGTCGATGAGCGGCAGCAAGCTGTTGACGAGCGATATCTTGGCGCGCTGCTCCAGATGGCAGCGCTCACCGTCGGCCACCAGCCGCCGGCTGACGGCCAACTGCTCACGGCGCTCCTCAATCTGCTCGGCCAGGGGATTTTCAGGCTGCTGACGTCTGCCCAAATAGCGGAAAAGCCACAGGAGGAAGAGTAGCAGGACGATGGCCCCCACCACCGCCGCCAGTATCCAGTTGAGCTGGCTGACGGCATACTCCAACTGTCCGGCGCGTGCCTCCAGCTGCCGGTCCTGGCGGGTCTGCTCCTGCAGGTCTAAATAGACATTGCGATAGTAGTCGCTCTGCTGCTTCTCATCCACGGCAGCATAGGCCACACTGAGCTGTTCGTAGATGCTGGCCACGAGGTCGGGGGCCTGCAGCACAGTGGAGTCGGCCAGGGCCTGATGCAGGTAATAGAGGGCGGCCTCGTGGTCGCCGGCCACCCGGTAGCACGAGGCCAGCGTGCGATAGGCACCAGCCACCTGATACACGTCGCCATAGTGGCGAAAGATGTCGAGGGCTTCTTCTGCCAGCCAGAGGGCCAGGCTGTCATCGGCCATGCCGCCGGGGTTGACCATTGCCAGCGACACGGTGGCCCCGTCGGGCCGGTCTATCAGGTGCTCGGCCAGTCCTTCCAGGGCATTGGCCACGAAATAGGGGTAGTTCTCGCGACGGGCTATCTGGTAGCAGCGCAGCAGGTGGTCCACCTCCTGCTGGTAAATGTCCTGAGCCGTGCCCTGCGTCAGTATGCCGCCGGCCCCTATGTTGTAAAGATAGTTCAGAAACTGCGCCGTGTCGCGCTTTACCGCCTCGGGGCTGATGGTCGTCAGCGCCTCGACGGACTGCTGTTCCAGTCCGACGTAATAATAATATGTAGAGGTGACAATGGCCAACTCGGTCTCGGCATAGAGCAACCGGCGGCACTCCTCGTCGCTGAGCATGCTGCGCTCCTCGCTGATGCGGTTGAGGCAGGTGAGCGCCTTCTCCCGGTAATCGTAGAATTCCTTGTTGCGCGAGCGTCGCTGGCACAGGCGCATCTGCTGCACGTAGCCTATGAGCAGCTCCAGCTGGTTGTCGGTCTCCTCGGGAATCTGGTTCAACAGGCTTTCTGCCGTCGCATAGTCCATCTTGGCTATGTGGTAGAACGCCAGGTTGTTGAGCCGCTCAGCCCCTGTTTCCTGCTCACCGTAATAGGCTACGGAGTCCAGGCTACGGTAATGCTGAGTATATGAGGCATTGCTCAGCTCGTCGCCCGTCCGGCGGTTGGCAGGGCTTGTACAAGCTGACAAAAGAAAAAAGCCCAATGTGGCCAAAAACCACATTGAGCCTTTCGGTAGGTTATTGTTAAGCGCGAGCCTTGGCCACATAGCCCAGGGCCTCCTTGCACTTGTCGGTGACATACTGCCAGTCGCCGGCCTTCACCTTGTCGCTGGGGAAGAGCTTCGAGCCCATGCCCACGCAGAAGACGCCGGCCTTGAACCACTTG
>CAMNJY010000050.1 GCA_946541745.1 uncultured Prevotellaceae bacterium
TCTATCCAATTTTCTTATAATTTTGAGGCCACAGGCCGACCAAACAATAGAGGTGATGAGTAGATACAGTCTATGATTTACGGATTGCTACAAAAGGGACTCCCTCTTGCGCGAAAGGGACTCCCTTTTGCGCGAAAGTAACTTACTTTCGGAAAATCCAAGGCCTGGATTTTCTATTGTGGAACAGTGCTGTGATTAAAGTTGCGGAAAACTATGCTATGTGTGCTATAGTTGGTTATAACAAGTTGACATACATTGGGTTATCCTATAGCATGGTTTTCTGAAACTATGCTATAACTATGCTATAAACTATGCTATTCAACAAAGATTAAGAAGATGAAAAAGATTTCATGCGGTTTATCCCGCCACACATATTACGTTAGTTATCTTTTAAATCTTTTCCATCTTTGTAAAAATTCATTATGCAAAAAATTATGTGAAATTACTTAACAGTCAAAGCTATAGCATAGTTTATAGCACTGTTATAGCATAGTTTACGGAAACCATGCTATAGGATAAGCGGCTGGTCGCCAGCGAGATACGCCAAGCTATAGCATACATAGCAGGGTTTTCTGCTTCTTTGATGCTCATGGTAGTGGCCGACGCTGTGCGAAGGTGTCACTGACCCGGAGAGGCCTGTCGAGGAGACACACGGGCGTATCATCAACAGGGCACGGACGAGCAGCCATCCAGGCATCACTGACGGGAGTAGTCTCCGAAACGGGGCAATTTGCTCTCTATTTATAGAGGAAAGATACACATTTTTTGTTAATTATCAGGTTTCAGTTATCAAATATCAATTAAATTTCGTAACTTTGCACGCTCTTATAAGAAGGAATTATGTTTTTAGACAGTCAGAATAACAGGGCATTCTCCATGATTGCCGACATAGAAGGAGACTTTAAGGATTTAATAAACGGTGTGCCCATACCCGACGAGTTGCCGATACTGGCCGTGAGAAACCTGGTGTTGTTTCCCGGCGTTGTGTCGCCGATACTCATCGGGCGTGAGTCCAGTTCGACGCTTATCAGGCGTGCTGAGAAGAAACAGTTGGTCATTGGCATCGTCTGCCAGCGTGACCCCGAGGTTGACGAACCTACCAAGGACGACCTTTATGAATACGGTGTGTTTGCCAAAGTGGTGAAGCAGCTGACATTGCCCAACGGCAACGTGACGGCTATCGTCCAGGCACTGGGCCGGTTGCGGCTGACGGACATCATCAACGACACCCCCTACCTCACCGGCCACGTGGAGTCAGCCCCCGAGGAACAGCCCGAAAAGCGCGACAAGGAGTTTCGTGCGGCCATGCAGGACCTGCGGCAGCAGGTGAACAACTACATTAACATGAGCGACGAAATACCCGACGAGGCTACCTTTGCCGTACAGAACATATCGAACGACGTGATGGCGCTAAACTTCACATGTTCTAACATACCCTTCAACATCAAGGACAAGATGAAGCTCCTGGAAGCCGAGACGGTGAAGGAGCGCCTGTTCAACGCCATGAAGCTGCTGAACCGTGAGATCAACCTGCAGAACCTGAAGGCCGACATCCGCAACAAGACGCGGGAAGACCTGGACGAACAGCAGCGTAACTACTTCCTGCAGCAGCAAATCAAGAACCTGCAGGCGGAGATGGGCAACGGTGAGAGCTCGCCCGAGAAGACGGAGCTCATGAAAAAGGCTGAGAAGAAACTATGGCCGGAGGAGGTGGCCAAGGTATTTTACAAGGAAGCCGAGAAGATGGACACGCTCAACCCTCAGAGTCCCGACTTCAACGTTCAGCTGACATACCTGCAAACCCTCGTAGACCTGCCCTGGGGGGAATATACCCAGGACGTGATGAACCTGAAGCGTGCGCAGAAAATTCTCGACCGCGACCACTATGGCATGGAGAAGGTGAAGGAGCGCATACTGGAACACCTGGCTGTACTTACCCTGCGCGGCGACCTGAAGTCGCCCATCATCTGCCTGTACGGCCCTCCGGGCGTGGGCAAGACTTCACTGGGCAAGTCGATAGCCGATGCCATGAAGCGTAAGTACGTGCGCATTTCGCTGGGCGGACTGCACGACGAGGCCGAGATTCGCGGCCACCGCCGTACCTACATCGGCGCCATGCCCGGCCGCATCATCAAGTCGATGCAGAAGGCCGGGTCGAGCAACCCCGTCTTCATTCTCGACGAAATAGACAAGGTAACCCAGAACACCCACAACGGCGACCCCGCCTCGGCTCTGTTAGAGGTGCTCGACCCAGAGCAGAACCAGGCTTTCCACGACAACTATCTGGACGTTGACTACGACCTGTCGAAGGTTCTGTTCATAGCCACGGCCAACAACTTGAGCACCATACCCGGCCCACTGCGCGACCGTATGGAGATCATAGAGGTGAGCGGCTACATCACAGAAGAGAAAATAGAGATAGCCAAGCGCCACCTCATACCGCGCGAGATGGAGAACACCGGGCTGAACACCGTCGCGCCAAAGCCCACCTTCAACAAGGCGGCCATCGAGATGATAGTTGAGCGCTATACCCGGGAGAGCGGTGTGCGCCAGTTGGAGAAACAGGTGAACAAGGCCATGCGCAAACTGGCTTTCAAGCAAGCTATGGACGGCGAGATGCCCTACACCAAAATTACCCCCCAGGAGGTACAGGAGTTGCTGGGCAACCCACCCTTCTACCGTGATATCTACCAGGGCAACGACTACGCCGGCGTAGTGACAGGACTGGCATGGACAAGCGTGGGCGGCGAGATACTGTTTATAGAGACGTCGCTTTCGAAGGGCAAGGCCGGCAAACTGACCCTGACCGGCAATCTGGGCGACGTGATGAAAGAGTCGGCCGTCATTGCCTTAGAGTACGTTAAGGCCCATGTCGACAAGTTGGGTATCGACTACCGCATCTTTGAGCACTGGAACATCCACATCCACGTGCCCGAGGGAGCCACGCCCAAGGACGGCCCCTCGGCAGGCATCACCATAGCCACCTCGATAGCCTCGGCCCTGACGCAGCGTAAAGTGCGCAAGAATACGGCTATGACAGGCGAAATAACCCTGCGCGGCAAGGTGCTGCCCGTAGGCGGCATCAAGGAGAAAATACTGGCGGCCAAGCGCGCCGGCATCACCGACATCATGATGTGCCGCGAGAACGAGAAGGATGTCAAGGAGATACCCGACATCTACCTCAAAGGCGTCACCTTCCACTATGTGGAAAACGTACAGGACGTGTGGGATTTTGCACTGACCCACGAAATGGTGAATAATCCTATGGACTTCACCATACCTGAGGAGAAGGACGACAAGGTGAAAGAGTGAAAAGGTGAAGAATATAAGTCGAAATAACAGTAAACAGGAAACAGAGTGACTTTTGAACTGCAACATACCGACCCCTACAGCGATGCCCGCAGCGGCGTGCTGACCACCGACCACGGCCAAATAAAGACACCAATATTTATGCCGGTAGGTACGGTGGGCAGTGTCAAGGGCGTACACTTCCAGGAGCTGCACGAGCAGGTAAAGGCACAGATCATACTGGGCAATACCTACCACCTCTACTTGCGGCCCGGGCTCGACACGCTGCGCAAGGCCGGAGGCCTGCACCGCTTCAACACATGGGACGGCCCCATACTGACCGATTCGGGAGGCTTTCAGGTGTTCTCGCTGACGGGAATCCGCAAACTGAGGGAGGAGGGTTGCGAGTTTCGCAGCCACATCGACGGCTCGAAACACATCTTCACCCCCGAGAACGTGATGGACACCCAGCGCATCATTGGTGCCGACATCATGATGGCCCTCGACGAGTGTCCGCCGGGCCAGAGCGACTATCAGTACGCCAAGCGCTCGCTGGGCCTGACCCAGCGGTGGCTCGACCGCTGTATCAAGCGCTTCAACGAGTCGGAACCGCTCTATGGCCACCGCCAGAGCCTCTTCCCCATCGTGCAGGGGTGTACTTATAAAGACCTGCGTAGCGAGGCTGCCAAGTTTGTGGCCGACAAGGGTGCCGACGGCAATGCCATCGGCGGACTGGCCGTGGGCGAACCTACGGAGGTCATGTATGAGATGATAGAGGTGGTGAACGCCATCCTGCCTAAAGACCGCCCCCGCTACCTCATGGGGGTGGGCACGCCTCAGAACATCCTCGAAGCCATAGAGCGCGGCGTTGACATGTTCGACTGCGTCATGCCCACCCGCAACGGGCGCAACGCCATGCTCTTCACCTATGAGGGGACGATGAACATGCGTAACAAGAAGTGGGAGCAGGACTTCACTCCCATCGACCCTGATGGATGCGACGTTGACCGCCGCCACACCAAGGCATACCTGCACCACTTGTTCAAGGCGCAGGAGTTGCTGGCCCTGCAGATAGCCTCCATCCATAACCTGAGTTTCTACCTGCGGCTGGTGACCGATGCCCGTCAGCACATAGAGCAGGGCGACTTTACCCAGTGGAAACATAGTGTCATTGAGCAACTTGGAAGAAGACGATGAAGAAATTATTGAAGACGTTGAGGTATCTCAACCCGTTCTATTACTTGCCCCGCATTGACCGATACATCATCAAGAAGTTCATCGGCACCTATATCTACTCTATCATCCTCATCATCTCTATCTCCATCGTCTTCGACGTCAACGAAAACCTGGCCAAGTTTACATCGAACCACGCCCCGTTGCGTGAAATCGTACTCGACTACTATGCCAACTTCGTGCCCTACTTTGCCAACCTCTTTTCGCCGCTCTTTGTCTTCATAGCCGTCATCTTCTTCACGTCCAAACTGGCGGGCAACTCAGAAATCATCGCCATGCTGGCCTCCGGCCTCAGTTTCAAGCGGCTCATGCGCCCCTACTTCATATCGGCAGCACTCATTGCCATCCTCAACTTCTACTTAGGGGCGTTTGTCATACCGAAGGGCACCATCGTGAAGCAGAACTTTGAGGCTAAGTATAAGAACAACAAGAAGATAACGACAGCCACTAACGTACAACTTCAAGTAGGAAAAGGCATCATAGCCTACATACAGCAGTACGATGACCGATCGAAGACGGGCTACGGCTTCTCACTCGATAAGTTTGAGAAAAAGAAGCTGGTGAGCCACATGACGGCCAGCGTCATTCACTACGACACCATCAGCGACTCGCGCTACCACTGGCGGGCCAACAACTATAAGATACGCACCCTGAAGGGACTGCGCGAGGAGATTAAGACCGGTGCCGAGATAGACACCATGGTCATGATGGAGCCCATGGACCTTGTGTTCTCGAAGGGGCAGCAGGAAACGTTCACCAGCCCTGAGCTGCTGGCCTATATATCCAAACAGCAGGAGCGCGGCTCGCAGAACGTGGTGCAGTACGAGGTGGAGTACCACAAGCGCATAGCCATGTCATTTGCCTCATTCATCCTGACTGTCATCGGTGCCTCGCTCTCGTCGCGCAAGCGAAAGGGTGGCATGGGTCTATACCTCGGGATAGGCCTGGCCCTAAGCTTTGCCTATATCCTGCTGCAAACCATCAGCGCCACCTTCGCCATCAATGCTGGCACCCCTGCCATGCTGGCCGAGTGGATTCCCAACATTCTCTATATTTTCATCGCCTGGTTCTGCTGGCGACAAGCTCCTAACTAATTTACTATTTTACTATTTACTATTTACGATTTACAGTTTTTCATGAAATTCGAAGAAACTTATCTGAACGACAATATCCTCGACGCACTGTACGACATGCGGTTCGACGAGATGACTCCCATACAGGAGAAGTGCATACCCGAAATCCTCGACGGCTACGACGTCTTGGGCGTGGCTCAGACAGGCACCGGCAAGACGGCGGCCTACCTGCTGCCCATCCTCTCAATGCTCGACGACGGCGGCTACCCCAAGGACGCCATCAACTGCGTGGTCATGTCGCCCACCCGCGAACTGGCCCAGCAGATAGACCAGGCCATGCAGGGCTTCGGCTACTATCTGGACGGCGTGTCGTCGGTAGCTGTCTACGGCGGCAACGACGGTGGACGCTACGACCAGGAACTGCGCGGCATGCGCCTCGGAGCCGACGTGCTCATTGCCACCCCGGGGCGGCTCATCAGCCACCTGAAGGTGGGCAACCTCGACCTGTCGCGCTGCTCGTTCTTCGTGCTCGACGAGGCTGACCGCATGCTCGACATGGGTTTTTCAGAAGACATCATGACCATCGTCAAGCTGCTGCCCCCGACGTGCCAGCGCGTCATGTTCTCGGCTACGATGCCCGCCAAAATCCGTGAGCTGGCCGTATCGCTGCTCCACGACCCCGTGGAGATAAAGCTGGCCGTGTCGAAGCCTGCCGAGAAGATTCAGCAGTCGGCCTACGTCTGCTACGACCCTCAGAAGCTCAAGATCATTGAGCACCTGTTCAAGGCCGGCGACCTGAAGCGCGTCATTATCTTCAGCGGCAAGAAAGACCGGGTGAAAGACATCGCCCGCCAGCTGAAGCGCATGAAAATCAACTGCGCCGAGATGCACAGCGACCTGACACAGCAGGAGCGCGACGACGTGATGTACCGTTTCAAGGCCGGCATGGTAGACGTGCTCGTTGCTACCGACATCGTCAGCCGCGGCATCGACATTGACGACATACGTATCGTGCTGAATTACGACGTGCCCCACGATGCCGAGGACTACGTCCACCGCATTGGCCGAACGGCACGTGCCGACCGCGACGGCGTGGCCATCACCTTCGTCAACGAGAAGGAAATGGGCAAGTTTCACGAAATAGAGCACTTCCTGGGCAAGGAAGTGCTGAAGAACGCCCTACCCGACGGCATCGGCGAAGGGCCTGAATACACCAAGCGCGAGAAGAAGCGCAGCAATACCCGCCGTCACGGCCGCTGGAACAGTCACGGCTCGGGCAAGCGCAACAACCATCCGCGCGGTGGAAAGAAGGGCGGCAGCAAGAAGGGCGGCGCCCAGAAGCCGTCAGAGGGTGGGCAGTGAAATGTGATAGCGCACGGCCAGGAACCTCACCGTACAGGTGGTAACGAATGAGGCTACGGCAGTAGCCTCAATCGACATGCCCAGATAGGACAGCGCCCAGTAGACGATACCCCCCAGGACACAGGCAATGGCGTAGATTTCGCGGTGGAAGATGACGGGTTCGTTGTTGAGCAGCACGTCGCGAATGACACCGCCCGCAGAGCCGGTGATACACCCCATGATGATAGCCACCCAAAAAGGTTGGCCGAAAGCCAGCGATTTCTCGATACCGGCAATGGTGAAAAGAGCCAGTCCAAAGGTGTCGAACACAAACCAGGCGTTCTTCAGCGGCTCCATCCACCGGCCGAAGAAAGCCACCGTCAGCAGGGCAGCAGCCGTGCATATCATGTAAACAGGTGTGGTCATCCAGAATGGCGTCGTACCCAGCATGACGTCGCGAATGGTACCGCCGCCGATGGCCACCGCAATGCCGCAGACATAGCCGCCAAACCAGTCGAAATGCTTTGCCGCCGCATGCCGTATGCCCGATATGGCAAAGGCAAACGTGCCCAGCAGCTCAATAATCCTTATAACAATATCCTGATCCAATTTTCTATTAACAGTCAAATTTGTCAATCTTCAATCTTTATACCTCTCCCCCCAATAGTTCACCATGCGCTCATAGAGTTTCTGCTCAGAGGGGGAATGCTGGGCATGCCATATCCGCTGATTGACGAGTGCATCGGGCAGGTACTGCTGAGGCGTGAAGTGGCCGGGGAAGTCGTGAGGATATTTATAGCCATCGTGGTAGCCCAGGTCCTTCATCAGCTGCGTCGGTGCATTGCGTATGGGCAGCGGCACGGGTTGGTTGCCCGTTTGCTTCACAATCTGAAGGGCGGCGTCAATACCTAAGTAGGCCGAATTGCTCTTGGGCGACGTGGCCAGGTAAACCGTTGCTTCAGCAAGAGGTATGCGCCCCTCGGGCCATCCTATCTTCTGGATGACGTCAAACGCAGTGTTGGCCAACAGCAGCGCATTAGGGTTGGCCAGCCCTATATCCTCGGCGGCCGAGATTACCAGCCGGCGGGCAATGAACTTGGGGTCTTCGCCGCCCTCTATCATGCGTGCCAGCCAGTATAGGGCCGCATCGGGGTCGCTGCCCCTGATGCTCTTGATAAAGGCCGAAATAATGTCGTAGTGCATCTCGCCGTCTTTATCGTAGGCCAGAGGGTTCTGCTGCAGCCGGGCCACCACCAGTTCGTCGGTCACTATAACGTCGCCCGTTTCTGCCTCCACCACCAGCTCAAGTATGTTCAGCAACTTGCGGGCGTCGCCGCCGCTGAAGCGTAGCAGGGCGTCGGTTTGGCGCAGCTCTATGTGGCGCTCCTTCAGCACGATGTCGGTCGTCACGGCCCGGTGCAGCAGTTGCAGCAGGTCGTCCTTCTCAAGCGATTTCAGCACGTAAAGCTGACAACGCGACAACAGCGGCCGTATCACCTCAAACGAGGGATTCTCGGTGGTAGCGCCTATCAGCGTCACCACTCCCCGCTCTACCGCTCCGAGCAGCGAGTCTTGTTGCGACTTCGAGAACCGGTGTATCTCGTCGATAAACAATATGGGTGAGGCCTCGGTGAAGAACCGCCCCTTCTGGGCCTTCTCTATCACGTCGCGCACATCCTTCACGCCACTCGTTACCGCCGAGAGGGTGTAGAACGGCGTCTGCAGCCGGTTGGCAATGATTTGCGCCAGCGTGGTCTTGCCCACACCCGGCGGTCCCCATAAAATAAAAGAGGTGATGCGCCCCGCATCTATCATGCGTCGCAGGACGGCTCCCTCACCCACCAGGTGACGCTGTCCTATGTAGTCGTCGAGTGTGCGGGGACGTAATCTTTCAGCTAAAGGTTGTGACATATTCAGCCGCAAAGGTACGAAATAATTCATAATAAATAATTCATCAATGACAATTATTTTGCATGGAAACAAAAAATAATGGCAAAAAAACTTGTAAAACACAAATTATTACCTTATTTTTGCAAACGAAAACAAAAATAAGGTAAATATGACAAAAGTATCAGAAGAGAACAAAGGGCTGACGCTCAAGACGTTGACCAAGAGCACCGTGTGGGACATACAGGAAAACGATGTGTTCCGCCTCTGGGAAGGTGCCGAAAAGGATGCCGAGGTGCTTGAAAACATGCGTCACTATCAGGACATCCTGCGCAGCGCCTTCATGATAGAAGAAATCAGGGACGACAGCGCCGCTATGAGGGCCAAATACGAAAAGCAGGGCTACAAGGTGGCTCAGGTGAAAATCAGCGAGAGCGCCAAGGCCACCTGGGCACTGAAGAAGAAGCCCATCGTCAGGGTGACCGACCTGACCTACGAGAATATACGCCACATATCGGCTGCCAAGCTCATGGAGGTGCTCGACCGCAACTTCGGCGGCGGGTGGGACTCTCTCTCGCAAAGCATCAAGGACATCATTGAGAGCGGTTTTGACATTTCAACCACCACGCTGCCCAAGGACCGCCTGCACAAGAAGGGCGGCATGTATGAGAAAAAAATGGCCGACGGATACGACGTGCTCGAAGTGGAGAAGGGCACCTGGGTAGAGGCTATCTTTGCCAAGCTGAAGCCTGAGAGCGAGAAGCCACGCATGAAGTTTGCCTCACTCAAAGAAAACTTTGACGACGACGAGAACGACAATGATGACGAGGAAGTCGAGATAGAGGACAACTATAACAAGCCCGACGAGGACGATATTGAGATTGAAGGTCCCAATGACGACGAAATCACCGAGGACAACTACTCAACGATGATGGACCTGGGCGGTGACGACGAGGACATCACGGCCGAGAGCCTTGAGGACTACGCCGACGAATAATCGCCGTCAGTTCCGTATAGATGCGCTGCACGGGTAGGCCCATGACGTTGTAATAACTGCCGTTGAGCCCCGTGCAGCCTATATAGCCTATCCACTCCTGGATACCATACGCGCCAGCCTTATCCATGGGCTGGTATTTTTTTATGTAGTAGTCTATTTCCTCGTCAGTGAGCGGCTTGAAGGTCACGTCGGTCCTGACACTGAAGCTCACCACCTGGCCGGTGGTCGCCAGGCATACCCCCGTCACTACCTGGTGGCTGCGCCCGCTGAGCTTTCTCAGCATGGAGGCCGCCTCACGGTCGTCGGCCGGCTTGCCCAGCACTTCATCGCCGACCACCACCACCGTGTCGGCGGTGATGACAAGCTGGTTGTCGCTCATCGACTGACGGTAGGCTTCCGACTTCTTGCGGGCTATATACTCCGCCGTCTCCAAGGCCGGCAACGTTTCCGGATAACTTTCATCGATGCCTGGCAGTACCTTCACCTCAAAGTCAAAGCCAAGCCCCGCCAGCAGTTCACGCCGCCGGGGCGAATTGCTGGCCAGCACAATTCTATATCCCCCCGTATCCATAATTTTCAATCTTCATTTTCAATCATCACCACCCGAAAGCCTTTTCACTGCTCAGCCACTTGTCCTGGGCACGCAGCGTCTGTTCTATCACGTCGCGCCCACAGCCCTGTCCGCCCTTGTAGGGACTCACATAGCAGCAGGCATCCTTTACGTCGGCGCAAGCATCCTGCGGACACACCGGACAACCTACACGCCGCAGTATCTCCAGATCGGGCACGTCGTCGCCCATGTACATCACTTCGGCGTCTCTCAGACCGTATTTCTGCAGAAAAGCGTCGTAGGTTCGTATCTTCACCGCGCAGCCCATGTAGATATCCTCTACACCCAGACGCTCGTAGCGCAACCTGACGGCCTCAGTCCTGCCGCCCGTCAGTATCACTACGCGCAGCCCCATCTTCACAGCCAGCTGAATAGCGTAGCCATCCTTGATGTTCACCGTGCGCAACGGCTCACCGTCGGCAGCCAGGGTGATGGTCTCGGCCGACAGCACACCGTCCACGTCGAAGACAATGGCTTTGATCTGTTGCAAGTCGTAGTTCACCATCGTCAGCTCAGTACTTGTCGGCATGTACGTTCTCCCACTTCAGCTTGTCCTCATTCTGGGGCTTGCGCTCGTCGGCCTTGTGACCCACAGCTACCACGCAGAGCACGTTGAGGTTGTCGGGAATGCCGAGCACACCCCTGATGACGGTGTCGGCCGAGGTGCCGTCACTCAGCCCGCGGCCCCTCATCTGAATCCAGCACGACCCTAAACCCAGGTCCTCGGCCTGGTACTGCATGCTGATGGCGGCTATCGAACCGTCTTCCACCCAGCAGTCGTTCTGCACCGGGTCGCCCAGCACCACTATGGCCAGCGGAGCCCCCTTCAGAAACTGCGCCCCCAGGTCCTTAGCGTCGGCTATCTTCTCTATGTCGGCCTTGTTGTCGACTACTACAAACTGCCAGGCACGCTGGCCCTTCGACGTAGGCGACATCAAGGCGGCCCTCAATATCAGCTGCACATCGTCGGCAGCTATCTCCTCGTCAGTAAACTTACGGTGTGAACGGCGCATCTGCGCCAAGTCTTTAAATGCTGTCATACCTTATATTTAATAATAATGCCTTACAGGCGGCAAAGGTACGAAAAAAACTTCACACATTGGTGGATTATCTCAACTATTTTTCGTAAATTTGCAGCCCCAAACCAACTTACACACATGGAACAGTCAGCCACTCAGCAGCCGCCCGCCGAAACCAAATGGTACGTCATGGGAGCCATCAAGAAGCGCGAAATCAAGATTCGCGACGACATGCGCCGCAAGGGCTTCACCTGCTACGTCCCCATGCGTTACGAGGTGAGACGCATCAAGGGTCGCACCGACCGCCGGCTGGTGCCCGCCATCCACGAACTGGTATTTGTACGCACCACCAAGCAAGCACTGCTGGACTATAAGAAAGACGTGCCCGACACGCTCTACTTCAAGACCGTCGGCCGCCGTGGCAGCCACGAACTGATGGTAGTGGGCGACGCCGAGATGGACAATTTCATCCGCCTTACCCAGCACGTAGAGGAGCAACTCACCTATTTCCGTCCCGACGAGATCAAGCTCCGCGTGGGGTCGCGCATCAAGGTCCACGGCGGCATCTTCGACGGCGTAGAGGGAGTGCTCACCCGCGTGCCAGGCCACCGCAGCCGCCAGCTGGTGGTCACACTTACCGGGGTGGCCGCCGTGGCCGTCAGCCTCAGCCCCAACGTGGTGGAAGTGCTCGACGAACCCAAGGTTCAGAAATCAGCCGACATCGAGGGCGACACCCGCAGGCTGTTCACCCTGGCCGTCGAGAAGCTCACCGCCCCACCCGACCCCCTGACTCAAGAGCACGAGCACAACCTGCTGATAGCAGAGACGAGCCGGCTGCTGCCCATGGTGAGCAGCCACCGGGGCTACACCGCCGCCCGCGAGGCCGAGATAGCACTGGCCGCATACACCGCCACCGTGGCTCTGCGTCAGCCCGCCGATGCCGCCGCTACTCGCCTTCAGGCGGCGGCAGCCGCCCTCAAGCCTACAAGCATGCTGCGCCTGCGCCTGCGCCTCTACCTGGCCGCACTCGCCGGCGATGCCGATGCCCGTCAGGAGGTGACCACTACGCTCGAGTCATGGAAAAAGGCGCCGCTGAGTGCTCAGCAGCGCCTTGTGGCCGAAGAGGCCGAAGTGCTTAAAGTACGTTAATCTGGCGGGCTACCTTCACCCTCGTCTCCTCTATCTTAGGCAGCTCCACCGTCAACACGCCGTGCTCCACGCGGGCCCCTATCTTGTCCTTGTCAACATCGTCGGGCAGTATCAGCGTCTGCTCATACCTGGTGTACGAAAATTCGCGACGCAGGTAGCGGGTCGACTTGTCCTCCTCCTTCTTGTTCTCCTTCTGCTCCATCTTGATGGTCAGGTTGCCCTCATCGTTGATATGCACGTAGAAGTCCTCCTTCTTCATACCCGGAGCGGCCAGCTCTACGGTGTAGGCTTTGTCTGACTCTTTCACGTTGATAGCCGGTGCGGTGGCGTTGGCCTTCGGCATCAGGTCGTTGGCGAAGAAATCGTTGAACACTTCGGGAATCCAGCTGTTTGTTCTCATCATTGGCATCATAATTTTTACCTCCTAATTATAAATCTTTAAATGTTTGACTTTTTTGTTCGTTTAAGCCTTGCGGCCTCACCCAACTTCATGCAACAACAGTGCCAGAGCCGCCCAATATGCCAATCTGTCACCAAGCTCTGCCGCTTTGTCAGCTCCCCCTCATAAAGCCAATGGCAATACAGCCGGGAACAAAGGGGACTATTTTCAAGGGATTTCAGAAACTGGGTGACGGCATACACAAAGTCCTCAGTACGCTGTGACGGCACGAAAATCAGATAGCCGTAGTGGCAGGCATCGTCCAAGCTTGATGTGGCTCAGAAGGAATTGTATGAACTATATGCCTGTCACCAGTCTAACATTTGGTTTGACTATAAAGAAGGGCCTCGTAAGGGACGTGGTGGCAGAGTTTCATCGATAATTATTTTCATCTACACAAGAAACTATCCCAAAGAATGCGATGGGAAACCCTGGAAGAAAGGTGACGAGCCACTATCACCGTATGAAATAGATGTAGAACCACAAAAATGCTTATTGGCAATTGTTTCAATGATCTCTTTGGTTGCAGCAAAGGTAGCAAAAATTCCGATAATAGCCAAAGATTCTTTATAAAATCAAGCAAAAATCAGCGATTATAGGCAATAACACAAAAAAAGTGTGCCAAAGTGGTACACTTTTCATTTTTATTTTGTACCTTTGCATCAGGAACAAAAAAATATAGGACGATGATAGTTGTAACAGGTAGAGATTACAGAGCAAATTTGGCCAAATATTACGGATTGGCCCAGAAGGGTGAAGATGTTGTTGTAAAAGCCAGATATGGCAGTTGGAAAGTTGTTCCCATCACAGAAGATGATGTGGTGGTGAACAAGAGGGATCTACCCCAAGAACTGCGCAATGCTCTCTTGGAGGGCAAGGAGTCCATGGAAGGTAAGAAGAAGCTGATGACCTGGGAGGAACTTGTCAATGATTTGGACGATTGACTTCACCACGGAGTTCTCCCGGGGTGCCAAGGTACTGAAGAAGCGGTACAAGAGTTTCATGGATGACCTTGAAGACTTCAAGGACAGCATCATGAAGAACCCCTTTCAGGGAGCAGAACTTGTGCCTGGTATCAGGAAGGTCAGGATGACCATAGAGTCCAAAGGAAAAGGAAAGTCGGGCGGTGCCCGTGTGATTACCTTGACCTACTATATTTCTGAGGCAGAGGGGAAAGTCTACTTCCTAATCATCTACGACAAGTCCGATGCTGATACCGTTGACGTGAAAGTCGTACAGAAATACGTGGCTGAACTTGGCTTTAATCTGCAGGAACTCCAGGAGCAGGGACTTCTTACCCAAAGAGAAGAAGAAGCCACACAACCGGAAGGGACTGGAGATGTTTAGCACAATCCATCGAAATGGGATTCATCACGTAAAGTTTGCCTCAGACTCTTCGTTTCTTGGCGCTTTGCGACTTTTTCAGCGGTCAGACGGGCTTGGTACCAGTCTGAGGTCGCAAAATGCCGTCAGCGGTCGAATATTCGCGATTTTACGACTTTGAGGGTCAATCGTGTTATTTTGAACCATCGTGATTAAAAATCCATCGTAATCAATAAGAACCATGAATTTTATCTTTTCGTTGTCTTCAACAAAATTAACAATCGAGCCAGTCCAGAACTGCCGCCAGAGCGAAGCCAACCACCATAGCCCAAAGAAGGAAACGAAGAAGTACAGTACTCTTTCTTTCTTCATTGCCGAAAGTAAAGAGTACTCTTTTCGCGCGCGTACGCGAGACCAAATGTCCTGTACATCGGGCTTTCAACCTATTTCTCCATGATAATTTTCCTGACTTCAGCGATGCGTCACCCTGCTCGTGCGTGCGCCTGTTAGTTTTATTTCTGCTTTTTATCGAGGATGGCCTTGATGTCGAAGAGAGGTTTAATCAACTGATGGCCCTGGAACTGGCTGGTCAGCCCATGTTTCATCGAAGAGGGGCATAAATTATATATAAATTCGGCAATAAATTTGTTTTGTTGCCGAATTTATATTATCTTTGCGCCCAAAAGGCAGAGAATATGAACGGAAGCAGGAATCAGATAATGGATTATGCAGCCACCCATGGGAGCGTTAACGCCAATGGGTTGCTGGCAGCTTATGGCATGAAGC
>CAMNJY010000051.1 GCA_946541745.1 uncultured Prevotellaceae bacterium
TACGACTCGGAGGCCGACCTCATCACCATCAGCCACGACGCCCACTCGCGCAAGGGCTTTGCCATCGGTGCCGTGCTGGCAGCCGAATACACTAAGGAGCACGAGGGGCTGCTCACCATCAGCGACATGTTTTCTTTCTAAGGAGTTAAAAGGAGTTAGAAGGAGTTAATAAGGAGATAGAAGGAGTTAAAAGGAGATAGAAGGAGTTAAAAGGAGTTAGAAGTCAATACTGACTGCATCCTTTAACCGTAGTTATTGCGTCAAAAAGGATGCAAAACATGACTATTTGAAAATATGGAGAAAAAAAAGAAAGTAAATCCCAAGAAGCAGTGGGCCAAGTTCATCGTCGTGCTGGTGCTCTATCTGCTGTTCCTCTACTGGGTAGGCTCCTGGTGGGGACTGCTGGTAGTACCGTTCATCTACGATGTCTATATCACCAAGAAAATAAAGTGGCAGTGGTGGAAAGAGTCAGAGGGACCCGTGAAGTGGGTCATGTCGTGGGTCGACGCCCTGGTGTTTGCACTGGTGGCCGTCTACTTCATCAACCTGTTCTTCTTCCAGAACTACGTCATCCCCTCCAGCTCGCTGGAGAAGTCGCTGCTCACGGGCGACTACCTCTTTGTGTCGAAGGTGAGCTACGGTCCCCGCATCCCCGAGACGCCGCTCACCATGCCCCTGACGCAGCACACGCTGCCCGTCGTGGAGTGCAAGTCGTACATAGAGTGGCCCCACTGGGACTACCGCCGGGTGAAGGGCCTGGGGCAGGTGGAGCTGAACGACATCGTGGTGTTCAACTACCCGGCCGGCGACACCATCTGCACCGCCCAGCAGTACCAGACGGAGTACTACCGGCTCTGCTACGGCTACGGCTACCCCCAGTATAAGAACATGCCCAACCCCGACAGCCTCAGCGCCGCCCAGCGGCTGCAGCTGTTCAGCAAGGTCTATGCCCTGGGCCGCGACTATATAGCCGGCAACCGTGCGGAGTTTGGCGAGATAGCCACGCGACCCACCGACCGCCGCGAGAACTACGTGAAGCGCTGCGTGGGCCTGCCCGGCCAGACGCTGCAGATCAAGAACCGCATCGTCTACCTGGACGGCAAACCCAACAAGGAGCCCGACAACGTGCAGTACACCTACTACGTGAAGCTGCGCCAGGGACTGCCCGACGACGTGATGAAGGACCTCGGCATATCGATGGAAGACCTGATGAGCCTCAACCAGCTGGGCTACATGCCCCTGACCAGGCACGCCGTCGACGTGCTCGGCGCGCGGAAAGACCTGGTAGACACACTGGCCATCAACAGCGACAACGGCGGCAACTCGTGGGAACTCTACCCGCAGAACGGCAACACCCACTGGACCCGCGACAACTACGGCCCCATCTGGATACCAAAGAAGGGCGAGCGCATAAAGCTGACCCTCGACAACCTGCCCATCTACGAACGGCCCATCCGTGCCTATGAGGGCAACACGCTGGAGGTGAAGGGCGACAAGATCTATATCAACGGCGAGGAAGCCAGGGAGTACACCTTCAAGATGGACTACTACTGGATGATGGGCGACAACCGCCACAACTCGGCCGACTCCCGCTACTGGGGCTTCGTGCCCGAGGACCACATCGTAGGCAAGCCCATCTTCATCTGGTGGTCGAGCGACCCCGACCGCCACGGCATGAGCGGCATCCGCTGGCAGCGGCTCTTCCGCTTTGTCGACAACATCAAGTAGCCGTGTCGGCAGCAACACGGCTGCCACCTGCTGAACATCATGCGTAAGACGCTGCAATTTGTGGGGGCGCTCATGGTGGCATTTCTTCTGATGCTTATCTTCAGGGCGCTGGTCTTTACCATCTATACCGTTACAGGCTCACAGCTGGAGCCTACGCTCATGGCGGGCGACAGGGTGATGGTAAACCGATGGTCATACGGCCTCAGAACGGGCGGCAGTGCGCTCTTCTCCTACGGGCGGCTGTGGTCCCAGCCCATAGCAAGGGGCGACTTGGTGGCCGTCGACGACTCCACGGGCAACGTCATGATAGGATGCTGCACCGCGTGTCCGGGCGACACCATCCACTGGCAGGAGCGCACCTATGTCGTGCCGGGCAGGGCCAGTTGCGCCAATCACGACTACTACCAGATAGAGAGCATTGGACTGGTGCGTGAGGAGCAGGTCATAGGCCGTGCCGTCCTTGTAGTCTATCGCCATCAAACGGACAGTGCCTGGTGGAAGGGCTACGACCGGGAACGCCTGCTGCACCCCCTCTGAACCCACCTGCAAGCCATGAACGTACTGCTATCAACCACCTACTTCGGACCCATACAGTGGTACCAGAAGCTCTACCGTGCCGACGAGGTGTGGATAGAGCGATGCGAGCGTTTCCAGAAGCAGACCTACCGCAACCGCTGCATCATAGCCACCGCCAACGGCCCCCAGGCGCTCACCGTCCCCGTGGTCCACGACCCGGAGGCGCTGCCCGGTGCTCAGCGCATCAGCGACCATGGCAACTGGCGCCACCTGCACTGGAACGCCCTGCAGTCGGCCTACGGCGACTCACCCTTCTTCATGTATTACGAAGACGACCTGCGGCCCTTCTTCAGCGAGCACCGGTGGGAATACCTCTTTGACTTCAACGAGGCCATCCGCCACACCATCTGCCAACTGCTCGACATCCACCCCCACGTAAGCTACACCACCGCCTACACCCCTTCACCCTCCACCACAGACTACCGCACCGCCATACAGCCCAAGCAGCCGGCGCCGGACCCCGACTTCACCCCGCGCCGCTACTATCAGGTTTACGAGGCAAAGCACGGCTTCATGTCCAACCTCAGCATCGTAGACCTGCTGTTCAACATGGGGCCGGAGGCCATCTTCTACCTCTGAAGGGTGTCTTATTGGTGAAAGGTGAAGGGAGAAGGGTGAAGGGAGATTTGGTCTTGGTGAAGGGAGCGCAAACGTTTGCATAGAATAATTCTGCCATTTCACGCCGTGAGGAAACAGCAGGAGCCTATTTTTCGTATCTTTGCACAAAACTAACAAAACCTGCAAGCACATGAAAATTCTATTTAACCTGGAGTATCAGACCACGTTCGGCGAAGAACTGGTCATCAACATTCTGAAAGACAACGCCAAGCCCGAATCGCACACCATGGGAACGCTCGACGGACAGCACTGGACGCTGGAGCTGTCGATGGCCGCCGAAGCTGGCTCGTATATAGACTACTACTATACGCTGGTACGCGGCCAGCAGGAGATGCGCCACGAGTGGCTCGTGGAGCCTCACCGCCTGGAGATGGCCGCCACCAAAGGCAGCTGCTACAAGGTCTACGACCACTGGCTGGATATTCCCGAAGACTCCTTCATGTACTCATCGGCATTCACCGACTGCGTGGCCGCCCGTCAGCGGAACATGAGCAACAGCGTGGACTACAGCCGCACGGTGAGGCTGAAGGTGCGTACCCCGCAGCTGCGTGCCAACGAACGGCTGGCCGTCATCGGCGGCGGTGAGACGCTGGGCAACTGGGAGGCCAAACGCGCCTTGGAGATGGCTGAGCACCAGTGTAACGAGTGGGTCATCTCGCTCGATGCCGACACGTTGCCGCGTACCTTTGAGTTTAAGTTCGTCGCCCTTGACGACGAGGTCGACGTCACGCCCCTCTGGGAGAACGGCATCAACCGCACCATCGCCCTGCCGCCGATGGAGGCCGGCGACGTGGTGGTCTACGAACTGCCGCAGGCCTATTTCCCCGTCTATCCGTGGAAGGGGGCCGGCACGGTCATTCCCGTCTTCTCGCTCCGTTCGGAAGGGAGCTTCGGCGTGGGCGACTTCGGCGACCTGAAGATGATGATCGACTGGTGTGACAAGACCCGCCAGCGCATCCTCCAGGTGCTGCCCATCAACGACACCAACATGACCGGCACCTGGCAGGACTCCTACCCCTACAATTCCATCAGCATCTACGCCCTGCACCCCCAGTACTGCGACCTGCGCCAGCTGCCCGCCATCAAGGACGAGGCCCGGCGGGCTGAGTTTGAGGCGCTGCGCCAGGAGCTGAACGCCCTGCCGCAGATAGACTACGAGCGCATGTTCCGCGCCAAGATAGACTACCTGCACGTCATCTTCGAGCAGGAGTGGACCAATGTGCAGCGCACGGCGGCCTACAAGCAGTTTTTCGAGGAGAACCAGGAGTGGCTCGTACACTACGCCCTGTTCTGCGTCAATCGCGACAAGTACGGCACGGCGGAGTTCCAGAAGTGGCCGGAAGAAGCGAGGAGCGAGAAACGGGGAGCGAAGAAGGAGGAGCAGTTCTGGTATTTCGTACAATACCACCTCGACCGGCAGATGAGGTCGGCCCATGAGTATGCCCGGGAGCATCGCGTCATACTGAAGGGCGACATACCCATCGGCATCAGCCGCGACGGCGTGGAGGCCTGGGTGGAGCCCAAATACTTCAACCTGAACGGACAGGCCGGAGCACCGCCCGATGCCTTCTCGACCGACGGCCAGAACTGGGGATTCCCCACCTATAACTGGGACGAGATGCTGAAGGACGGCTGTCAGTGGTGGGTGCGCCGTTTCCGCAAGATGGCGCAGTATTTCGATGCCTACCGCATCGACCACGTGCTGGGCTTCTTCCGCATCTGGGAGATTCCAGTGCCCGAGAAGTCGGGACTCCTGGGACAGTTCGTCCCGGCCCTGGGCTTCAGCCGTGAGGAGATAGAGAGCTATGGCGTACAGTTCAAGGACGGACTGTTCCTGGTAGACCATAAGCGCGCAGACCGCTGGCATCCGCGCATCGCCGTGCAGTACCAGGAGGCCTACCTGCAGCTCAGCGAGGAGCAGAAGTTCTGCTTCAACCGTCTCTACAACGACTACTTCTACTCGCGCAACAACCAGTTCTGGTATCAGGAGGCCATGAAGAAACTGCCGCGGCTGACGCAAGCCACCCGCATGTTGGTATGTGCCGAAGACCTTGGCATGGTGCCCGACTGCGTGCCCTGGGTGATGAACGAGCTGCGCATACTGAGCCTCGAAATACAGTCGATGCCAAAGGAGTCGAAATACCGCTTCGGCCGGCTGAGCCACAATCCCTACCGCTCGGTCTGCACCATCTCTACCCACGATATGGCCACGCTGCGCCAGTGGTGGGACGAGGACACGGAGCGCACTCAGGACTACTTTACCACCATCCTGCGCCGCAGCGGCGAGGCGCCTCACCCCCTGCCCGGCTGGCTGGCCAAGGACATCGTCAGCCGCCACCTGACCAGCCCCAGCATGCTCTGTCTGCTGTCGCTGCAAGACTGGCTCGCCATCGACGAGAAGCTGCGGCTGCCCGACCAGAACGCTGAGCGTATCAATATTCCCGCCAACCCGCGCCACTACTGGCGTTACCGCATGCACCTCACCATTGAGCAGCTGCTCAACGCCGAAGGGCTGAACTACGAAATCAGCACGCTCATCGTACAAAGCGGACGGAAATAAAGGTAAGAAAGTAAAAAGGTAAGATAGTAAATAAGATAGTAAAAAGGTAAGAAAGTAAAAAATGGATATGAAAGAGAACGTGAAAGACAGGGTATTAAAGTGGGGGTGGGTAGTCTTACCTATTTACCTTTTTACTTTTTTACCTTTACATGCCGGCAGCGTGAAGTCGCCTAACGGCAACATAGAGTTGAAGTTCAGCGTTGACAGTAAGGGCCGGCCCGTCTACGAGATGACCTACAAGGGCAAGGCCGTCATCAAGCCGTCGCACTTAGGGCTCGAGCTGGCCAGGGACAAGCACGCCTCCAAAGGCCTGAAAGAGACCGACCTCATGGACGGCTTCACCATCACTGACGAGACCACCGCCGAGCACGACGAGACATGGCGCCCCGTCTGGGGCGAGACGGCCACCATCCGCAACCATTACGTCGAGTATGTTGCAACCCTGTTGCAACAAACGGAACGGCGGACGATGAGGCTGCGCTTCCGCGTCTACGACGACGGCATAGGCCTGCGCTATGAGTTCCCGCAGCAGAAAGAGCTGAACTACTTCCTCATCAGGGAGGAGCGCACCGAGTTTGCCATGGCTGGCGACCACACCGCCTGGTGGCTTCCCGGCGACTACGACACCCAGGAGCAGGAGACGCAGCAGTCACGGCTCTCCGAGATTCGCGGCCGTTTCCACGAGGCCGTCAATTGGGACAACTCCTCAGTGGCCACCTTCTCGCCCACCGGTGTACAGACCTCGCTGCAGATGAAGAGCGACGACGGCCTTTACATCAACATCCATGAGGCCGCCTGCACCGACTATGCCACCATGCATCTGGAGCTGGTAGACGCTGAGACCAAGGCCCTCACCACCAAGCTCATGGGCAGCAGCAACGCCTACACCCCCTCCCCCGCAGCCGTGGCCGCCGCCACCGCCACCGTGGCCGCCACAGCCCCGTCGGTCGGCTATGCTGCGGCGTTGCCGCAGCCCTTCACCTTCGTCAGCCACCTCACCCCCGACGCCACCGGCCTGAAAGGCGCCATGCAGACCCCTTGCCAGACCCCTTGGCGCACGGTGATGGTCAGCGATGACGCCCGCGACATGCTCTCGTCGAACCTCATCCTGAACCTCAACGAGCCCTGCGCCCTCGATGACGTCAGCTGGATACACCCCACGAAGTACTGCGGCGTGTGGTGGGAGATGATTGTCGGCAAGTCCTCATGGAACTACACCGATGAGTTCCCCAGCATCTACCTCGACCAGATAGACTGGAGCCGCGCCAAGCCCAACGGCCGCCACGCCGCCAACAACGAGAAGGTGCGCCGCTACATTGACTTTGCGGCCAAGAACGGCCTCGACCAGGTGCTCGTAGAGGGCTGGAACGTAGGCTGGGAGGACTGGGCCAACATGTGGAAGCGCGACGTCTTCGACTTTGTGACCCCCTACCCCGACTTCGACATCAAGGCCCTCAACGACTATGCCCACTCTAAGGGCGTCAAGCTGCTGATGCACCACGAGACGTCGTCGTCGACCCAGAACTACGAGCGCCACATGGAGCAGGCCTTCCAACTGATGAACAAATACGGCTATGACGCTGTGAAGACGGGCTACGTGGGCGACATCATCCCCCGTGGCGACCACCACTACTCGCAGTCGATGAACAACCACTACCTGCACGTAGTGAAGGAGGCCGCCAGGCACCACATCATGGTGAACGCCCACGAGGCCACGCGCCCCACCGGCCTCTGCCGCACCTACCCCAACCTTGTGGGCAACGAGTCGGCACGCGGCACCGAGTATGAGGCCTTCGGCGGCTCACGGCCCGACCACACCTGCATACTGCCTTTCACCCGCCTGCAGGGCGGCCCCATGGACTACACGCCGGGCATCTTTGTTACCCGCCTGAAGGAGTGGAGCGACAACACCAGCTGGGCGCGTATCACGCTGGCCGGTTCGCTGGCACTCTACGTCACGATGTATTCACCCCTGCAGATGGCTGCCGACCTGCCCGAACATTACGAACGCTTCGACGATGCCTTCCAGTTCATACGCGACGTGGCTTGCGACTGGGACGACTCCCGCTACCTTGAGGCTGAGCCGGCCGACTACATCACCGTGGCCCGCAAGGCCAAGGGCACCGACAACTGGTTTGTAGGCGGCAAGTGTGACGAACAAGGCCACACCGCTGTCGTCAAGCTCGACTTCTTAGACAAGGGCCGCCAGTATGACTGCACGGTCTATGCCGACGCCAAGGACGCGCACTATGAGACCAACCCGCAGGCCTACACCATCACCAAAAAGACGGTGAAGGCCGGCCAGACGCTCAAGGTGAAGGAGGCTCCCGGCGGCGGTTTCGCCATGAGTCTCATTGCGCGATAGACAGGAAGCCGTTTAGTGGTACGCAAAGGCGCAAAGTCCTGAGAAACAGGCTTTGCGCCTTTGCGTATCATATTTATGGTACGGGATCGTAGCCGCTGCCACCCCAGGGGTGGCAGCGGAGCAGGCGGCGGACGGCTAAATAGAGCCCCTTGAAAGGGCCATGTTTGACAATGGCCTGCCGCGCATACTCAGAGCAGGTGGGGGTAAACCGGCACGAAGGTGGGGTGAAGGGGCTGATGCACACCTGATAGAAACGTATAGGCAGCAGCAGCAGCCAGGACAGCAGGCGCAACACGAGGCTCATAATCTCTGGGACAAACGTGTCAGCGCCGCCTTGACGCGGTTGGCAACCGCATCAGAGGGCAACAGCCTGTCTGACATCCACACAAAAGCCACCAGCAGCAGCTTCCCCTCAGGCACAACCTCGGCGAGCAATGACTGGTTGAGGCGATAGGCTTCGCGCACCTGCCGCTTCACACGGTTGCGGTCGACGGCGTGCTTGAAGTGCCGCTTGGACACGCTGATGAGGACTTGGTTTTTGGGTGAAGGGACGCTTTTTGGTGAAGGGACGTTTGGTGAAGGGTGAAGGGTGAAGGGTGAAGGGTGAAGGGTGAAGGGAGAAGGGAGAATAGTGTAAACCAGCTTTAGGGGATAGACGGTCAGCGAGTGGCTGTTGCCACCCGCGAAAAGCTCGTCAATCAGCTTGGTGCTGCAGAGTCGCTGACTCTTGGGAAAACCATTCCTCCTCACTCCTCAATTTTCAATCAAAAAAAATTTCAATTTTCAATTATCAATTTTCAATTAAGAAAATCAGTCCTGCACCTCAAAGAGGTAGTGCTGCAGCGCACCCGTCATGGACGGATACTTGTCGGTGGGTGCCTCAATGTCGAGACGCAGGCCGGCCTCCTTGGCAGCGCGGGCTGTTGCCGGCCCGAAGGTGGCGATGGCGATGTCGCCCTGGTCGAAGTTGGGGAAGTTCTTGGTCAGCGCCTCAATGCCGGAGGGACTGAAGAAGATCAGCATGTCGTAGTCGAAGTTCTTCACCTCGTCGGGGGTGAAGTCGTTGCTCACGGTCTTGTACATCACCACCTCCTTGTGGTTCAGCTTCTTGGAGTCGAACAGCCGGGTGAGCGAGTCGTTGTGGACGTCGCTCATGGGCACCAGGTATTTCTCGGTCTTATGCTTAATCATGGTAGGCAAGAGGTCGTCAACGCGGCCCGTGGAGCCGAAGAACACTTTGCGCTTGCGGTACTGCACGTACTTCTGTATATAGAGGGCTATGGTTTCAGTGACGCAGAAATACTTCATGTCTTCCGGAATGTTGACACGGAGCTCCCTGGCCAGCGTGAAGAAATGATCTATGGCATGGCGTGAGGTGAACACGACGGCGGTGTAGTCGAGTATGTTGACTTTCTGTGCGCGAAACTCCCTGGAGGTCATTCCCTCAACCTTGATGAAGGGGCGGAATACTAACTCAACATCGAATTTGCTCGCAATATCGTAGTAGGGCGACTTCTCGCTTGCGGGCTTCGGCTGTGAAACCAAAATCTTCTTAATCATTTCTTTTGTGTCCTAAAATATTACTTTCAAGTGGTCAGTTATCAAAACCACTGTGCCGACAACGGCCAGCAGCGGTATGATTTCGAGGGCACAAAGGTACAAAATAATTTGCATATAAACACCAATTTGCTTGAAAAAGATAATCCAAGCCTTATAAAATGTCAATATTTTAGTCAAAACGAGGGTAAATATCAAATAATATACAACACTTTGCAAAGGCAAGTTGAAATATATCTGCAACATGACAGCGGGGAAAAGCGCCACACCTTCGAGAGAGGTGATGAAGGTGAAGATGCCTATCCACTGTTTGTTTTTTTTACTCCCGAAAAACACGTTGTTGACCGCGCTGTAGGCCATGACCTTGACGCTGAAGTAGGCTAAAAATAGGCCGAAGTAGATGGCAATGATCCCATAGGGCCGGTCGAGCACCAAGGTGTCGCTGGCGTAGCGGTTGATGTAGTAGAAGGTGGCGATAGCCAGCAGCAGGCAGGTCTGGACGTTGAGAAACAACTGGAACCTGCTGCTGGGATGGATATAGGATTCGTGGCGGCGCACATAGAAGAAGTCCTTCAGCTGGTGGGTGATGTACTGCCTTGAGTGGGCAAAGACCACCAATGCCATCACGAAGCAGAAGAGGAGCAGGGCGGTGATAGCGTCGTCGCTGCGAACGGTATAGGGCACCGGGTCGCCCGCCACGCCGAGCTGCCCGCCGGGCAGTTCGGGGTGGAGCAGGGAGTCGTTGGCGAAAAAAGACTCGCGGTAGTACAGTGGCAGACTGACTTCCTTCGGGCTTTCAATGGAATCCTGCAGTGGTATCATTTATAGCCCGAACGCCTTCTTGATGTCGTCTACCCGGTCGAGTTTCTCCCATGTGAAGAGTTCAACCTCCATTTCGCGTGTCTCGTGGTAGTGACTGGTAAACACTTTCTTCACCACCTCGTTCTTGCGGCCCATGTGGCCGTAGGCCGCTGTTTCCACGTACATGGGCTGCCGCAGCTTCAGGGTGCGCTCTATAGCCTTCGGCCTGAGGTCGAAGAGCTGCTCTATCTTGCGGGCTATCTCGCCGTCGGTCATATTGACGTGCGAGCGGCCGTAGGTATTGACATAGATGTTCATGGGCCGGGCCACGCCGATGGCATAGGCCACCTGTACCAGTATCTCGTCGCTGACGCCGGCGGCCACCATGTTCTTGGCAATGTGGCGGGCGGCATAGGCGGCCGAGCGGTCCACCTTGCTGGAGTCCTTGCCTGAGAAGGCCCCGCCGCCGTGGGCACCCTTGCCGCCGTAGGTGTCGACGATAATCTTGCGGCCCGTCAGACCGGTGTCGCCGTGGGGGCCGCCGATGACAAACT
This sequence comes from uncultured Prevotellaceae bacterium, assembly GCA_946541745.1. GTDB lineage: Bacteria > Bacteroidota > Bacteroidia > Bacteroidales > Bacteroidaceae > Prevotella. Next base: position 10,760 of record CAMNJY010000051.1, read on the forward strand.
TGCCCGTTGGGTTGACGTAGAGCTTGATGCCAGGGGCGTTGAAGTTCTCTTCCGTCGGGTTGACGTTGTAGGTGTCAGAGTCGAATAGGTCGAGCACTTTCTGCGAGTGTATCTGCTGCTTCACCCTCGGCATGAGGATGTTGATGACGTCGTCCTTGATGCGGTCCAGCATCGCTTTGTCCTCGTCAAACTCGTCGTGCTGTGTCGAGACGACGATGGTGTCGATGCGCTCGGGAATGCCCTCGTCGCTATACTGCACGGTGACCTGGCTCTTGGCGTCGGGTCTGAGATAGGTCATCTCGCGCCCTTCCTTGCGGATGTCGGCCAGCGTGCGCATGATGAGGTGTGCCACGTCGAGCGAGACGGGCATGTACGACTCCGTCTCGTTGGTGGCGTAGCCGAACATCATGCCCTGGTCGCCTGCGCCCTGGGCGTCCTCGTCGTCGCGGTCGACGCCCCGGTTGATGTCGGCGCTCTGCTCATGGATGGCGCTGAGTATGCCGCACGAGTTGCCGTCAAACTGGTATTCGGCCTTGGTGTAACCTATCTTGTTAATGGTGTTGCGGGCAATGGTCTGCAGGTCGATGTAGACATCGCTGCTGACCTCGCCCATGAGCACCACCTGACCAGTGGTGACAAACGACTCACAGGCCACGCGGGCCTTGGGGTCGTAAGCCAGGAACTGGTCGAGTATGGCGTCTGAAATCTGGTCGGCCACCTTGTCGGGGTGCCCTTCGCTCACTGATTCTGATGAAAAGTAGTAACTCATTGCTCTTTACCAATTATTGATTACCAAATTATTCCGCCGGCAGCATGACCACCTCGGCGTCGTTGCCCGCCTTCAGCACGTCGGCTACAAACTGGCACACCTGCCCGGCCGTCACGGCCTGGACGGTCTTCTCGTAGTCGGTGTGCATGTCAAGCCCCCACTGTCGCCAGGTCTTAATCTGGCCGGCCCAGTAGCCGTTGGTCTTCAGCTGGTCGGCGTGCTCCTTGAGCATGTACTCCTTCACCTTGGCCAGCATGTCGGCGTCGCACTTGCCGGCGGCCATGTCGGTCACGGCGCGGCGCATGATGGTCTGTGCCACGTCGGCCTTCTCGGGCTTCATGGGGCAGTAGGCCAGGATGGAGGCCTCGGTGCCGAAGTCGTCGCGGCCGATGCCGGCCTGTGCCATCACGGTGTAGGCGGCGCTGGCCTCCTCGCGAATCTCCTTCAGATACACCATCTGCAGCACCTGTCCGGCCACCTCCGAGCGGATGACGTTCTCCAGCGTGTAGGGCACCTGCTTGGAGTACCAGTGCATGACGGCCATGGCCTTCGGCGTCTCAGCCTTGTGCTTGAAGTTGTTCACCACCTTGCCCTTATAGTCAGTGGTCACGTCCTTGCCCTTTACAATCTCTTTCTGCGAGGGCAGCGAGGCGATGTACTGCTCAATGAGCGGACGGATCTTGGCCTCGTCGTAGTTGCCGATGATGGTGAAGGTGAAGGCGGCGGCGTTCTGCGTGCGCTCCTTGGCCATCTGCAGGATGCGGTCGTAGCCGACGTTCTTCAGGTCGCTGACGTCCATCGACTTGAAGCGCGGGTTGTGGTTGGCCAGCGTGGCGCTGAGACTGTCGGCAAACACCGACTCTGGGTTCAGCAGGCGGTTCTTCAGGGTCAGCTCGGTGGTCTTCATCAGCTGGTCAAACGACTGCTGGTCTTTCTTGATGCTGCCCGTCATGTAGAGATACACCAGCTGCATCATGGTCTCCACGTCGGTGGGTGTCGACGAGCCGTTGACGACGGTGCGCTGCGTGCCTAATGAGAGCGATGCGCCGGCTATCTTGCCGGCCAGGGCCTTGGTCAGCTCGGTGTGCAGGAAGTTGCCCAGTCCGCTGGCCTCCACGACGTCGCCAAACATCTTGATGTTGGTGAAGTCGTCCTTGCCGTAGAGCGACGAGCCGCCCCACCCCTCGCCGGTGAGCAGCACCTGGTCTTTCTTCAGGTCGGTCTGCTTCAGTATGACCTTGGCGCCGTTCGACAGTGTCAGCTCGGTGTAGCCGAAGAGGGCATTCTTCTTCTCGCTCTTGATGGTGCCCTTCTTGGGCATCTGGGTCATCAGCGGCTCGTCCTTGACGTTGTCCACCCAGGGCTCCAGGGCCATGGTGCGGGCGCTGCTGATGGCTCCCAGCAGTCCTTCCTCGGTGGGATAGGTGGCTCCCTCTTTCTCCTGATTGAAGTTGAGCACCACGATGTTGGAGTCGCTCTTCGACATAAGCTGGGCCATCATCTGGTTGACCGCGTCGACAGGGATGGCGGGCACCAGCTGCTTCATCAGCTGGTAGTAGTCGTCGATCGACGGTATGGGCTCGTTGGCCAGGAAGTGGTCCACATACTGGTTGACGAAGTGCGAGTTGTAGCGCTTGTCCTTGTTGGAGTACTGCTTGTCGAGGGCGCTCAGCGTGTTGGCCTTTGAGCGGCCATACTCGGTCTGGGTGAATCCGAACTCGGCGGCGCGGCGGGCCTCGGCGACGACGGCCTTCAGGGCTTCGTTCATCTGGCCCTCCTTGGGCACCACGCTCAGCGAGAGGGCATCCTTGGTCTTCGACAGGAGGTAGGTGCCGTCCTCGGCGCCGGCCTGCAGGAAGGGGCAGTCAGGCCGCTCGGCAATCTCGCCGAGACGGCTGTTGAGCATGCCCATGGCCACGTTTCTCATGTAGTTGGCCACGAGATACTCCAGCGAGCCCTTCACCGAGTCGGGCACGGCCTCGTGCTTGAACATCACCTGCACCAGGTCCACCTTCTGCTCCTTGTCCTTGTCGATGACCACGATGGGCTTGGCATTGTCGGGCACGTCCACCCGCTCTATCTTGGCAGCATCGGGGCCGGGCTTGGCTATCTGCGAGAACATCTGGCGGATTTTCTGCTCCACCTGGTCCACGTTGACATCGCCCACGACGATGATGCCCTGGTTGTCAGGACGGTACCACTTCTCATAGTACTGCTGCAGGAAGGGGCGCTCAAAGTTGTCGATGATTTCCATCAGGCCGATGGGCATGCGGTAGCCATACTTGGAGCCGGGGTAAAGCTTGGGCAGGTCGCGCTCCAGCATGCGCATCTGAGCCGAGGTCCTCAGTCGCCACTCCTCGTGGATGACGCCGCGCTCCTTCTCTATCTCCTCCTGCTCCAGGAGCAGGCCGTCGGCCCAGTCCCACAGTATCATGAGACACGAGTCGACAATTGACTCGCGCGTGGTGGGCACATTGCTGATATTGTAGACGGTCTGGTCTATCGAGGTGTAGGCGTTGAGGTCGGTACCGAACTTCACGCCGATGGACTCGCACCAGCGCAGCAGCTCGTTGCCCTTAAAGTGCTTCGACCCGTTGAAGGCCATGTGTTCCAGAAAGTGGGCCAGTCCGCGCTGGGTGTCGTCTTCCTGTATGGAGCCCACCTTCTGGGCAATGTAGAATTCAGCCCGCTGCTCGGGCCAGTTGTTGTGACGGATGTAGTAGGTCAGCCCGTTGTCCAGTTTGCCTATGCGCACGTCGGGGTCAACGGGAATGGGCGGCATCTGCTGTGCGGCCGCTGTCATGGTGCCGGCCACGGCCAGTACCAGCGTAACAAAGATGTTTTTGAAGTTCATATTCTCTTTATGGTTTGTATTTTGCGTGCAAAGTTACACATTATTTATGTATTATAGCATCATTTTGACGAAATTTTGAAACCATAGGCCAGAATTATTCACCTTTTTGCCCTTTCACCTTCTCCTGTTTCTCGGGTGGTGGTCCAGAATCTCCTGCCTCAGGGCGTTGGTGTCTATGTGGGTATAGATTTCGGTGGTGCCTATCGACTCATGGCCCAGCATGGCCTGGATGGCACGCAGGTCGGCGCCGCCCTCCAGCAGGGCCGTGGCAAAGGAGTGGCGCAGCGTGTGGGGCGAGATGGTCTTGCCGATGCCTGCCGCCTCGGCCTGCCGCTTGACCATGATGAGTATCATGGTGCGCGTCAGATGGGCGCCGCGGCGGTTTAGGAAGACATAGTCCTCCTCGCCTGGCTTGATGGTCATCTGGCGCCGGTCGTCAAACCACAGGCCCAGCTCCTTGACGGCCCGGGGCGAAATGGGCACCAGGCGCTCCTTCGACCCCTTGCCGTTGACACGCACGAAACCGTCGTCCAGGTAGAGGTTCGTCAGCCGCAGCGCCACCAGCTCGCTCACCCTGAGGCCGCACGAGAAGAGCACCTCGATGATGGCGCGGTTGCGGTGGCCCTCCCACT
>CAMNJY010000052.1 GCA_946541745.1 uncultured Prevotellaceae bacterium
CTCCATCTGACTCCTTTTAACTCCTTCTAACTCCTCAACTTGCGAAAGTTGAATTCATAACCTATTTAAATATCAACCTCAGTTAAAGTCGTGCAAAGTTGACCACGGTGTCAACCAGGGCTGCGGGGTTGCCCATGTCGTAACGCTGGCTGTAGAGCCGCACGCCCATCATGCCTACCCGGCTGCGCACGGCTTCAAGGGCCGAGGTCAGCTCTATCTCCCTGGTGCTGCCCTCCTCGTCGGCATGTCTGATGTCGTCGGCCAGTTGCTGGAACACCTCAGGCGTGAGGATATACTGGCCGAACACCGAGCAATACTCGCGGTTGCCCATGCCGTTGCTGACGCCCAGGAACTCCTCAGCATAGCTGCTGGTAGGTTTCTCGTAGATGGTCGACACGTTGAGGATGCGCTCGTCCTTGTCCTCCCAAACGCCCGACATGATGCCGAAATGGCCCACGTCGGCCAACGCCACGGGGTAGAGGCCCACGATGAGGCAGTTGTAGCGCTCATACTCCTCTATGAGCTGCAGGGCGCAGGGCTTGTTGGTCAGCGAACGGTAAAGGGTGTCGCCGAGCATGAGCAGCACGGGTTCGTCGCGGGCAAACTCGGCCGCCAGGCTGACGGCATGGCCGAAGCCCCGCTTCTGGCGCTGGTAGACGTAGCGCAGGCGCTTGCCTATGTCGAGGATGTGGTTCTCGTACTCCTGATTGGCCTTGGAGAGCTTGCTGAGATGCTCCTCGCTGAGGGGGCGCTCAAAGAAGTCGGCATAGAGCTGGCGCTCCTCTTCGCCGCCGAGGATGAGGCAGATTTCCTCAATGCCGCTCTGGATGAGCTCTTCCAGAAGTATGAGGATGACGGGCCTCACCCTGCCGTCAGGACAGGGTATGGGGAAGAAGTCTTTCTTCAGCGCCCGGGTGGCGGGGTAGAGGCGCGTGCCGTAACCGGCCACGGGGATGATAGCCCGGCGCACGGTGTGGACGGGCTTGATGGTCAGCGGGTAAGCCTTCATGCCCTGACCGTTGAGGTAGTTGAGCAGGCGCTGCTGGCTGTCGGCATCGCGGGCCAGAAACTGTACCGAGCCGTCGCCGTGGGAGCCTACGCCCTTGCCGCCATAGACCATCGGCCTGATGTTGGCATCGGCCAGCACGGCGCGCAGCTTGGGCGCTCCCAGCTCGTCGGGGCATACGGGAGCGACGTGGCTGTTGAACAGTTCCTCGGCCTCGACCATCAGGTGGCCCAGGGCCTCTACCTCGCCCTCGGCCATATACTTGACGGCACGGTTGACAATCTCCTGGTTCTTGCTGCCCAGGGCCAGGTGCTCAAGCTTCTCCTGCTCGCTGGAGGCAAAGGGGTAGGCCTTGTTCAGGTCGCGCAATATCTTGACGGTGTCCTTCTCGCCGCAGAGGTCGGCAAACACCCAGTAGAGGGGCTTCTTCACGTTGAGCGACTGCACCTCTACCTCGTCGCCGTCGAAGGTCATGAGGTTAGGCTTCACGCCGAAGGCGCAGGCCTGGTCGAGACGGCCGCAGCGCGACGACGTGCGCAGCTCGCCCACGTAGGCAATATTCATCTCGCCCAGGGTGTTGAGGTTCAGGTTGTACAGCAGGTTAAAGGCACGGGCTACCAGCACGCAGATGGCCGCCGACGACGACAGGCCGCTCTTCATGGGCAGCGTCATGGAGGTAATCTTGATGCGCACACCGCCCACCTTGTACCACTCCAGCATGTAGCTGGCCACACCGGCACAGTAGCAGAAGAACGAGCCCGACTTGGCTATGCGCTTGAGTTCCTGCTCGTCCATGCGGCAGGCAAAGTCGTGCCACTGCTCGTCTATCTCGGGGGCAACGCTCTGCACCTCAAAGAGTTTCGACTTCTCAACTTCGGCATAGATGCCCTGCTCGATACCGGTAACGATAGCCGCACCGGGGGCTATCTCGGCGTTCATGGTGCGGTAGTGCCCAGCCCAGTCAGTATGTTCTCCAAACAGGCATAAACGCCCGGGGACAAATAGTTTCACCATATTAAACTGTTATTTATTAGTACGTATTTGACGACAAAGATACAACTTTTTCTGTTTTTTTTGTCTATTTGTTTGGTAATTTTAATTATTTTGCCTACTTTTGCACCGTCAACAATGATTATTAACTCAATATTTTAAACTTTATTGCCTATCGAAACAAGATTTACTTCATAACAAATAACAAAACCGAATATGAAGGAATTTGAAGGGATGACCAACGAAACGTTGGCATTGCTTTACGTAGGAGGAAACAATAAGGCGTTTGATGAGTTACTGGCAAGGACCCAATCAAAACTTTTCGCATACATCATGTTTGTAGTGCGCAATGAAGATTTGGCCAACGACATTTTCCAGGAAACCTTCGTCAAAGTGATTACCCGTCTGCAGGAGGGTCGCTATGCCGAAACAGGCAAGTTCACCTTCTGGCTGACACGCATTGCCCACAACGTCATCATGGACTGGTACAGGGCACAGCACAGCGAGCACATCATAGACCTGGCCGACAACAACAACCTGAACGCCCTGAGGGGCGATCAGGTGATGGACTCATTCCGCGAGAGCGAGATGGTGAGCGAGCAGGTCATGACCGACGTACGCCGCATGATGGAGGCACTGCCCGCCGCCCAGCGCGAGGTGGTATTCATGCGCTTCTATCAGCAGATGTCGTTCAAGGAGATTGCCGAGGCTACGGGCGCAAGCATCAACACGGCACTGGGACGCATGCGCTACGCACTGATCAACCTGCGCAAGATGGCGAAGGAGCACCAGATAGAGCTGTTCCCAACGCTCTGAGGTCGTGGATGGTCTGTTCTGGAGCAGGACTCTTGAACACGTAGCTGCCGCTGACCAGCACGTCGACCCCCGACTCCACCAGGCGGGGAGCCGTTTCGCCCTGCACGCCCCCGTCAACCTCGATGAGGGCATGGCTGCCGCTGGCGGCAATGAGCCGACGCAGCTGGCGAGCCTTCTTGAGGGTGTTCTCAATGAACTTCTGTCCGCCGAAACCGGGATTGACGCTCATCAGCAGCACCATGTCCACGTCGCCGATGATGTCTTCCAGCAGCGACACGGGGGTTGAAGGATTGAGCGTCACGCCGGCCTTCATGCCGGCGTCGTGAATCTCCTGAACGGTGCGGTGCAGGTGGTCGCAGGCCTCCAGGTGGACGTTCATCATCATAGCCCCCAGCTTGGCGGTCTGCCTGATGTAGCGTTCGGGCTTCACTATCATGTAGTGTACGTCAAGCGGCTTCGTACACAGCGATGCCACCGCCTCAAGGACGGGGAAGCCAAACGAGATGTTGGGCACGAAGACGCCGTCCATCACGTCAAGATGAAGCCAGTCGGCCTCACTGCGGTTAATCATTTCCAAGTCGCGGTCCAGATGCAGGAAATCGGCCGCGAGCAACGATGGAGAAACTAATGCCATAACCAATTCCTCATTGTTAATTCAAGCAATAGGCCTGACCGTTGCTGACACGGTAGGTGTATGCAAACTGACTGATGATGTGGAGCGTCGCGGCGCTCGGGGTGAACTCCTCGCTCATAGCGGTTACAACGTCGATGACTTGTTGGGTAGAAATATGCATAGGCTGCGTTTTTTAAATGAATAATGTTTCTGTTATATCTATCAAACGCAACAGCCCCCCGAATTATTATGTCACTTCACAAAATAATTCTCTATGGCCTGCATGCCGTTCAAAAACGACGGGGCGTCCATACGCTTCTTGCCAGAGAGTTGCAACTCGTCTATCTGCAGCAGGGCGTCGCCGGCCGACACATAGAGGTGTTTGCGGTCGGCCACAAGCCGCCCTACCCCACAGCCCTTGCGGTCGGTCTTCGACGTGCGGAAAATCTTCAGCACCGTTTCGCGCCCGTCCGTGCCCACCAGGGTCGTCCAGGCTCCCGGATAGGGACTCAGGCCACGCACGAAATCATAGACGCACTTGGCCGGCTGGCGCCAGTCTATCTGGCAGGTCTCCTTGAAAATCTTGGGCGCCGGCTTCAGGTTCTCACCCTCCTGGACGGTGGTGGCCGGGTGGCCGTCGGCAGCTATGATGCGCTCTATGGTCTGCAGGCAGATGTCGGCCCCTAAGTGCATCAGGCCGTCGTAGACATACTCCACGTCGGCAGTGTCGGGAATATCGAAGGGCAGCTGCATGATGATACGCCCCGTATCGACGTCGTGGTCGAGGAAGAAGGTGGTCACGCCGGTCTGCGTCTCGCCGTTGATGACGGCCCAGTTGATGGGGGCAGCACCACGGTACTGAGGCAGCAGGGCGGCATGCACGTTGAACGTGCCATACTCGGGCATGGCCCACACCACCTCAGGCAACAGCCTGAAGGCCACCACCACCTGGAGGTTGGCCCGGTAGGAGCGGAGCGTCTCGACAAAGTCAGGGTCCTTCATCTTCACAGGCTGCAGCACGGGCAGGTGGTGCGCCAAGGCATACTGCTTGACGGCCGGCGGCTGCAACACCGACCCGTGGCGGCCCACGGGCTTGTCGGGCTGTGTCACCACCGCCACCACGTTATAGCTGTTTTCAACAAGGGCCTGCAACGTTGCTACCGCAAACTCGGGCGTGCCCATAAACACTATGCGTAAATCGTCTTTGTTCATCTTTTTGGCTTTGACTTTTTAATCTTCACTCATGTCGTGAACCATCTTTCTGTATAAGGTGTAGAGCCGCTGGCGCGAGATGTAGCCCTTCAGGTGGCTGTCGATATCGACCACGGGCAGCCACTCGGCGCCGGTGGTCTCAAACGTCTTCATCACCGTCGTCATCGGTGCCGAGTCTACCAGCGTGGCCTCGGGGTCCTCCATCAGCTGGCTGGCCGTGAAGTGGTGGTAGAGCTCTATGCGGAACAGCACCTTGCGGATGTGGGTGATGTCTATCTCGCCCAGCAGCGTGCCAGCGCCGTCGAGGACGGGCAGCACCCGGTTGCGGCTGCGGCTCACCTGATTGACAATCTGTCCCAGCTCCATGTCGGGGCTGACGGCCATGTAGTCGCGCTCGATGACCGACTCCAGATTCATCAGCGTCAGCACGGCATGGTCGGTATGGTGGGTCAGCAGCCGGCCCTCCTTGGCCAGCCTGGCGCCATAGATGCTGTGAGGCTCGAAGATGATAATGGTGAGGTAAGACATCACCGAGACAATCATCAGCGGCAGCAGCAGGCTGTAGCCGCCAGTGAGTTCGGCAATGAGGAAGATGCCCGTCAGCGGCGCGTGCATCACGCCCGACATGACACCGGCCATGCCCATCAGCGCGAAGTTCTTCTCAGGCACGTAGACACCCACCTGCTCCATGTTCCACAGCCGCGAGAAGAGGAAGCCGGTGAAGCAGCCTATGAATAGCGAGGGGGCAAACGTACCGCCGCAGCCACCGCCCCCATTGGTGGCCGAGGTGGCAAACACCTTGGTCAGCAGCACCAGCGCGATGTAGGGTATGAGCATGGCCGACTCTCCGGCGAAGAGCGAATTGTCGAGTATGTGGTTCCAGTCGGCCTCGGTCTTGCCGTTGAGCAGCAGGTTGATGCTGGAGTAACCCTCGCCGAAGAGTGCCGGAAAGAGGAAGATGAGCAGGCTCAGCATAAAGCCGCCAATGACCAGCCGCAGGTGGGGCCGGTCCTTGAAGCAGGCAAAGAGCCCCTCGGTCATGCTCATAGCCCGGATGAAGTAGAGCGACACCAGCCCGCAGGTGATGCCCAGCAGCAGGCAGGCGGGCACGCGCTGCACCGTCCACTCGTTGTCGAGCTGGAAGGTGAACAGGGCATCGTTGCCGCTGAAGATGTAGGTGAAGCAGGTGGCCGTCACACAACTGACCAGAATAGGCAGCAGCGACGACATGGTCATGTCAATGAGCAGCACCTCAAGGGTAAACACCAGGCCGGCAATCGGCGCCTTGAAGATGCCGGCAATGGCACCGGCGGCACCACAGCCGACGAGGGTCATCAGCGTCTTACGGTCCAGGTGGAACAGCTGCCCCAGGTTGGAGCCTATGGCCGAGCCGGTGAGCACGATGGGGGCCTCGGCTCCCACCGACCCGCCGAAGCCGATGGTAATGGCCGACGCAATGACCGACGACCAGCAGTTGTGCGACTTCAGCCGCGACCGGTTCGACGAGATGGCGTAGAGTATCCGGGTGATGCCGTGTGAAATATCGTCGCGGACAATGTATCGCACAAACAGCGACGTCAGGTAGATGCCTATGACGGGATAGACCAGGTAGAGCCAGTTGGCCGACGTGCGCGAGAAGGAGCTCGTCAGCAGGGCCACTATCAGGTTGATAATGCCGTGAAGCGTATAGGCCGCCACGGCCGCAAACAGTCCCACCAGAAAGGCCAGGATGAGGAGGAACATCTTGTCGCTGACATGTGCCACCCGCCAGTCGTGCAGCCGCGCTATCCACGTTCTACTATCTGTTTCTTCCAGTGCCATTACTACTTGTTAGTTATTTTTTACCTTTTCCGATATAGCCTTGGCAGCGACGTAGGCCGTCGTCCAGGCCGCCTGAAAATTGAAGCCGCCCGTAATGCCGTCCACGTCGAGCACCTCGCCGGCAAAATAGAGGCCCGCCACATGGCGGCTCTCCATCGTCGAGGGGTCAACGCCGCTCAGGGCCACGCCGCCACAGGTGACATACTCGTCGCGGAAGGGGGCACGTCCCGAGGTCTGCAGGCTGTCGGCGGTAAGCACACTGGAGAGCCGGTTCAGCTCCTTCAGGTTCAGACTCTGCCAACGGCTGGAGGCGCGCTGCCCCAAGGCTTTTGCCAGCAGGTAGTCCCACAGACGGGAGGGCACACCGGCGGGATGCACAGTCCGCAGCTGCTTCTGGGGCTGGGTGGCGGCTATGGTCTGCAGCTCGTGAGCCACCTCCTGCTGGTGCCGCCCCGTCCAGTTGACGGTGAGTGTCGCCTTGTAGTCGTGCTCAGCCAGATAGCGGGCGCCATAACTCGACAGCTTCAGCACCGCGGGACCGCTCACGCCCCAGTGGGTCACCAGCAACGGACCCTCGCTGCGCAACCGGGTACCGGCAATGCCCGTCTGGGCCTGCTCAGCCACGGTGCCCATCAGGTCGCAGAGCGGCTGGTCGGCAACGGCCAGCGTGAAGAGCGAGGGCACAGGGCTTACCGTCTCGTGGCCGGCTTCTGACAGCCACCGCAGGCCATCCTCACGGGGGGAGCCGCCGGTGCAGACGGCTACGAAGTCGTACTGGGTCATCAGCTCGCTCAGCGACTCCACCCGTACCCCCTTAACGATATTAATAAGGTGGCGGCGAGCTTCACTGAGGAAACAGTTGATGACGGAATGGGCGTCTTGAGAGGCGGGAAACACGCAACCGTCGGCCTGGGTCGTCAGCCTGACGCCGTGACGTTCAAACCACTCATAGGCATCGCGATAGTCAAAGACGTTGAAGAGCCGCTTCAGCAGACGATGGCCGCGCGGGTAAACCTGGCTGAGATCGCTGACGTGCTCAAACGTGTTGGTGCAGTTGCAGCGGCCGCCACCCGATACCTCGACCTTGGCCAGCACCCGCTGGCTACGCTCCAGGATAGTGACCTCCATCGAGGGAACCAGCTCCTTCAGGTTCACAGCCAGGAAGAAGCCTGCCGCTCCGCCGCCAATTACCGCCGTCCTCATCTACTCTATCGCTCACTTTCTCACTATCGTAACTTCGCCGCCACGCCCCAGCTTGATAATGCTCGAAGGCTGGTGGGGCTGATGCTCCTGACGACGGCTCCAGCAGACGTAGTCCACCTGCTCTATCAGCCGGGGGTCAATGTCGCGGTAGTTCTGCGCCGCCGGCTCGCCGCTGATGTTGGCCGACGTTGAGACAATGGCCTTCTGGAACCGGTAGCACAGCTCCTTTGAGAACGGCTCCCGGGTAATGCGTATGCCTATGGAGCCGTCGTCAGCTATCAGGTTGGGCGCCAGGTTCACCGCACCGTCGAGTATCAGTGTGGTGGGCTTGTCGCAGCAGTCTATCAGCTGCCAGGCCACCTCGGGCACGTCGCGCACATACCGCTGCAGCCGCGCATCGCTGTCCACGAGGCATATCAGCGCCTTCGAGTCGTCGCGCTGCTTGATATCATACACTCTTTTCACGGCGTCGGCATTGGTAGCGTCACAGCCTATGCCCCAGACCGTATCTGTAGGGTAGAGTATCACCCCACCCCGCCGCATGGTCTCCACGGCTCTGCGTATATCTTCTTCGCGTGTCATAAGTCAAGACGAAAACTCGGATGTGAAATGGAAGCGTATGTGTTCAAAGTCCTGCTGCGCCATCTGCAACATGTAGCCCGAATCGGCCAGGAAGACGTCGCGCCCCTCCTTGTCCTTGGCCATATACTGGTACTTGCGCTTCTTGAACTGCTCCAACTGCTGCTCGTCGTCGCTCGAAATCCAGCAGGCTTTGTACAGGTGGACGGGCTCCCATCGGCACTTGGCATTGTACTCGTTCTCCAGCCGGTACTGAATGACCTCAAACTGCAACTGTCCGACGGTTCCTATAATCTTGCGCCCGTTGAACTGGTTGACAAACAGCTGGGCTACGCCCTCGTCCATTAGCTGGTCAATACCCTTCTGCAGCTGCTTCGACTTCATGGGGTCGTCGTTCTCAATATACTTGAACAGCTCTGGCGAGAACGAAGGCAGGCCGCGGAAGTGCAGCTGCTCGCCCTCGGTGATGGTGTCGCCAATCTTGAAGATGCCGCCCGTGTCGGGCAGTCCCACGATGTCGCCGGGCCACGCCTCGTCGATAGTTGATTTGCGCTGGGCCATAAACTGTGTGGGCGAAGTGAAGCGCATCAGCTTCTGCTGACGCACATGCAGATAGGGCTGGTTGCGCTGGAAACGCCCCGAGCAGACCTTACAGAACGCGATACATGAGCGGTGGTTGGGGTCGATGTTGGCCGTTATCTTGAAGATGAAGCCTGTAAACTTAGGCTCCTCAGGCATCACCTGGCGCTCCTCGGCCTTGGTGGGTTGCGGCGAGGGAGCTATCTCTACAAAGCAGTTCAGCAGTTCCTGCACGCCGAAATTATTGAGGGCCGAGCCGAAGAAGACGGGTGCCACCTCGGCCTGACGATAGGTTTCTACGTCGAATGCGGGGTAGACGCCGTCTACCAGTTCCAAATCCTCGCGCAGCTTCTCAGCATTATCGTCGCCCACCTTCTCGTTCAGCTCGACAGAGTCGAGCTCCACGCTGACCTTCTCGGTGACGCGCTGCTTGTCGGGGGTGAACAGGTCGAGCTTCTGCTCGTAGATATTATACACGCCCTTGAACTTGGCGCCTTGGTTGATAGGCCAACTCAGGGGGCGCACCTTGATTTCCAGTTCCTGCTCCAGTTCGTCGAGCAGGTCGAAGGGGTCGCGGCCCTCGCGGTCCATCTTGTTGATGAAGATGATGACCGGCGTCTTGCGCATGCGGCAGACGGTCATGAGCTTGCGCGTCTGCGTCTCCACACCCTTGGCACCGTCGACCACGATGATGGCCGAGTCGACGGCGGTCAGCGTGCGGAAGGTGTCCTCGGCAAAGTCCTGGTGGCCGGGGGTGTCGAGGATATTCACCTTATACTCCACGTCCTTGCCGTCGGGGGTGTAGTCAAACTCCATGACCGACGTGGAAACCGAGATGCCGCGCTGCTTCTCAATGTCCATCCAGTCGCTGGTGGCTGTCTTCTTGATTTTGTTGTTCTTCACTGCGCCGGCCACCTGAATCTGCCCGCCGAAAAGCAGGAACTTCTCGGTCAGCGTGGTCTTGCCGGCATCGGGGTGCGAAATGATGGCGAATGTCCGCCTGCGTTCTATCTCCTGATTCATATCCTAAATGAGTTTTGACACACACTCTGCGAGACTCTCCTCCCAATAGGGAATGTCGAGACCGTAAGTCTGCTTGATTTTTGTCTTGTCAAGCACCGAGTAGTGTGGCCGTGCAGCGGGTGTGGGATACTCACTGGTGTGCAGTGGGCGCACCTTGCAGCTCCTGATGCCGGCCAGACGGTGGATAGCCTTGGTGAAGTCATACCACGATATGACTCCCTCGTTGCTGAAATGATAGACGCCGGGCCTCACGCCTTGACTGATGGCGGCCATGATGGCTACAGCCAGGTCGCGGGCGTAGGTAGGCGTACCTATCTGGTCGAAGATGACACCCAGCTCGTGACGCTCGTTGCCTAACCGCAGCATGGTCTTGACGAAGTTGGCTCCGAAGGTAGAGTAGAGCCACGCCGTGCGAATGATCATCGTGCGGCGGCAGGCCTGCTGTGCCGCCTGCTCACCTGCCAGCTTGGTGCGCCCGTAGACGCTGTTGGGACACACGGGGTCGGTCTCAACGTAAGGCCGGTGGTTGGTACCGTCAAACACATAGTCGGTGGAAATCTGTATCAGCCATCCCCCACGGCGCTCCACGGTCTCTGCCAGATAGCCGGGGGCCGTGTGGTTGAGCAGGTCGCACAGCGGCGCGTTACTCTCGGCCTTGTCGACGGCCGTGTAGGCCGCACAGTTCACGATGCCGTCTATCTGGTGTTCGTCCACAAAGTGGCTTATGGCCTCGCGGTTGGTAATGTCCAACTCCTGCACATCCGTATTATAAAAGGTGTGCTCTGGATGCAGCCTTTCCAGCAACTGCATCTCGTTGCCCAGCTGTCCGTTGCATCCGGTAATCAGTATATTCATCTTGCAATCTTCAATGTTCAGTCTTCAATCAAACTTCAGTCCTTCCTCCCGGTCCTTCTTGTAGTAGTCGCTCAGCATGCCGATGAAGGTCGACATCTCTTTGACGGCATGCTGCGTGTCGGGCGAGATATCCTTCTTCTGCAGCCTTAGCATCATGACCCCGTAGAGCGAGTTGAAACAGGTCTCTATCTCATTCTCCTCACGGTTGGCCCCACGGTTGCGCAGCTCAACGATGAAGGGTAGCACCTTGTAATAGGCAGCACTATAGAACGGATACTTGGTCGACTCCAACAACTGCCTGTGCAGGTCTATGAGCATCTGCAGCGTCACCTTGTTGATCTGCAGGTGTCCCTGCTCGCGGCAGCCCTCCTGGTTCATCATGCGAATCAGGTTGCCAAACCAGTCGATTTCCTCCTCCTTCTGTTCGTCGCTATAGTCAAACCGCTCTACGTACTCATGCCTGATGCGGCTCAACGAACAGCCGAAAGCACGGATAGTGTCCTCCACCTGCCACATGTAGAGCAGATACTCGGCAATGTTCTTCTTTCTTAACTCCTGGGCTATAAACACCTTTTTATTTACTATTTAACAATTTACGATTTACTATTCATTTTCAATCTTCCATCACCACCTTATAAGATTGGTGGTGGTGCCGAGCAGCATGATGACGCTGCTGATAATCACGGCCACGCCGATGACCTGGTTGATGATGCGAATGCCGTTTTCGTCGAACTTCACCCTGATTTTGTCTACCAGCCACGTCAGTCCCCACCACCACAGCAGCGCCCCGCCGACAATGCTCATGAAGCCCACCAGCATCTCAAACGGATGGTTGGGCAACACAAAGGCAAACTGGGCATACATAGCCAGGAAGAGGAAGATGATAAGGGGGTTGGAGAAGGTCACCAGAAAGGCCGTCCACGTGTTGTACCACAGCGTGCCCTTGTTATGCCCCGACTGGTGGATCTTTTTCGTGGGGTCGGAGCGATAGGTGTAGAATCCGAAGCCAAGCAGCATCAGGCTTCCCACTATCTGCAGGTAGAAGCGGTTCTGGTCGTTGTTGATGAGGTCCATCACGAACGACATGCCGAAGCCCGCAAAGGCCGCATAGATAATATCGCTGACGGCCGCACCAACACCCGTGGCAAGCCCGTACCATCGGCCTTTGTTCAGCGTGCGCTGCACACACAGAATGCCCACCGGCCCCATCGGGGCCGACGCTATCATCCCTATGAGCATGCCCTTAAAGATGAAGTCCAGTATGTTGATTGGCATGTGAAACGGCATTTCAAGTGCAAAGTTACGAAAAAAAGTTGAATCAGCAACTCATTTCCCCCCAAATTGTTGGCCATTAGGTGAAAAAAGCGTATCTTTGCAGGCAGAAAGCAACAAAAACAATTGTATTAAGGATATGAAACACCAGTTACGCAGTGCCGTGTGCACAGAAGGCCGCCGCATGGCAGGCGCCCGCGCCCTTTGGGTGGCTACGGGCATGAAACATGAGCAGTTTGGCAAACCCATCATAGCCGTGGTCAACTCTTTCACCCAGTTCGTGCCGGGCCATACTCACCTGCATGAGATTGGCCAGATAGTGAAGCAGGAGATAGAGCGGATGGGCTGTTACGCTGCCGAGTTTAACACCATCGCCATTGACGACGGCATCGCCATGGGCCACGACGGCATGCTATACTCGCTGCCCTCACGCGACATCATTGCCGACTCCGTGGAATACATGGTCAACGCCCACAAGGCCGACGCCATGATCTGCATCTCCAACTGCGACAAGGTGACGCCAGGCATGCTCATGGCCGCCATGCGCCTCAACATTCCCACCATCTTCTGCAGCGGAGGCCCCATGGAGGCCGGACGCTGGCGCGGCGAGAATGCCGACCTGATAACGGCCATGGTGAAGGGTGCCGACCCCGAAATCAGCGACGACGAGCTTAACGAGATAGAGCAGTGCGCCTGCCCCGGCTGCGGCTCCTGCTCGGGCATGTTCACCGCCAACTCCATGAACTCGCTGACCGAGGCCATCGGCCTCGCACTGCCCGGCAACGGCACCATACTGGCCACCCACACCGACCGCATAGAGCTCTTCAAGCGGGCCGCACGCCAGATAGTGAAAAACGCGCTGGCCTACTACGAGCAGGGCGACGAGCGCGTACTGCCACGCAGCATCTGCACCCGCAAGGCCTTCCTCAACGCCATGACGGTCGACATCGCCATGGGCGGCTCTACCAACACCGTGCTCCACCTGCTGGCCGTGGCCCAGGAGGCCGGCGTAGACTTCACCATGAAGGATATCGACCAGCTGTCGCGCCGCGTGCCCTGCCTGTGCAAGCTGGCCCCCAACACCCAGAAGTACTCCGTTCAGGAGTGCAACCGCGCCGGCGGCATACTCGGCATCATGTACGAGCTCTACAAGGGCAACCTCATCAACGACGACGAATGGCGCGTCGACGGCATGTCGGTGGCCGAGGCCATGCAGCGCTATACGGTGATGACCACCGTACTCTTCAACATGGAACTCAGCGAGCGCCAACTCATCTACACCGCCGCCCCCGGCCGCCGCTTCTCTACCAAGATGGGAAGCCAGAGCGAGCGGTGGGACATCGACACCGACCGCGCCAACGGCTGCATCCGCGACATCGAGCACGCCTACACCCGCGATGGCGGACTGGCCGTGCTCTTCGGCAACATAGCCCAGGACGGCTGCGTGGTGAAGACGGCAGGCGTCGACCAGAGCCTGTGGCACTTTGAAGGTCCCGCCGTGGTCTTCGACTCCCAGGAGGATGCCTGCGAGGGCATTCTCGGCGGGCGCGTCAAGAAGGGCGACTGCGTGGTCATCACCCACGAAGGCCCCAAGGGCGGCCCGGGCATGCAGGAGATGCTCTACCCCACCTCTTATATCAAGTCGATGCACATGGGCAAGGAGTGCGCCCTCATTACCGACGGACGCTTCTCGGGCGGCACCAGCGGCCTCTCCATAGGCCACATATCGCCCGAGGCGGCCAACGGCGGCAACATCGGCAAGCTGAAGGACGGCGACATCATCGTCATCGACATCCCCTCGCGCTCCATCAACGTCAAGCTTTCCGACGAGGAACTGGCCGCCCGTCCGCAGCAGCCCCTGCGCCGACAGCGCACCGTGTCGAAGGCGCTCCGTGCCTACGCCCAGAGTGTCAGCTCTGCCGACAAGGGCGGCGTGAGGGTGATTGACTGACGCACTGACCCACAATCCACGATGACCGCACAGGAGATTATCGGCCTGATGGAGTCGCGGCGCAATGAGCGGCAGCGGACGGAGCTGATGCGCTTTTTCAAGACGGGGCCGGGCGAGTACGGCGAGGGCGACGAGTTCCTGGGTCTGAAGGTGCCTCAGACGCGCGAGGTGGTGAAGCAGGCCCAAGACACGGCGCTGGGCGAAGTGGCCCAACTGCTGATGTCGCCCTGGCATGAGGTGAGGCTCTGCGGGCTGCTGATACTTGTGGCTCAGTTTGAGAGACTGACCGCCAAGCGGCTTGTCTACGACCCTGCGGCCATCAAGAGACGCGACGAAATAGTGTCGATATACCTCAAGTATGCCGACCAGGCCAACAATTGGGACCTGGTAGACCTTTCGGCTCCCAAGACGGTCGGCCACTGGCTGCTGTTGCCTACCAACCTCGGCGACGGCAGCCAGGACTACAAACGCCACGTCATTGACCAACTGGCTCACAGCCCCTGCCTCTGGCGACAGCGCATCAGCATGGTATGCACATGGAAGACCACCCAGCAGGGCGACCCCTCGTGGTGTCTGCGCTATGCCGAAATCCACCTGCACCACCCGCACGACCTGATGCACAAGGCCGTAGGGTGGATGCTGCGCGAAATGGGCAAGCGCGTCTCCATGGACTTGCTCCGCGACTTCCTGCGCCAGCATGCCCACAACATGCCCCGCACCACCCTCCGCTATGCCATCGAGAAGATGACTGAGCGCGAGCGTAAGGAATGGATGATTAAACCCAAATCGGTCGTTAGACCGAATTTTAGCCATTTCTAATGGCCGCCATTAGAAA